>CAMJHQ010000070.1 GCA_946405625.1 uncultured Lachnospiraceae bacterium | reverse complement strand
GTCTGGCTTGTGCTGCAGTGCTTTTGATCATTGCTTATGATTAGTTTTATTCCAGGATTATTGAAGATGACAGAATCGTAATTTATAGGAGACGAAAATGCAGCTTAACAGTAATAATAAAAAGATTATTTATAATATCGAAAGTTTTTTTTCAGGTTTATTTATGACTGGAGCTTGGTATAGAAAATCATCAGTAAAAATACTAAGAGTAGAATAATTGTGTGTAGAATATGATAATATAGCTGCCATAGTGCTTTACCATAAAATGGGATTTTCTGATGTTGGAGTATACAAAAAGTACTGGTTTGCAAACAATGCTTATCATGATGCGAATGTTATGCAGAAATGCTTGGATGACTAAACTATAATGTTAAGAGCAGTACAACAAATGGACTTTAGTAAATGGGGGTAAGAACAAACTAATGATTTCAATTTATCGAAAATATCATGTCGTATATTGGTGTTTAGGAATCGTGGAGATCATTGGCATGATCATAGCGGATTTCTTGTTATGCAGACACTCATGGTATCCTGCAATCCCGGTAACGGCCGTGACGATAATGCTGGTCTTGGTTGATGCATTTATCTTTACCAGGCTTACATCAAAAAAATTCTCTAATGAAGTTTTTCCCCTCTTCTACAATTGTCAGGTACATAAGTTTATTGATGAGACGAACAGGCTTTTAGCGAAAAAAGCAAAAGGCCCTGTCGTTTCGCTCTACAATTCAGTAGTTGCAAGAGGTTACGGTTCTATTGATGATTATGATTCGGTCTACGAGTGCTGCCGGAAGATCAAGACAAAAAGCTATAAGTCTGAATATCACAGGTTAATGATCGAGTACTGCCTGAAGAACAATCAGTTCGACAAGGCTCATGAAGAGATTGAAGCGCTTCGAAAACTCATGGAGAAGATGAAGAATCCGAAGTATATAGAAGGCTGCGATACCTCCATCAAAAATGCGGAATTTTACATGAGGATACAGCAGGGCAACTACGAAGGTGCAGAAGAGCACTATCTGAAACAACTGGACACCATCAAACCGCTTTATCCCATAACCGAAGCCAGCTATTCGTTTGCATTAGGAAAACTTCTTATCTTAAAGGGCGAATCGGAAAGAGCAAGGAAATACCTTCAGGTTGCAAATGATCTCGGAGGCGACACTAAGTATAAGAAGTTTGCAGAGGAATTGCTTAAGAAGCTCGACGCCGATAAGGAGCCTGCACTTACCTAGTCTGCAGGATACTGTTGGCACAGATAATTTCAGGATAAATGAACAAGGAGTAAAAAGTGGAATTACGGAAGATCAACATGCAAGATGCATACGCTCAGTGGGAATATACGACAGCTTTGCCTGCGGATGAGAATGGTGTAACAAATCCGTATACGGGTATATCCTATGAAGATTATATTGAAAAAGCTCTCCCGGCACTGATTTCATACGAACATCCGGTAGATATGCCAGATTGGTTTGTCCCGGAAACATATTACTATTTGTGGGATGAGGATTGCCTGGTCGGTGAATTCAGAATAAGACATCATTTGACAGAAGCTTTGAAAAATGGTGCCGGACATATAGGCTACAGTATTCGAAAAGATAAACGCGGAAAAGGCTATGGAACAGCAGGATTGAAACTGACTATTCAGATTGCAAAAGACATTGTCCCAGAAGAAGAGATCTACCTTCGTGTGAATAAAGATAATATTCCCTCTCAAAAGGTTATGCTTAATAACGGAGCATATATAGCCGGAGAGGATGAGGAGCATTATTTTTTGAGAGTCAAGAAATAATACGCATAGTAAGTTATATTGGAATATATAGCAGATAGGAACTGATAATGGAAGAACAGATAATAGAAAAGAATAAAAAATACTGGGATGATCATGCTGATCTCTGGTTTGGAACTACAGCTTTGCCGAAATATGGAGTCAAATTCGCGACAGAAGATGACCTTCATTTTTTTTCGGAGGTTGAAGGAAAGAAAGTCCTCGAGATATGCTGCGGCAGTGGGCATTCGCTCAAATATCTTGCGGATAAAGGTGCAGAAGAGTTATGGGGATTAGATCTGTCGCAAAAACAATTGGATAATGCCGGGAAGCTCTTAAAGGAGAGCGGCTGCAATCCTAAACTCATATGTGCCCCGATGGAAGCAGACAGTGATATTCCGCAGGACTATTTTGACTATGTTTATTCAATATATGGAATAGGCTGGACGACAGACCTCGAAGGGACATTTAAGAAGGCTGCTTCGTATCTTAAGAGTGGTGGTTATTTCATATTCAGCTGGGGACATCCGCTTCACTACTGTGTTGCGAAATCATATGAGACCGGGGAGGATGTTGTTGATAACGGGGAACTGGTCTTTTCTCGCAGCTATTTTGATGAATCCTACTTAAAGATGCCGGTTCATGATACAACTGTAACATTTGCGAACAGAAAGATTTCAACATTTGTTAATGCATTGTATGATGCCGGTTTTATAATCGAGAAAATGATAGAACAAACCGACGAAAAGTCATTAGCGGATACTGAAGATAACAGCCCTAAGGCACAAAAAGCAAAAATGGTCCCGCTTTCGATGTGCTTTAAATGCAGAAAGTTATAGGCGCGTTGTTAATAATATCGGAATAGAATGTATTTCTTCGATTCTTTCAGGAGATGAGAAGTGCTGTCATAG
>CAMJHQ010000069.1 GCA_946405625.1 uncultured Lachnospiraceae bacterium | reverse complement strand
TTGTGATGAATTATAGATTCTAAGGAATTATGAATATAATGAACGGAGATTGAAAATGAATTTAAGAACTATAATGATTTTTCCGACATTTGAAAATATCGAAATAATAAATTCCATACGTGACAAATATGATCCTCTTGCCAATCTTGTGAGGCCTCATATAACTATTGTATTTCCGTTTGAATCCGATATGAGTAATGAGGAAGTTACAGATATTCTGAATAAGAGACTGATGGGGATAGCTCCGTTTGATATAGAACTGAAGGGCTTTGGTAAATATACTGATGCGTCGGGGAACTATCTGTCTCTATATCTGACTAAAGGCGCTGATGTTATAAAAAAAATTCATGATACGTTATATGGGAATGAGTTTAAGTCATATGATATCGGGGTTGAATATGTGCCACATATTACAGTTGGTAAGCTTCCAACAAACGAAGAGATGGAAGCGGCTTATGAAGAGATAAGGGATATTGACGAGGTGTTTTCAACTCAGGTAAGAAAGATTTCTGTTGAAATGATTGGTGAGAACGAGGAGTCGATAATTATTATCGAAAAGGAATTAGAATAATGAGAAATATAATTATAAAATGCATCGAACGGAGAATAGAAAATGAACTTTCCAGAATTTATGTTTAAAAAAGAGAATATGATACCTGCGGATCAGCAGAATACGCCGGATATAGAAGGCTACTATTATACAGCAAATGACGGAAGCCAGATGGCGTTTTGGATATATAAGGCTGACAGAGAATCTAAGGAACATACTCACGATTATGACGAATATATGCTATGTGTAGAAGGTGAATATATCGTAACAATAGATGGCAAAGAATATGTACTTCATGCCGGTGATGAGCTCTTCATTCCAAAGGGAAGCCTTCAGGGTGGTAGAGTAAAGGCAGGGACGAGATCTATACATGCCTTCGGTGGACAAAGGGTGAAGGGTTGATATTGAAGAGGTAAATGATTCAATGAGTAAGAATGTTGAAAAAATCTTATCCGGTGCAACCACTGCATTTATTGATTCAACCAATAAATCAAGTGCTGCATATAAACCGGATTTTATATCAAATGATCATAAAAAGGGAGTGAAGGTACTCACATCTATCGAGGAAGAACTTAAGAGATGTGACTCCTTTACTTTTAGTGTTGCTTTTATAACGCTTGGAGGTATAGAACCTCTGTTGCTTACATTTAAAGAGTTGGAAGAGCGAGGTGTTTCAGGAAAGGTCCTTACAACTGATTATAACATGTTCACTGATCCTAAAGCTCTCGATAAGTTGGCAGAGTTTAAGAATATCGAGCTTCGTATGTACCATGAGGATGCAGTATTATCAGGAGTATCCAATGGAGAATTCACAGGTGGCGAAAGTGCAGCTTTAGAAGACGGAACTACACCGACTCCTGATACAGAAAGAATTGGCTTCCATACAAAGGGCTATATCTTTAAACGTGATGAAACTTATACATTCATTATTGGAAGCTCAAACATGACCGGCAAAGCTCTTTCTGTAAATAAAGAGTGGAATACAAAAATGGTATCAACAACTGAAGGTGAAATGTATAAGAACATACAGTCAGCGTTTGATGAGTTGTGGGGTGATAAGAATCATACAAGTAAGTATGAGGATTTCATCGAAGAATATAGAACTAAGTATCAGACTATAAAGAAGCAGAGAAAACTTGCTGCAGATAATAGTCCTGTTGTTTCTCTGGAACAATACAAACTCTCGCCAAATTCAATGCAGGTGGACTTTATCAATAACTTGAAAAAGATACGAGAACAGGGGGAAGATAAAGCACTGCTTATATCAGCAACTGGGACAGGCAAAACGTACGCATCTGCATTCGGACTCCGTGATGCTATGGGTGATTCTGAGAATGTTTCTAAGAATAACACAGTGAAATCAAACCGTATTCTTTTTATAGTTCACCGTGAGCAGATAGCTAAGCAGGCGATGAAATCATATAAGAATGTATTTGGTCGAAGTAAGACATACGGCCTTCTTTCTGGTAACAGCAAGGATACTGATGCGGATATTCTCTTTGCAACTATGCAAATGATGTCAAAAGAAGAAGTGATGACACAGTTCCCCAAGGACTGTTTCAAAACCATCGTAATAGATGAGGCACATAGAACAGGAGCGATAAGTTATCAGAAGATTATGGAATATTTCGAGCCGGAGTTCTGGCTTGGTATGACAGCATCTCCTGAAAGAACGGATGACTTTGATGTGTTCGCAACATTTGATCATAATATTGCTCTTGAGATTAGACTTCAGCAGGCTATGGAGGAAAATCTACTTTGCCCGTTCCATTACTTCGGTATAACCGATATGGAAATAGACGGTGTGGTAATTGATGAGAAAACTGAAATGGAAAACTTTAGATTTCTTGTATCAGATAAGAGAGTCGATTATATCATTAAGCAGATGAGCTTCTATGGTTTCTCGGGCGATAGAGTTAAGGGACTTGTCTTCTGTAGCTCCAGGAAGGAAGCAGATACTCTAAGTGGAATATTTAATGAGAGAGGTTATAAGACTAAGGCTCTTACAGGTTCAGACAGTCAGGAAGAAAGAGAAGCTGCGATAGAACTTCTGACGAAGGATATTCAGATTGATATAGATGAAACAAAGCATGGGGATTATCTCGATTACATTTTCACTGTGGATATATTCAATGAA
>CAMJHQ010000068.1 GCA_946405625.1 uncultured Lachnospiraceae bacterium | reverse complement strand
CGTTCCATATCATTAACGCATATATAAAGCGAATCGATTTTGCAAAACATTTATATTCCCATTCCTTTCTCTGCCTAATAAACTGTAAGATAATCCCCTATAAGTTTTTAACTTCCGATTTTCTTGCCCATCACATCATTAAATTTGAATTTGTCAGCCAGTTATTTGAGCTTTAGTAGGTCCCTTTGAATTACCGCTTACTTCTACGGAATGACCGCCGAATGCTCCTCCGTCCGTATAGTATACGATATACCGACCGGTGCTCCTCATATCTATACCTTCCGGAACTAATAGCGAATAAAACTCTTCTTCGGTAATGTGTGCTTCGCCTTCTTCATCTGCCCATTCATTTGCAAGAGAAGTGAGCTTTTCTGCTGCGAAACGGCGCATTTTCTCATCATGAGCTTTGAAATCCTGAACAAAAGCTTCGAGTTTGGAAACAGTTTTTGTAGCGTCATCGCTGTTGTCGATGCTGAATTCAATTTTATGTCCCATATATTCAAAAGTCCCGTCAAAACTGTTGTACCTCTTGTTGAGCAGCAGGTCTCCGAACATTTTTGTCTGAAGATATACAGGACGGTCACGTTCCTCAACATATGCAGCATATAGCTGTTCCAAAAAAGGCTCGCTGTCTGCAATGCCGAGGACCTCAATCGGGTACAGAACGACATTTTTCTTCTGCATTGCAGCACGGATATGATAAACGACACCGCCTTTGAACAGTTTTTTGTATAATTCCGTATCGTGTTCCTCAGGAGTCATTTCCCAAAAAACAGCATCCTTTCCACTGTATTGCTCACCCGTGGTCAGGTCTATGTGTCCGAGAACGGTTCTTGAAGTTTTATAATTCGTTTGTTTACCGTTGATTGTCTGACTGTAGCAGTTCTGTTCATCGTCGGTGGTGATGATCAGATATTCATGTGCCTCTTCGTTCCAATAAGGCTTATTTTCTTCATCGACTTTGCCAAAGCCTACTGTATAAGGATAATTCATTTTTAACCTCCGAACTCCTGCATTGTATTTTTCTTCCGGTTGATAATTTCTTACAATGCATAGATTAATAAATTCCGATTTGTCATCGTCTATAAAACTGAAATTTACTTTTTCTGCCATTCTTTCACAATCTTCTCTCCTTCTTCTTCAGAGATGTCATCCAGCTCCCACCAAGCTCCATCTCCCAGGAACAGAATTCTTCCATATTCATTTTCTATTGGATTTCTTGTGTCCATGGGTCTCCGCTTTCCTTCTGTTCTAAAGAAAATGTAGTACTCCCTACCAACAAGCTTAATTATCGCCTCTCTTTTTCTATCTATAATCACACTAACACCTCTCGTATCATCTGTGCCAAACTGTTGAATTCGTTTATTACGTCTAGCGTTCCGTTAGTTAATATCCGATACTTCTCAGACGCAATGTCATAAACAAAATACGAGATACTGTCTTTGCCCAGGATAATGTAATCTTCGATATCTGTCATACCTCTGTAATATCTGTTAAAGCCGATGATATCACGGGTCCTATTAGTGGCTCGCGGACTTATCTCCTTAACGTTATCATTAATCATGGAGAAGAATACTTTGCCATTTATGTAGAAGCCATTAGTTATTCTCAAAAAATCTCTTACATTTTCCGGCAAACTAACATTAAAAGCCTCTTTGAATTCTCCTGCATAAAGACTAATCTCACTAGCAGTCAGACCGATATACAAAGTCTTATCTGAAATTCCGTTTAAAAATCCATATTCATCCATCTATAAATATCCTCTTTTACCAAGCTAACGCCATTATAACATAAAACTAAACTCGTAAACCAAATATAAAAAGAGCCCACAGAA
Organism: uncultured Lachnospiraceae bacterium; assembly: GCA_946405625.1. Classification (GTDB taxonomy): domain Bacteria; phylum Bacillota; class Clostridia; order Lachnospirales; family Lachnospiraceae; genus Eubacterium_Q. The sequence continues at coordinate 1,184 of CAMJHQ010000068.1, read as the reverse complement.
GTGGATTCACTCCCGCAGGCTGGCACAACCCGATGTTTATCTGATATTTATATTGTCTGATGCATTCTTTGCTTCTGCATCTTCTCTCTTCTTTCTATCTATCTCGCAGCAGAGGATGCATACATTTGCACATAATGCTGTAAGGAAGCCACCATTGAATGGATTGTAATTCTTGATTGTAAGGAAGCTGAGGAAGCATCCTGCTACAAGTAAAACAAGTGTTACTGTTACGATTTTGATTGATGTTGTTGTTTTCATAGTATTTTATCTCCTTAGAATTTATATTATTGTTTCTTGCGATCATTTTTGTATCTCTCGCTTACAAACACATAATACAATAATCTTGGAGATCAGTCGTTTGATTAACATTACAAATCCTTACAGTTCTGTAATGTTACAAATCCACTATTCTTCACTGCTTTGCATCTTTTTATGCATCTGCATTTCATCATTTAGCAATGAATTAATGACTGTTTCTTTCTGTTCCAGTCTGGATATGTATTCTTCCGGCTCTTTACCAAATTGAAGTGAATAAGGATTTTTCATATTGTCTCCGATTTTTACTATAATCATTTTCTTTTACTGTCGTTTACTGTTTTGACTATATTCTATATTCTTTTACTGTTTTTGAAAACAGCTTTTCGGGTGCAATTATCTCATCCTGAAACTCTTTCACTACTGATACCATTTTTTTCTTACCACAGTTCATACAAATACAAATATGAGGTTGTCTCATTGCATAACATTCATCACAGGTATATTCCATATTACACTTTCACTCTCCTTTACATCGAAAAGCAAATTAGAAGAAGTCACACTGCATTTCCCACATCAGTCAATCTTTTCTTTCCGTCTTGAGCCGTCATTTTCAAAGCGTGACAATTTGTCACGGTTTCATTTCCTTCTTCTTTCAATCTCTGTTTAAGTTTTCTCCAATATGATGTTGAATCTTTGCTTTCAGCAAGTATGCCAACCACATCCACAATTGAAAAGTACCCTATACGTTGTCAACGTATGATTTGTGATATTGCACTTTGTGCATTCAATCGTGGATCGCGCTCATATGCTCATCGGGACTATGGCCGGTGCCATAGTCCCGATGTTTTTATTTTGTAGCCTTTACAGCTGCCGCAATGGATATATCAGGTTTACTGTAAGGTATCAGCATAGCCTGAAATGCATGG
>CAMJHQ010000067.1 GCA_946405625.1 uncultured Lachnospiraceae bacterium | reverse complement strand
TGCCCCAGCAGACAAATAGTACATTTATCATTATTTTTTCCTCGATTTTCATTTTCTTTTCAACTTAATTAGAGCCTTTGGAGATTTGTCACTTCTTCTTCCAACATTGCAATTACTCTTTCAGAATCAGACATTCCAGCTTCACTTGTCTCGCTATCCTCCGCATAATACAATTTATCGAACATTTCGATACATTACAATAACATTTCGATAACATTACTAAATATTACCATAATCGAAATGTCAAGTATATTGTAAATGGCTACACAATCTTCATATACCGCATAAATAAAGGCTTAATTTACCTCAAGTATAATCCACAAACACATTTTGACAACATTACTAGACATTACTAAATCGAAATGTATTATATTTACAAAATAAATAACATATATCGGCAATATATTATCTTATTGCCAATATATGTTACTCACTTAAGTCTGGACTCATACAGCCAAAAGAACGTATCGCTGTATTGATCAGCAAGGATATTAATAACCTTTTTCCCTTGTCTTTCTATAACAGCATTGGGATCACTTACTTTTTTCCTTCAGTTTTCCTTTTAACAATAGTTTAATCCGCTCCCACCAAATGTACTGTCTGATAATCATGCCCTGTTGCAGGCAAGAACTTTTCTATGACATCCGCAGTCTTCAGCTTAAGGCTTGATGTACAGACGCAAGGATGACAGCCCAAGTTTTCATCCTTCAAAACATCCTCATCAATGAGAAGTTTAACCACGTGTTCTTTATCGTTCATCAGTCCCATGATGCTCACCGCACCCGGTTCAATATCCAGATATTTCAACATATCTTCGGGATTCGCAAATGAGAGTCTGGCAGAATTAATCTGGGATGAAAGCTCCTTAGTTTTAAACTTCTTATCCCCAGGCATCATGAGCAGGTAAAAGCTGGTTTTCTGCCGGTTGCACAGCCTTAGAAAGCCAACCAAGAAATCATGCTTCAAAAAACTAACACGTTATTAGCAGATGTTCACTTGCAACATCATTATATACTTCACACTTTCGGTCTGATACGTCATAAATATGAATCACACCTTCCAGCACATCTGAATAATCAAACTCATTTATCAAATCCTTTGAGCTTGTAAGTTTTTCCGGCGAATATTTTTTAGTCTTCTCCCCCTGAAAAATCGCTGTATAAAGAATTTCTGCTTCTACAAGGTCCTGAAATATATGACTACCATAGGAAAGTTCAGGATTATATCCGGCCCTGGATTCTTCAGTCTCACATATAATGTCGTATGCACTTATATCCGCAAATGAAGTCGGTACGCCAAGCTCCGGCGAAGTTGTTCCAACCCTTCCGGGAACTATCAGCATCATGTGCTTATCCATATCTCGATAATGCCAATTTATTTTTCCTATAAGCTTTGCCACAAGATCTTTATCCTTAAAAGGCAGTTCATAATATTTTACTGGATCTACATAGACGATCAGATCAAGTGACGAGGTCTTGGAAATACCCATAGAAGTTCCTACACTTTCAAGCAGGATTCTTTCTTCTGGAATATCTTCTGGCACTACATTTCCAGTTTTACCTTTTTGAACCTGAAGAGGTCTGCATTGAAGCAGGTCTATGGAGTATTCCCCATTTTCCGAAATATTAATAGTAAATTCGGTATCTACCGGATACTCATACTCTTCCTGTATACGGTGAAGCATTCTCCTCATTTGATCCATCAGAGGTGAATTTGCTACAAGTCCCTTACAGGAAATGAATTTAACCTCTCTACGCCGTCCCATTTCCCTAAGTCTTGACTCTGCTTCAGTATCATGTTCCAACAGAATCTTCTCAAGATACTTTGGTATATCCTGCTCCATTTTTTCATATGACATTTTCTCCAGCTCACGCGTAGTCATATTAATAACTTCAGCTTTCCCCTGTGAAAACTTATGTTTATCTGCAGATGAGGAATATGATGATTTTTCAGGCATATCCAGATTTACTATTCTTGGATAAGAGCCTTCAGTTCTATCAACCGCTGAGGTTCCAAGTCCCATAACAAGTCTAAGCATTCCCGCAGTTGGATCCGTATCCTTCATTATACGATAAGGGCTGTATGAATAACCGACTCCTGCCGCACAAGGCATATAATAGTTTCCGTAATAGGAGCCTGATACGCGCTGAATCAGAAGTGCCATCTGCTCATCTCGTCCGGCAAGCCCTCGCCTATTTCTATAATCCAGTGCAGAAAGACTCATGCTACTTGCATATACAACTTTTATAGCATGTTCAAATTCGTTCAGTCTTTCTTCAAGACTGCCCCTGTTAGCACAAAATACAGATTCATATTTCCCCGCAAATGCATTTCCGAATCCATCCTCTAGGATGCTACTGGAGCGAATTATATAAGGATCCTGACCATAATACTCTATTATACGAATAAACTGCTCTCTCATTGCTGATGAAAATGAGCCTTCCATTATTCTACTCGCAAATTCATCCGCAAGTGTGAAGTATCCCTCCTCTGTTCTCTGCTTTATCCTAATATCCCACAGATTATTATCTACTATGTAGGTATAATACATATCTGAACCCACATAAAATGAATCATGCGGTTCAAGCACTTCACTAATATCAGGCTCTTTATTCCTTATGATAGCTCTTGCCAGCAGCATGCCGCAGGACTTACCTCCAATCATGCCAGTTCCAACCATGTGATCACGTACCGCAAAATAGTCTTCAGGAGTAAAATTCTTCTTAACCATCTCTCGCATTTTCGCATCACGTGTCATCATAATATTGCACATTCTGCTACACTCTTTAGTTATATCTATTCCATTTTCCCTGAGCATTTTTACACGAATAAAATATTTATCCCAGGAATCAGAATACTGTTCTTCTGCAGAGCGCTGAGCGAGGCCTAATGTCTGATAAAATCTGCTGGATTTTACGCCATCAAGAATGGGCCTGAATTCTCCACTTTCTGGATTATAGGTATGTGGCAGAAACATAGTATCAGAGTTTCTGTTCCATACCTTTTCAGGCCTTACATAAATATTTTTCTTATCCGAATAAACATCTAAAAAAAGCTGAGTCGTATCAAGGATTTTATTAATCGCCTGAACTGAATGCTTTCCCCTTATTATCGGAAAAAATGCAACTGTATCTAATATAAAAAGAAATGGACAAGTTACACGGAAAAAATTCCCCATCATGAGATCAGTCGCCCATGCAGCCTGAAGTTCAGACAAACAGTCAAAAACATAAAAAGCATCTCTCCCTGCTTTTTCTATCTCATTATGAATATCTACTGTAAATGTCTCAAATCTATGAGAAAGCGGCACATCAATCCGCTTAATCTCAAGTCTCTCCTCCAGCAATGGTTCATGACTTGCAAATCTGAAATATATGATATTCCTTTTATCCTCTATTGCCTGCTTAATATACGGCTCCATGAAGAGCTTAAACTCAGATAGATCAGATACCCTCCATACAACATTATCCCCCAATCTAATGTTATCAAGAGCTGTATCCATTTCCGATATACCACTACTAATTCTGTCAAATGCCGCCATAGTAACCCCTCTTTCAAAATCAAAAAAACTATAATGATTTTCCTATTCGATCATCCTGAAATCTGGATAAATGCTCGAATGGCAGAATCTGTCTCCCCCTAAAAAGACCACAACCATCATTAATCAGCTGATTATTATAAGCCATAAACATATTTACATTAACTGCTGCAAGATCAAGTTCCTGAAGCTTAATCAGTCTCTCATATGCTTCATCAAAAATTTTACATTTACCTTTCGGAATAATATCTCTTTTGGCACGGTTTTCTTCCTGTTGTTTCTCGTATCCAATATGATTTGCTCTACCTATCTCTGCTAGATCATCCATATCCTTAGTTCTGAGCTGTAACTCCGTATAGCATCTTGCAAAAT
>CAMJHQ010000066.1 GCA_946405625.1 uncultured Lachnospiraceae bacterium | reverse complement strand
CTGCACAAGTAGAAAAGCTAACCATGCATGCGAAATAACTGTAGCGGTTAGCCGGGATGACGGGAAATATAGTCTGCATAAGCAAAAAAAGCTAACCAAGCAGGCGAAAAGACTACAGTGGTTAGCCGGAATGAAAAGTATGTAAAAATACAGGAAGAAAATACAGGAAGAAAAATCAGGTATGAGGAAGGTGTGTAAATGAAAAAGAAGTCTTATTTGGCATGGTCGATCATTGCAGCGTTACTTGTAACGGGCTGCGGAGCTAAGGGCGGAGCGGATACTTCTTCTGAAATAGCTTCGGCGACAGAAAATGTAACAGAAACCGCAACCCAAACTGCAACCCAAACCGTATCCGATGCTTCGGATGAAAATGTATCTGAAGCAGACTCGGAGGGAACAGGTAAAGATAAATCAGGGCAGAAAAGTGAATCTGATGCAGAATCTGCCGGAAAATCGGGAGATTCTGTAAAAACAGGAGCACAGGAATCAGCTGATTATGAAGTGATGAGCTATGTTACGGATGAGTATAAGCTGGTATGGGCAGACGAATTCAATTCTTATGAGGGTGAGCTTTCCAAGGATGACTGGAACTATGAGGCTCATCAGGTCGGATGGGTTAACAGTGAGCTGCAGAAATATGTTGCAAGCAGTGATTATGCTTTTGTTAAAGATGGAGAGCTGATAATCCAGCCTGTAAAAAACGATGACGGAAGTTATGTTTCCGGACGTGTAAATACATCGGGAAAACATGATTTTACATACGGAATATTTGAAGCCAGGTTAAAGGTTCCTGAAGGAAAGGGCTTCCTTCCTGCTTTCTGGATGATGCCTACTGATGAGAATCTGTACGGTCAGTGGCCGAAGTGTGGAGAGATTGATATCATGGAGGTTCTCGGTGATTCTACTAACAGACAGTACGGAACACTGCATTTCGGGGAGCCTCATACACAGAAGCAGGGTACTTATGAACTGCACGATGGTGGGGATTTTTCCAAGGAATATCATATCTTTGCGGTTGAATGGGAACCGGGAATGTTCAGATGGTATGTAGACGGAAATCTGTTCTATGAGAATAATGACTGGTTTACAAAGAGAGATGGGGAAGAGGAGAAGCCTTATCCTGCTCCGTTTAATCAGCCTTTCCATATGATACTTAATGTTGCTGTCGGCGGTTCATGGCCGGGATATCCTGATGAGACGACTATATTCGATGAGCGTGCGGCTATGTATGTGGACTATGTTCATGTATATCAGAAAGGCAGCTATGATGAAAATGTAGAAAAGCCGGTAAAGGTTTTCAATGATCGTGAACCTGACGAGACAGGCAATTATGTGAATAACAGCAGCTTTTCCGAGGAGGAAGATCTGACGGATAATGTTGATTGGAAATTCCTTCTTTTGAACGGCGGTGAAGGAAATGCTGAGATTAAAGGAGATGAGATAGTTATATCGTCAACAAATGCAGGCTCTGAGGAATACAGTGTACAGCTTGTTCAGCCGGATATGCCGCTTCATAAAGGCGAAAAGTACAGACTGACCTTTGATGCATATGCAGATGAAGACAGAACCATGATAACGGCAGTTACTGCTCCTGAAGTTGACTGGATAAGATATTTTCCTGACACAAAGGTTGAACTGACGGGGGAATGGCAGACTTACAGCTTTGAGTTTGATATGGAAGAAGCGGATGATGATAAAGGAAGAGTTGAATTTAACATGGGTAAGCAGGATTCGACTGCAACTATCCATATTACAAATGTCAGACTGGAGAAAGTTCAGTAAAGAACCCCTCTTTATTTTTACCCGGCCTGATCTTCGGAATAATAACCGGAGATCAGGCTTGATCCAATTAAAATAATAAGACGGAAATCAGGCTCGGTTACAACAGGATTGATCCAACTAGTATCGAGTCGAACTTTGAGGCTCGGTTACAGCAGGCTTGATCCAACTAGTATCAAGTCAAACTTTGATGCTCGGGTAAACTTTTATGTCCAGCTGCTGTATCCGTTTAGTGACCGGTATTTCTTTGGCGTTATGCCGACGATATCTTTAAAAATCTTGATAAAATGACTCTGTGATGAGAAGGAAAGACTAAGGGCTATCTCGCTCAGACTGTCATCTGTGTTTTTCAACATTTCCTGTGAGGCTTCGATTTTCTTCTCTTTTATATAATCACTTATGGGAAGGCCTAGTTCTTTGGGAAACTGACGTGAAAGGTAACTGGATGAAACGCCGGTATGTTCTGAAAGATCATTTACAGTAATGCGGTCATGAATATGAGAATATATATAGTCAACGCATTTACTTATCGGACGTGACAATCCCTTATCTCTTCTGATAAGGCGCATTTTACCCGTGAAATCAAGTACCATGCAGTTGTGTATTGCTTCTACGGCCTCTTTGTTTTTTGCGTCGTCGAGTTTTCTGATATAGAAATCACTCATTCTGAATGCGTGTTCCGCTTCGAGCCCGTGTGCAATACACATACGTGTTATAAGCGCGGCAGTAACGACCATATGGTATTTCAGATTGAGAACGGGATCTGTTGACAATTGCCCGACACCGGTATCATCAAGAAATCTGTGTTCTTCACAGTTCTTGTGAACGAAGTCCATATCACCATCGGAAACAGCATGGAAGAATTCTAACTCTTCCGCGGTATCTCTATGGATTTCGGATTCTTCTGATACACGGAGATGATCATTTATTATTTCTTTGTTTTTCATGGGCAGTCTCCCTGATAATTATTCATCAATTTAATATTTTTGATGTAAGAGTGATATACATTTATTATATCTTATAATAGACTTGTTGTAATGCAATTGTTTAGCATAGCTATTCAGGAGGTAATTATAGTTATGAAAAAATGGGAAGGTTATATGCATGGAGTTAATCTTGGAGGTTGGCTCTCTCAATGTGATCATACAAAAGACAGATATGATAACTTTATCAAAGAAGAAGACATTAAAGCCATCAGTGGATGGGGCGTTGATCATGTCAGGATTCCGGTGGATTATAATCTTGTTGAAACCGGTGACGGAATATACTCTGATGACGGTTTTAAGTATATAGACAGTGCGATTGAATGGTGCGGAAAATATGGTCTCAATATGATACTTGATCTTCATAAGACCTATGGATTTTCTTTTGATGACGGCGAAAATGAGAAAGGCTTTTTTGAAAATGAGAAGTATCAGGAGAGATTCTATAAATTATGGGAAGAGTTTGCGAGAAGATACGGAAATATCGGAGAGCGCGTTGCTTTTGAATTGCTGAATGAGGTTACTGATAAGGCCTTCTGCGATATCTGGAATGAGATTGCAACTCTGTGTATTAAGAGAATCAGAAGCATTGCTCCAAATGTGAAAATCCTTATCGGCGGTTATTATAATAATTCGATTGAAGCACTTCCGGATCTTCTGCCGCCGTATGATGAAAATATAATTTATAATTTTCATTGTTATGAGCCTCTTATCTTTACACATCAGGGGGCTTATTGGATACCTACAATGGATACAAGTTTCAGGGTGCCTGTAGATGCATCTTACAGTAAACTTGCAACAGATACTAAAGAGCAGATATCTCAAGTATCCATAGGTTTTGACAGCTTTGATCAATCGGCGTGTCTGGATGAGAGATATTTTGAAAAATATTTTGCTGAGGCTGTTAAAATTGCAGAAGAAAGAGGAGTATCTCTTTACTGCGGTGAGTACGGAGTTATAGAAAATGCAACTCCGGAAGATACAGTGAAATGGTATGAATTTATATCGAAATCCTTTGAGAAGTTTGGAATAGGACGAGCAGCATGGAGCTATAAAGAAATGGATTTTGGATTGAGTGATGAACGCCTCAAGGGGGTTCTTCCCGAATTGCAGAAGCTTCTGTAATGGAGAAATAATAATAATACGAAAAATGTGGCAATATTGTTTTATATGTACCCTCTTTACAGGACAAACCTGTAAGGAGGGTATTTTTATAATAATATATAGGAATAACAGTTCATTAAAACGGATGATTTTATTATCGTAAAGTGCTTTTATAATGACGATAGTGATTCGAATTATATGTAACATTATTGGGCGATTTGTGTTAGTGAGGAGGTTTCTATGAGTGATAATGAAAATATGCAGGGCATGAATCCGAACCAGCAGTACGGTGGTCCGCAGTTCAATCCGAACCAGCAGTATGGCCAGCAGGCATATGATGCAGGTCAGCAGTATGCACAGCAGGCAGCAGACCAGGCACAGCAGTACGGCCAGCAGGCATATGATGCAGGTCAGCAGTATGCACAGCAGGCAG
>CAMJHQ010000065.1 GCA_946405625.1 uncultured Lachnospiraceae bacterium | reverse complement strand
ACAGGTAAGACAGCTACAACAGAGCAGGCTGAAGAAGTTTGCAAGGGCATCCGTGAGTGCATCGCTGAAATCTATGATGATGCTACAGCTGAAGCAGTTCGCATCCAGTACGGCGGTTCTGTAAATGCAGGTAATGCAGCAGAGCTTTTTGCACAGCCAGATATCGATGGCGGTCTTGTAGGTGGTGCTTCACTTAAGGCTGATTTCGGAAAGATCGTTAATTACTAAGATTTAATCAGTTATCGGTCGTATCGATAGACTATAAGATTTAATCAGATATCGATTGTATCGAAATACCATTAGTTTTAAAGTGCTGTTCGATGAATGAGTTGTTTTGATTCGTTCATCGGACAGCTGTTTTTTGTTATTCTTCTTGTAATTAAATGACAATAATATTATAATTTTACTTGGTTTTCTAATACAGAACCATTATCATTTCAGTCGGGGAAGGAGATATTCAAATGAAGAAGTTATTGGCAGAATTTAAAGAATTTGCACTTAAGGGAAATGTAATGGATATGGCTATCGGTGTAATCATCGGTGGTGCATTTAAGGGAATCGTTGATGCACTTACAGAGCATATCATTAACCCGATCATCGGTTGCTTTACAACAGGAGGACTTGAAGGATGGACTGTTAAGGTTGGTGAGGCAGAGCTCGGTATCGGTGCATTTATCATGGCAATCATTAACTTCATTATTCTTGCTTTTGTTCTTTTCCTTATGCTTAAGGGCATGAACAAGATGATCTCACTTCGTAAGAAGGAAGAGGAAGCTGAAGAAGAGGCTGCAGAGCCATCAGCTGAGGAGAAACTCCTTACAGAGATCAGAGATCTTATGAAAGAAAAGCAGTAATAAACTGTATATAGAAATAATCGATAATGGCGCTATCCGCATTTAAATGTTAAAATGTGGATAGCGTTTTTTTGGTCTTCCTGATTTCATGAAAAGGATAAGAATATGAGAGTATCATTTGATCTGGATGACACACTTTTTGTGTCTCCGGAAAAGTTTAAAACTGAAGATCCGCTTCCTTTTCCTTTCAATAAGATATATCGTGAGAGGCTGCGTCTGGGGACGAAGGAACTGTTTAGAAGATTGCAGGAAAAAGGAGTAGAAACATGGATATATACCACATCATTCCGCTCAGAGAGATATATCAGAGGTCTGTTCAGACATTATGGTATAAAGCTGGGACAGGTGGTGAACGGAAGCAGGCACTCTGCAGAAGTTCAGAGTGGTAAGAGCGAGCCGATGCCGTCGAAATATCCCGGACGGTACAGGATAGACCTTCATATCGATGATGATGTGAGCGTGTATCATAATGGAAGAACTTATGGATTCAAGGTTTTCATAGTAGGCCCTCAGGATGATGAATGGGCTGATAAGATTATCGACAAGGTGGAATCCCTTATGAAGAGGGAATGATGCTTTGTAAAGATAATTAACTATGAAGTATAAGGATATGTAAAATGAAGAAACTTACCATAGGAATTATAGCGCATGTTGATGCTGGTAAAACCACACTCACAGAGGCGCTTTTATATAAGAGCGGCATGATAAGAAAAGCCGGAAGGGTAGACAGCCGCGACAGCTTTCTGGATACGGAATCTCTCGAAAGAAAAAGAGGAGTCACGATCGTATCAAAGCAGGCGGTGCTTGATATTCCGGATGACAATCTGAGGATCACCATAATAGATACGCCGGGACATGTTGACTTCAGGGCAGATGCCGAGAGGGCACTCTCGATACTTGATGCCGCTGTCTTTATTGTAAATGCGGCAGACGGCATAGATGATGATACAAAAAATCTATTCGGACTTCTTGATACATATGCTGTTCCGGTGATCATTTATATCAATAAGACAGATCAGTTGAAATATGAGGATGAATCCGAAGAGGAATTTAGGGAAAGAGTTATAATTCCGCTTCTGAAAAAAGTTGAATCAAAGGTTACTCTTCACGGAGAAGTTCCTTATCTGGCAGATAACGATCTTCCTGATTATGACAGCATTGCCGCCAGTGATGAGTCTGCAATGGAGGAATACTTCGAAACGGGCGGTCTGTCTGATGAGACTATGAACAGCCTTATCATGAACAGACATATAATTCCCGTATACTATGGAAGTGCACTGAAAATGACCGGAGTCGAAGAACTTCTAAAAGGAATTGTATCGATATCGGGAATGCTCGATTCGGATATTCGAAATAATGACAATGAAGATTTCGGTGCGGTATGCTATAAGGTATCAAAGGATGATAAAGGTGTAAGACTAAGCTTTGTTAAGGTTACATCAGGAAGTATAAAAGTTCGACAGGAAATCGGAAGTGAAAAGATAAATCAGATAAGGCTTTACAGCGGAGGCGGCTTTAAACTTCTTGATGCTGCGGAAGAGGGAGATGTGGTTGCATTTACCGGACTGCAGAATGTTTCGGTCGGAGACGGTATAGGAATTGATCCGGGCATTGGCGAGAAGCAGATTAAGGCAGTTCTTCGGTATGGAATTATTCTTCCGGAAGGAATGAGCGAGGCAGTATTTCTTCCGATGCTTAAAGAAATAGAGGATGAAGAACCGCTGATAAATATATCTGCAAATCCCAAAACGGGAAGAACAGAGATTTCCTGTATGGGAGAATTTCAGCTGGAAATCTTAAAGAATATGATACTTGAGAGATTCGGAGTAGAAGTTGAATTCGATGAAGGTGAGGTTGTATATAAAGAAACCATAGCAGCTCCTTCATATGGTGTGGGACACTTTGAACCGCTCAGACATTATGCAGAAGTGCATCTCCTGCTTGAACCTCTTCCTCAGGGAATGGGAATAAGAGTAGGAACAGATCTCAGCTATGACAGACTGGGTGCTGCATTTCAAAGGATTGTTATTGATGAGCTGTCGCGAGACAGATTGTGCGGAGTTCTGGCAGGCTCCAGGCTTACGGATGTCAAGATAACGCTTTGTGCAGGCAAGTCTCATGTTAAGCATTCGGAAAGTTCTGATTTCAGACAGGCTGCCCGCCGCGCAGTAAGACAGGCACTGATGAAAACGGAAAGCATTCTGCTGGAACCGTTCTTCAGTTTTGTGATCAATCTTCCTACCGAATATGTCGGAAGAGTTATGAATGATATAGATAAAATGTCCGGCAGTGCGATACTCTCCGAAAGTGATGATGAAAATGCGGTTCTTACCGGAAATGCACCTGCGGTATATATGAAGAATTATCAGACTGAACTAACTAAGCTTACTGCCGGACGAGGCAGGATAAGTCTCAGTATGTTCGGTTATAAGAAATGTCATAATCCTGAAGAGATTATTGAACTCTTCGGATATGATCCGGAAGCGGATAGAAGTAATCCTTCCGGTTCGGTTTTTACAGAACATGGAGCCGGTACATTTATCCCATGGGATGAAGTTGATGCGAGAGCTCATGTTGAAATGAGGCTGGCAGATTATTTTGATTATGATGAACCGGAGGATGAAGCGGTTACTAAGTCAGCCAAAGCAGGCGGCAAAGAAGAAAGAAGCCTGATGGAGAGGCTGGATGCGATCGGATACGAAGAAGTTGAAGAAATCCTGAATAAAACTCTCGGGGCAAATAAACATAGCGATCCGTTGGAGAAGAGAAGACATATTTATAAGCGGAGCAGTACTTCGGATTATTCTCAAAAAGTTTCAAATAATGGTACATTTTCTCAAAAAATCATCAAATTGAAGGATAAATATCTCCTGATAGATGGTTATAATATGATATATGCGTGGGATGAACTGAAGCAGTTTGCTGCCGATAATATGATGGCTGCCAGAGATAAACTTCTGGATATCATATCAAATTATCAGGCGATAAAAGGTATAAACATCATTGTTGTGTTTGATGCTTATAAGGTTCCGGGACACGGAACGGAACTCTTTGATTATCATAATGTTCACGTGGTTTATACAAGACAGGCGGAAACTGCCGACCAGTATATAGAAAAGTTTGCTATCGAAAAGCATAAGCAGTATGATATATCTGTGGCCAGTAATGACGGAATGATTCAGCTTATAATAACGGGCGCCGGGGCGTATAGAATGTCTGCAGCGGACTTAAAAGCAGATATTGATATGGCAAATGAAAGTATTAAAGGTTATATAAAAGAATAAGCGAGGTATAAGTATGGGTATTTGCTACATTTGTAAAAGTCAGATTCCGGATACGGTTGTTTCCTGTCCTGTATGTGGAGCAATCCAGTCACTGACGAAAGATCAGGGACAGTCTCAGGAAATGCAGTACGGTGATCAGTCTCAGCAGAGCACACCGCAGAGTACACCACAGCAGTACAGTCAGCCACAGCCGAGTGCACCACAGAGTACGCCGCAGCAGTACAGTCAGCCACAGCAGGGTGCACCGCAGAGTACGC
>CAMJHQ010000064.1 GCA_946405625.1 uncultured Lachnospiraceae bacterium | reverse complement strand
TTATTCATCAGCCGATTAGATTTATTCATCAGCCGATTAGATTTATTCATCAGCCGATTAGATTTATTCATCAGCCAATTAGATTGGTTCCTCAGCTGTTCAGATTTGCCGATTAGATTTATTCATCAGCTGCTCTGTTCCCGCCGATTAGATTTATTCTTCAGCCTGTTCAAGCTCTGCTGTCAGATCATATGTATCGTAGCCTGTAACTTTGACACGTCTCACAGATCCGGACATAAGCTCTGTCTCTGATTTAAGATAGACAAGTCCGTCTACATCCGGGGCATCTCTATAGGATCTGGCCGCATAAATATCTTCATCAGGAAGATATCCTTCGATGATAACATCCATATCGCGTCCGACAAACTCTGAATTCTTGTCTTCGGAAACCTCAGCCGAAAGCTCCATAATCTCTCTGCTGTATCTGTCTTTTACTTCATCATCTATCTGATCCGGAAAATCAGCCGCAGCAGTTCCGTCTTCCCTTGAATAATTAAACACTCCGACTCTGTCAAATTCAAGTTCATCAAGTGCTTCAAGACAAGCCTTATGCTGTTCTTCGGTCTCTCCCGGAAATCCTGCTATAAGCGTAGTTCTTATGGCTATATCCGGCATTTTATCACGAAGACGTTTCACAACCGAATATATTCCCTCTTTATCAATCCTTCTGCCCATTCTTCTTAAGACTTCCGTCTCTGTATGCTGAACAGGCATATCAATGTATTTGAGAACCTTACTGTTCTCAGCCATCTCATCTATAAGCTCATCATAGATTTCTTCGGGATAGCAGTATAACAGTCTGATCCATTCAATTCCATCAACTTCGCTTAATTTCCGAAGCAATATGTGCAGTCTCTTCTCACCATAGATATCAATACCATAGCAGGTTGTTTCCTGTGCAACAAGTATAAGTTCCTTAACACCGTCTGCAGCAAGCTTTTCAGCCTCTTTAACGATCAATTCCATCGGAACACTCTTATACTTTCCCTTAAAATTCGGGATAGCACAATACGTACACCTCTTATCACAGCCGTCAGCAATCTTAAGATATTCCGAATAAGGTCTTTCGGTAATTACATGATATCTTTCAACGCCTTCAGCCGCAAATGCCGTATCCTCTCCGCCAAAACACATGATAGCATCCGAAGACTCTTCACCCTCGTCACGATCAGCCTTTTCAAGCTCGGCAATTACATCCGCTATCTTCTCAAGGCTTCCTGTTCCGATAAATGCATCCACCTCCGGAATATCCTTAGCAATCTCATCCTTAAATCTTTCCGCCATACAGCCTGCAACGATAAGGTACTTCAGTCCCGACTCCTTATAGGATGCGAGTTCAAACACCTTATCGATACTTTCCTCTGTAGCAGACTGGATAAAACAGCATGTATTGACGACCGCAACGTCAGCTTCTTCTATTTCACTTGTCAGTTCATACCCTCTGTGACTCAGAATACCAAGCATTTTAGAGCTGTCAGCGGTATTCTTGTCGCATCCGAGTGATACAAGCATAATCTTTAACATATTAAGTCTTTCCGAATATATTTTTCAATACAATCAATAGTCCAAACAATAATTTACCGTCTTATACTGTCTTATACTTTTAAATGCTATCTGAGGCCAGCATGCATTTCAGCGGCTTCCTTACAATTATTCATAAGCTCGGCAATCGTCATAGGTCCAACGCCGCCCGGTACAGGTGTTATCTTACTTGCAACCTTCTCAGCAGACTCATAATCCACATCACCGCAAAGCTTCTTTCCTTCCAGTCTGTGGATTCCGACATCAATTACGGTTGC
Source organism: uncultured Lachnospiraceae bacterium (assembly GCA_946405625.1). Classification (GTDB taxonomy): domain Bacteria; phylum Bacillota; class Clostridia; order Lachnospirales; family Lachnospiraceae; genus Eubacterium_Q. The sequence goes on along the minus strand of CAMJHQ010000064.1, from coordinate 2,695 downwards.
TCCTTCCTTAACAAAGGAGCCGTCTATAAACTTAGGCTGACCGATTGCAACCACAAGGATATCAGCCTGCTTTGTAATCGCTCTGAGATCAGGTGTATGTGAATGGCATACCGTTACAGTAGCATTTTCTCTGAGAAGGAGCATTGCCATAGGCTTACCTACGATATTACTTCTTCCTACAACTACGGCATGCTTACCGTCAATCTCTGTATTACTTCTCTTAAGAAGTTCTATAACTCCGGCAGGAGTACATGACTTAAATCCTCTCTCTCCAAGTGAAAGACGTCCAACACTTTCCGGATGAAAACCGTCAACATCCTTATCAGGGCTGATTCTCTTTATTACCTTATCTTCGTTAATGTGCTTTGGAAGTGGAAGCTGAACCAGTATACCGTCACAGGCATCATCAGTATTAAGTTTATCTATAAGTCCGAGAAGTTCTTCCTCAGTTGTAGACTCCGGCAGCTCATATGATAAAGACTTAATGCCTGTATATTCACATGCCTTCTTCTTATTATTTACATATACGGTCGATGCCGGATCCTGTCCGACAAGTATTACTGCGAGCGCAGGTTCAATCCCCTTTGCCTTTAATGCTTCGACCTCTTTCTTTACATCATCCTTAAGTTCCTGGGAAATCTTCTTTCCGTCAATTATCTCTGCCATTTTTATGTTCCTTCTAAAATGTATTTACTATTGGACAAAATCATTAATCTAAATGATTTTATTTCACCAAATCAATTTTTCAAAACCTGTACGGAAAAAACAAACAACTATCCAAAAAGAATTTGTTTATTCCGAAATAATTATTAGCTGTCAATCATCAGCCGTTATCTAGAAAAGACCTACAGTATTGCCTTCATCGTCAATGTAGATTCTTTCTGCAGCAGGGCTCTTTGGAAGTCCCGGCATTGTCATGATCGCACCTGCGATAGCAACTACAAAGCCTGCTCCCGCAGATACATAAACCTCTCTTACAGTAATATCATAATTCTCAGGTCTTCCGAGAAGTGTCTGATCATCTGAAAGAGAATACTGTGTCTTAGCCATACATACAGGTGTCTTACCGTAACCGATAGCTTCTATCCTATCGATAGCCTTCTCTGCTTCAGGGCTGTATACAACCCCCTTGGCTCCATATATTTCCTTAGAAATAGTTTCGATCTTCTCTCTGATTGAAAGCTCTGTGCTGTAAAGAGGTGCATAATTTGTCGGGATATTCTCGATAGTATCGAGAACTGCCTTTGCGAGCTCTTCACCGCCTTCGCCGCCTTTAGCCCAAACTTCGGATACAGTGAACTTGCATCCCTTTGACTCAACGAATTTTCTGATCGCATCAACTTCTGCATCTGTATCGGCAACAAACTTATTGATTGTAACAACGATAGGAACTCCGTACTTCTGAAGGTTCTCTATATGCTTTCCGAGGTTGCAGATTCCCTTCTCAAGTGCTTCTACATTTTCGTTTGAAAGCTCTGCCTTAGGAACTCCGCCATTATACTTAAGAGCTCTTGCAGTTGCAACAAGAACAACCGCATCAGGTGTAAGCCCCGCCATACGGCACTTGATATCAAGGAACTTCTCTGCTCCGAGATCTGCACCGAATCCGGCCTCTGTAACTACGTAATCCGCACATTTAAGAGCTGTCTTTGTAGCTCTTACGGAGTTACATCCGTGTGCGATATTTGCGAAAGGTCCGCCGTGTACAAATACAGGATTGTTCTCTAACGACTGGATAAGGTTAGGTCTTATCGCATCCTTAAGGAGAACTGACATAGCACCTACTGCCTTGAGATCTGCAGCTGTAACAGGCTGATTGTCATAATTATATGCAACGATGATCTTTCCGAGTCTTTCCTCGAGATCCTTAAGATCTTCAGCAAGACAGAGAATAGCCATAACCTCTGTAGCAACAGTGATACAGAAATGGTCTTCACGTACAACACCGTCAAGTCTCTTTCCAAGACCTACAACGATATTTCTGAGTGCTCTGTCATTCATATCAAGACATCTCTTGATAACTACTCTGTTAGGGTCAATATTTAGTGCATTTCCCTGAAGAAGGTGATTATCAAGCATAGCACAAAGGAGGTTATTTGCTGATGTAATTGCATGGAAGTCACCTGTAAAATGAAGATTGAGTTTCTCCATAGGTACTGCCTGTGCATATCCGCCGCCTGCTGCACCGCCCTTAATTCCGAAGCAAGGTCCGAGAGATGGCTCTCTCATAGCAACTACGGATTTCTTTCCAAGACGTCTCAGAGCATCATTAAGTCCGAGAGTAACAGTTGTTTTTCCTTCACCTGCAGGTGTCGGGTTAATAGCTGTTACAAGAATAAGCTTTCCGTCCTTGTTGTCCTTGATGCTTTCAATAAACTGATCTGATATCTTCGCCATGTACTTTCCGTACATTTCGATACCGTCTTCATCGGCTCCGATTTTTGATGCAACCTCTCTTATATCCTTCATCTCGGCTGCCTGTGCAATTTCAATGTCTGTCAGCATGATTTCCTCCTATCCTGTTCATATAATCCCTCCGCAGTGATCCATTTTAATTTTGCTAAAATGAATACCGCTATATTCCAAACCGTAAGACGATTCACATCTTACGACAAGTAACCTTACAGACTCATCATCTGTTCAAATTCATCAATAGTCATAAGTATCTTTCTCGGTTTTGTACCCTCTTCAGGTC
>CAMJHQ010000063.1 GCA_946405625.1 uncultured Lachnospiraceae bacterium | reverse complement strand
CCTACCATCTTAAGAAGTCCTCTTCTTGAATGATAGTCATTTGGATGAGCCTTGAAGTGCTCATTAAGGTCGTTGATTCTTGCTGTAAGAATAGCGATCTGAACTTCTGGTGAACCTGTATCGCCTTCCTTAAGACCATACTTTGCTACAAGCTCTTCCTTCATTTCCTTAGTAATCATCGTTACTACCTCCTAAAATTATTATGATACCCCGTTCGCCGGGTCAAGGTCGGAGTGTCCTCTGACTAAGCGACGGAATTCTGCCTTTTCAAGGTCAGTGTTATTCTACACATAACACCCTATCCTGTCAAGTGAAAGATATTTCATACTTCAGTACACAAAAAGCTATCAAGCACCGGAATACAAAATATGTTTCATGATCAGAATACGAAAGATGTTTCATGCTTCGGAATGACAAGACTTGAACTTGCGACCTCTAGACCCCCAGTCTAGCGTTCTACCACCTGAACTACATCCCGCAATACCATATATGAAATACGGCAATTATTTACTATATATATCCGTAAGTCTGTCCATACGGCTTACACTGTTGAGCATATAGAGATCCGCAATTGCAAGTGCGATCATTGACTCAACTACGACTACCGCACGAGGTGCGATTATCGGGTCATGACGTCCGTGAATTTCAATTTCTGTATCTTCGCCGTCCTTTGTAACAGTATTCTGTCTCTGATATATAGATGGCGTAGGCTTAAAAGATACTCTGACAATAATGTCCGAACCATCGCTCATACCGCCGAGGATACCACCTGCATGGTTTGTCTCCTTTGTAACTGCTCCGTCCGACATTCTGAACTTATCATTATTTACAGAACCGACAGCTGAACTGACAGCACATCCGTCACCTATCTCAACCGCCTTGACTCCGCCGATTGACATTACAGCACCGGCAATCCTTGCATCGAGCTTATCGAACACGGGTTCACCGATTCCCGGCTTAAGGCCTGTTACTATACATTCAACCTCTGCTCCCGAAGAATCCTTCTTCTCGATAAGATCCGAGAGATATGCTTCTGCTTCGGCAGCCGCTATACAGTCCGGCATAAAAAGGCTGTTCCTCATTATTTCATTCTTATCAAAACGGCTTCTGTCTATCTCAACATTTCCGATCTTACTCACATAAGCTGTAAAGCTGACACCGAACTTTTCAAGGATCTTCTCGGCTACCGCACCGCCCATAACACGTCCGATTGTCTCTCTTCCTGACGACCTTCCGCCTCCGCGATGATCTCTGATTCCGTATTTCATCTGAAATCCGTAATCCGCATGTCCCGGACGATAGATATTCTCAAGATCCGAATAATCCTTTGAAATCTGGGACTGATTTTCAACCATCATGGAAATAGGTGTTCCGAGTGTTTTCCCCTCATAGACACCTGACATTATGTTAACTGCGTCTGCTTCACTTCTCTGGGTTGTAAACGCGGATTGTCCAGGGCGTCTCCTATTCAGAAAGCCCTGGACATATTCTTCGTTTATATCGAGTCCCGAAGGGCAGCCATCGATAACTGCTCCCACTGCTGCCCCATGGGACTCCCCCCACGTAGATATTCTTAATATTTCTCCAAAATTTGAACCGGCCATAATAATTCCTAAAACCTTTTATGTAATAATCTGTAATGTAATAATCTATAAAATTCCGGTCATGATCATTTATTTGATCAAGCTTCACCGGCTCTCGGATGAGCCTTGTCATAAACCTCTTTAAGCCTGCTTGTCTTACCCTTGAGGTAAACCTGCGTTGTCGAGATATCACTATGTCCCAGCATTTCCTGAAGACTTCTGAGATCTGCACCGTTGCTTACCATATGAGTAGCAAAACTATGTCTTATCATATGAGGTGTAATATCCTTATCTATACCTGCTTTCTTGGCATATGCCTTAAGCAGCTTCCAGAATCCCTGACGTGACATCTGACCACCCTTTACATTTGTAAAGAGATAATCCTGATCCTCGCACATTCCCGGTCTGACATCAGCGATATACTTAGCAAGCGCATACTTGGCTGCATTTTCTATCGGTATCATTCGTGATTTGCTTCCGTCATGACATTCTATGAATCCCATCTGAAGATTAATATCCGTAATCTTAAGCGAAATAAGCTCTGTAACTCTGAGTCCTGTAGCATAAAGGAGCTCAAGCATAGCCTTATCCCTTATCTCCTTAGGAGAGTTGCCTGACGGCTGATCCAGAAGTGAACTTACCTCTTCAATAGTAAGTGTATCCGGAATCTTCTTCTCAACCTTAGGTGGATGAATTCCCTCCGCAGGATTTCCGCTTATCTTCCCTCTTTCAAGAAGATAGATGAAAAATGATCTTATGCTCGCAATATTCCTAGATACTGTAGCTGAACTAAAATCCCCATTCTCAAGTTCCAGCACATAAGATCTCACAGCTGTTGCATTCACTTCACTGACTGACTTAATCCCCCTTGCACCGAGAAAATCTCTCAATTTATAAAGGTCACGTCGATAAGACTGAACAGTATTGTTGCTGCTGTGCTTTGCATTTTGCAGATATTCTATGTAACCATCAATATCGTTTGTCACGTCCCTAACCCTCTCAGAAATTTTGTCGCGTAGGATTAGTATACTTTTTAATTAACATAATTTCAACAATTATTTTTTATGTAAATCAAGCGTAAACCCTTATAAATCAAGGCTTTCAGCAAAATCATGTGCTAATTTGTTACATAAGCACAAAATATTGTGTAATTTTTATTTAACATTTTTTTAATAATTTTCATTATTTTTTAATCAAACAGGCACTTATATGCATATATCGCAAGAATTGTCTTGCTGTCATGTATAAATCCTCTGTTGATATAATCCAATGCCTCGTCAACTGAAAGCCTGATCACATCCATATATTCATCGCTGTCCCGATTTACACTTCCCTTTTCGCAGTCCGTTCCGATAAAGACCGCTGTCCGCTCGCTGAAGAGTCCTACAGACGCCACAATATAGTTGATAAATGTGAGCTTTCCGGGAATAAGTCCCGTTTCCTCTTCTGCTTCTCTCTTCGCGCAGCTGATGAAAGCCTCCATATCTTCAGGTGCTTCGCCCTTTGTAAGAATATCAGGCGAGCCCGTTACATCACGTGGTTCCATACATCCTGCGGGAATTTCAACCGACTCTCCATCCAGCACCTGCCTGTACTGCTTTACAAAAACCAGCTTTCCTTCAGCATCAACAAGAAGAACGGCCGCACCGTTCCTGTTCTCAACATAATCATAATAGAGCTTCTCGCCATCAGGAGTCAGCATAGTGTCCTCATATACTTTAACTCTATGCCCTTCATATTTCAGAGTTCTATCTATTTTTTTTATACGTTTATCCATTTTTAAAAACTCTACCGATTTTTAATCAGGCTCTGAACCCGGTGTAATCATTACCACTTTTCATTATCACCTTTAAGCTTTTCTAAGGTTAAATCCCCGGCTTCAGTAGCTTTCTTCTTAACATACTGCATGAGACCTGTAACATTTATTTCACTCAGGCCTCTGATTATCTGATTGATTGTAGCCTCTCCGTTATTAATCTGATACTGCTTCATTAATTCATATCTGAGAATCCAGTTATTGAGTTTCTCATAATCAGTCATAATTTCAGCAGGCGTAGACTCATCAGCATAGTAAATAACCAGTGCAGACAGGTCTTTCATAATAAAGGTTCTGTCTAATCCGAAATCATTTAAAAATATATGTCTCAACGCGCAGCTGAGTGCAAATCTTGTTCTTGCCATAGTATCCTCCTCACTAATCGTTTCCAAAATTTCATTTTCATATTGTATCAAACTTATATTCATAAGCAAAACACTCTTTTCCTATCTGATCACAAAGCCTTCGCACATGTTGTAATACATGTTCGATATTTTGAGATCTTCCAGCTTGCTTCCTGCCTCTAACGCCTTATCTACTGCACTGTAGATGGAACTGCAGCCTATAAGCTCCTTCCATAGATTATCGGTCTCATCTCCGAAATCGCCCTTGCTTATGATGTCACCGAGCGCGCTGTCAAGCTTCATATAATCAGAGAGCTGATAGATACTTAGTTTTATCTCGGTACCGTCAGGAAGACCCATTATAGCCATATCCGAGATTTTCATCCTGTCGCCCCATGCATGCATCGCAGCCATCTCCGGCAGGAAGCTGTAGCACTCTGCCGCGATAACAGCATCACCTATACTGTTTGCTGCAGCATAAGGAAGTCTCTCGTAAAGCTCCTGAGTCGAAGCCGCACGGAACATCTTGAGATAATCCAGGACCATAGCTCTAAGCTTCTCACTTCCTTCGCGTCCGTCATATTCCGACGGGATATAAGTTTCTTCCTTCTGTTCGATAAAAAAGAACTGCTTTTCGGATATAAACTGTTCCACATTCCACTTCTCAGCGATAGTCCTTACCATATCTCCGAGTTCCGGAAAAGGAACATCATCTATTCTTACTTCGCATATAACATCCTTCGGACTCTTAGAAGCATATACCTTAACGAGTGCCAGTCTCTGATTTCCGAGACGCTTCATAATCTCATCCTTGAGAAGATCCCAGTATGCATAAGCCGATGCATTTTCCTCTGTTTTCTCCTTAAGTCCCATACCTGTAACATTGCTGAGATACACATTCCACTCATGAATTTTACCGGCAAACTCTGTCTTGATCTCTGTCGGCTCCTCTTTAGCGATCATCTTGTGGAAGCCTTCCATAAATGAGAACAGGAATGATGCAAGTGCCATTCCGACAGCAGTCCTTCCGTCACCGCCCATTCCCATACTGTATTCAAAGAGCTGCTTGTCGTACTTATCCGAACGCATGTAGAATGCGATTCCCGCACTTTTATCCTGAAGCTGATGTACCACCGGTGTCAGAACCATGTCGAT
>CAMJHQ010000062.1 GCA_946405625.1 uncultured Lachnospiraceae bacterium | reverse complement strand
ATAAAGAGAAGCACCGGCAGAGATGAAGCGTCTGATTGTAAAATGAACAGCGTAGAAGAGACGGTATTCCTTGACCTTGCACCGTGTAATGCATTTTATGTGCCGGGACAGGAAAAGGCGGAAGACAGTATCCTTTTCTATGATCAGGAATTTATATCAGATGATGCGACACCTGAGTATGCAATGTATAGAACAATAAGATATTTCTTTGAATCTTCGGCATCTGCAAGGGCGGCGATGGACGTATCCGAAATGTTCAGGAGATATAACATTTCTGAGGATGATGAGAAACTCTTCGCGGAAAAGGAGAAGAGATTTATCGAATCGGTTAGGAATACAGATCAATTTGATTGGGTGATACGTGCATCCAGACCGAATCTGATCAAGGATGAGGTGTCTGTAAAAAACGGCGCTGATGAAATTGCAAAGCCTGATGGAATCAGATTATCTAAGGCTGGTGAAATTAAATCATCAAAGCCATATCATATCGGTTATGTTCCGGGAGTTTTTGATCTCTTCCATAAGGGACATTTAAGACTTATTGAGCGCTGTAAAGAAAGATGTGATATATTGATAGTAGGCGTTCTGACCGATGAACTTGTAGAGTATTACAAGGGGAAGAGGCCAATCATTTCATGTGAAGACAGGATGGAAGTTATTAAAGGACTGCGTGCGGTTGACAGAGTTATACCGGTGGATTTCAGTAACACGGATAAGATAGATGCTTGGGAACAGCTGCATTATGATTGTCATTTTTCAGGAGATGATCATGTCGGGCATTGGAATGATATTTTGGCTGAACTTAGAAAACGTGGTTCAAATATGGAATTCTTCTCATATACAAAAGGAATAAGCAGTACGGAGATCAGAAATGGAATACACTCAGGAACAACTGAAAAAAATTAGAGAGATAGAGCTTGGACTATACCATGAACTTGCCCGTATCTGCGATAAGTATAATCTCAGATTTGTTACAGGCTTCGGAACAACGCTTGGAGCAATAAGGCATAATGGATTTATTCCATGGGATGATGATATGGATTTCCTGATGCCGCGTAAGGATTTTGAAAAGCTGATCAAGGTTGCACCTAAAGAGCTTTCTGGACCTTACAAGCTGCTTGAACCGAGACTGACTGACGGATATGTAATGAGCTTCGCAAAACTCGAGAGAGAAGATTCTACTTTTGTTGAAGCGGTAGACAAACATTTTAAATATCATTGCGGAATTTATATAGACATTTTCCCGATGGACTACTGGCCACAGGATGTGAAGAAGAGAGATAAGGTGGCATTCAGATGCTATGTGCTCCTGAAGCTGATGGTTCTTGCAACATATAAGCGACCCAAATTTCCAAAGGGTCTGAAAGGTGCGAAGAAGATTTTTTCTATCGTTGGCTGTGCTTGCATCAGCGGATTTTTGAAGCTTTTCAGAATTACTACAAGAAAGCTTTATAAGAAATATATACGGCTTGCTTCTTCCACATCCAGAGAAGAGGCTGAGGGTTATGTTACGGATATGTGCTGGTGTTGGATCAGAAAGCATCATATGTTCGGCCTTCAGTATAAAGATGAGGGACTCTTTACTCAGCTTTATCATGATTTCGAGGACGATAAGGTTCCTGTACCGAAAGATTATGAAGGTTACCTGACAACTGCGTACAGAGATTATATGAAGCTCCCACCTGAAGGCAGCAGACATTGCCACATGCCGGAAGTGCTTATTTTCCCTGATGAAAATGGTGGGCTTGAGAAAGATACTAACAGAAATGGATAAATCAAGAAATAGTTAGTAAAAGGAAGAACCCAGCGAGTGCTGGAAAAATAAAATTACTAACAAAAATGGATAAATCAAGAAAATGTTAGTAAAAGGAAGAACCTGGTGAGTGCTTGAAAAGAATAATTACTAACAAAAATGGATAAATCAAGAAATAGTTAGTAAAAGGAAGAATCCAACATGTGTCGGAAAAGAAAAATTACTAACAGAAATGGGTAAATCAAGAAATAATTGAGTGATTATCGAAAAAAGGAGGATACGTGATGCAGACATATTATGCAGTCTGTTTGTTTCTTTCAGTTATCGGACTCTTGATTTTCAAATGGAGATGGAGCAGGGATACGGATATAAATATTACATTCCTGTTTCTGTTTATACCTATCACGGAGATAGGCTATCTTATGCGGTCTATATCATCCAATCTTGAGGAGGCGCTTCTTGCGAACAAGATAATCTACCTCGGGGGATGTTTCCTTGCGATGTTTATCACTTTCAGTATCATGAATCTTTTCCAACTGAAGATTCCGAAGATAATAGGTTTTTTAATGACGGCGTCATCAATACTTATGTATACGGTAGTTATGATGATCGGAATCAATGGCTGGTTTTATAAGTCAGTTACTTACCATGTTATCGACGGAGATGTAGTACTGCGGAAGGAGTATGGCCCTTTTCATACCGTTTTCTATATTATGATCGCAATCTATACTTTAATAGGTTTGGGACTTCTTGGTTACAGCATGACAAAGAGGAAAGGTGTTGTGTCCTACAGGACTACACTACTTTTGATCCTTACGGAAATCGTTTCGGTTATATCTTTCTTCTTTGGACATTCGAATGACAAAGGAATTGAGCTTCTGCCGGCTGCATTTGTTATATTCCAGATGATTTTCCTGATCATCATGGAAAGGACCGGAATGTACAATATCAGTATAACAGAAGCTTTTGCTATGATAGATAAGGCAGAAAACGGTTTCATTGCACTTGATATCCACAGGTGTTTTTTAGGAGCAAACTTAACTGCCAGAAAATTCTTCCTTACACTTGCAAATCAGGAGGTTGATAAATGGTTCAATATCGATAAGCCTCCGCTGTCTCTTGTTGACGGATGGCTGGATGAGTTCGACAGGATTGCAAAGAACCGTAAGAGCGGAACAAGAATGGAAGAGATAGAGCATGTTGTTGAGCATCATGACAGATTTTATAAGTTTATTATCAATTACATCCGTGATGAAAAAAGAGTTAAGGGTTATCAGATTGTAATAGTTGATGAGACCGAAGAACGTAAATATACAAACCTTCTTGAAAAGTATAACAGCGATCTTGAGGAGGAGGTAGAGAAGAAGACAGAGCATATTCAGGAAATACAGGACAAGATGGTACTTGGACTTGCGGAAATGGTTGAAGGTCGAGACTTCAGTACAGGCGGACATATTAAGCGTACCAGTCAGGGAATAAAGATTCTCATGGAAGAAATGCTTAAAGATCCTGAGTGTGATGTAGATAGGCACTATGTAAAGCTGATGGAAAAAGCAGCACCTATGCATGATCTCGGAAAGATTGCCGTTGATGATAAGATACTCAGGAAGGAAGGCCGTTTTGAACCTTGGGAGTATGAAATCATGAAGACACATGCAGAAAAGGGAGCTGAAATGGTGAGGAAGGTTCTGACAGGAGTTGAAGACCCTGAATTTGAGATCCTTGCGGAAAATGTAGCCCATTACCATCATGAACGAGTTGACGGATCGGGATATCCACATCATCTGAAGGGTGATGAGATTCCGTTTGAGGCACGTATCATGGCGATAGCTGATGTGTATGATGCTCTTGTATCGAAAAGATGCTATAAGGATAAGTATAGTTTTGAGAAGGCTTTTGAAATAATAGAAGAAGGAATGGGAACTCAGTTTGACGAGAGCCTCAACAAGTATTTTCTTGCGGCTCGTCCGAAACTTGAAGCGTATTACAGCAGCCTGGATGATGACGAGGACTGAAATAAAGCATGACATAACAGAAAAAACTGAAATAAGGTTCCAATGAAAAAATATATTTTTTTCACAATGAATGAGTGCCGTTTTTTTCCGAAAAAAATAAGGCGAAACAAGGGCTCGTCAAGAAATATTTTGGAAAAACATGCCGTGTTAAATATGACTAACAAAGTTTAATTTTTCTGAACAAAAGATAATTTCAAATTAGCTGATATATCAAGTATAATATGACGTGGTATGTCAGCTTTTTATATAAAGTACATATATAAAATATATAATCTTATAGGAGGTCAGATATGGCGAAGCTGAATGCTGCAGCAGCAGCGAAGATCGAGGAAATCTGTGATAGATACACAGATGAAAAGACTCCTCTCATGATGATACTCAGCGATATCCAGAACGAGTACGGATACATTCCGCTCGAAGTTCAGGAGCTGGTATCAAAGAAGACCGGAATTTCGGTTGCTGAGATTTACGGAGTTGTAACATTTTACTCATTTTTCTCTTTAACGCCGAAGGGAAAATACGTAATAGGATGCTGTCTTGGAACAGCATGCTATGTAAAGGGAGCTCAGCAGGTTATTGATAAGTTCTCAGAACTTCTCAAGATTAAGCCGGGTGAGACAAGTGAAGACGGCCTCTTCACTCTTGATGCCTTAAGATGTATCGGCGCTTGTGGTATTGCACCGGCCGTAAGTATTAACGGTAAGGTATATCCAAAGGTAGCCGTAGGTCAGGTTTCTGAAATTATTGAGTCTTACAGAAAGGAGGCATCAGCATAATGAGCAAGATTACTTCAGTTGCAGAGCTTGAGCAGTGCGCATCAGCATGTACCAAGTGTCTTGATGACAAGCTTAAGGGAGCAGACGACAAGCGTCATATCGTTCTCTGTGGTGGTACAGGATGTCTCTCAAGTAATTCAAAAGAGATTATGCAGAAGTTTGTAGAAGTTCTCGAAGCTAAGGGACTTTCAGACAAAGCAACAGTTAATCAGGTAGGATGCTTCGGTTTCTGTTCACAGGGACCTTTCGTAAAAATCTATCCTGAAGATACACTTTATCGTATGGTTTCTATCGATGATGTAGAAGAAATCGTTGATAAGGATATCGCAAACGGCGAGATCGTAGAGAGACTTCTCTATGTTGATCCTGCTTCAGGCGAGAAGAAGACAAAGCAGGAGGATATCAACTTCTATAAGAAGCAGCGTCGTGTTGCTCTTCATGGTTGTGGAGTTATCAATCCTGAAGATATTAACGAAGCTATCGGTATGGGAGCTTTCCAGGGAATCAAGAAGGCTCTTTCAATGACACAGCAGGAAGTTCTTGATGAAGTACTTGCTTCAGGACTTCGTGGACGTGGAGGCGGCGGCTTCCCTACAGGAAGAAAATGGCAGTTCGCTTACAACGTTGAAGCTGATCAGAAGTATGTTGTATGTAATGGTGATGAGGGTGATCCTGGTGCATTCATGGATCGTTCTATCCTTGAGGGTAACCCACTCGGAGTTATCGAGGGTATGATGATCGCAGGTTATGCATTCGGTGCTTCAGAAGGTTACTTCTATGTTCGTGCTGAGTATCCTATCGCTGTTAATCGTCTTAAGATTGCTATCAAGCAGGCTAGAGAGATGGGTCTCCTCGGCGAGAACATCATGGGCTCAGGCTTCAGCTTTGATTGCCACATCAGACTTGGTGCAGGTGCTTTCGTTTGTGGTGAGGAGACAGCTCTTCTTAACTC
>CAMJHQ010000061.1 GCA_946405625.1 uncultured Lachnospiraceae bacterium | reverse complement strand
CCTTACCCGGTCCTTGTTTAGAAGAAAGTGCCGACTCAAGAACTTTGACTTTAAGCGTTACTGTTCCTTCCTCTCCGGCCGGTACTGACTTAAGCGTCCAGTTTACTGTTCCGTCTGTATTCACTCCCCCATTAGAAGCACTTACAAACTCCACATTCGGATCAAGCTGATCCTTGATAACTATATCAGCTGATCTGTTCTTATAGTTTTTATAATTTATCTCATAAGTTATCTCTTGTCCTACCTTAACTTCTCCGAGAACTCCCGTTCCGTCATATGGCGCCGCCTCTTTCTTGGTCGGAGTCACAGGTGTAGGATCTTCTATAAATCCGGCATTTTGATCATACAGCGTATATACTATTTCATCATTTGTAATCTTCAAATGCTCATTTTGACTATCTGTTTCTGCCAGTTCTCGAATTTCCGAATCCGAAGGAAGCACTATACTGCTGATTTTTCCGTATCGCGTTCCGTTTGTATCGCTTCCATCGTCTGCCTTATTGTCCTCTTTCTTCTCTGTAGTATCAAGATCAACCTTAACTACGATATCATATGTTCCGGCTGCTACATCTTCAAACTTATAGCTTCCGTCAGCCTTAGTTGTAGTTTCAGCTATTACGTTTCCATTTTCATCTATTAACTGTACAGTCTTTCCGCCTAAAACTTCCTCTTCATCATCTATCTTACTGTCCTTATCTGTGTCGAGCCATGCCACACCTTCAACATTACGTTTCACTGGAGTATATGTATTATTAAATACTGCACCATTTTCACCATCCGAATAAACCGTATTTATATCCAGGACATAGTTTTTCTCTATATTTTCACCATTTTGAATTTCTTCTACACGTCTTGTAACCTTAACCGTAACTTCACATATATGATCATCGTATTCCATACCATCTTTCTTAGTAACGGTATTTTCTCCATCTTTAGGAAGAATCTCTCGTATGAAATAATGATATTCACCCGGCCCGGAATATATGAATCCTTCGTTCTTAACCTTATTCTCATTTGACGAATCCATGTAGTATATTTCATCAAAAACCGCAACTCCCGAGGAATTGCATGATGCTGTATCTATAACTCCGTTTTCGTCATACAGTTCAAACTCAAAATCGCCTTCACCTATGTTTTTTCCCTTAAGATTTTTTTGGACCTTTAACTGAAGTTTCTGTGGCGAAACCACAAGGTCATCTAAGATAGAATCATTAATTGAGAAATCAAAACCACTATGATCCGGGCAAACATTATTGGCATCTATTACCATCTGCTGTGTACATACCATAGTCTGGTTTTCCAAAATGCTGTCATCCGTATATTGAAAATTCGGATTTTCTGTAACAACCGGAGTACCTTCAAATTTAGTAACTGTTGTTTTTTCGGAAATCGGTTTTAATCCAATATCAATATGAAATATTGCCTTGGTAATATCAGCACTTTTGTCTACAAATTGAACATCCGGATGATGTACCCATTGTCCATATTGATTTTGGTATACCATCGAATAATACTTTGATGTAAATTCATTCTGACCTACATTCAGCGGCTGATACATATGGTTTTCATATTTTGCCAACATTTTTTCTTCTGAATCACCATATGGAATACCGTATAATTCTGAATAATCTATATTAGCCACATACATTTCATATGTTCGTTCAACCATCTTCACCGTTCCATCTTTATAAACGGTAGCTTCTTTAGTTGTATATACTACACCATCTGAGATTTCTATGTCTGAATGATCATAATTCTGTCCTGAAACACTTTGCGGGTCAATTACACTTATATAATAAGTACTGCTTCCCTGCCATATCCTTGTATTTCCTATCGGTGCTACTGCTTTTATAACAGCTTCTCGTACCCTGCCGTTTTCTGTATCTACCTCTTCCTGAGAAATTATTTCGAGTGCTCCTCCGGCCTCTCCCACATAAAAATACTGATTAATTTCACTATCAGATCTAAGTTTGATTGTCTGACCGACTCTCATTATATAAGGGTTGTCATGTGAATTAGGAGTCTTTTGAATATCTCCTCCTATTACTCCCGTCAACTGATCTTTCTCTACATATCCATTAGCTGTAAAAACATATATGGAAAACTCACCATTGCTGAATTCTACTCCCGTCGAATCCGCAACAATATCTTCAACCTTCTCCATTACATCATTCTGATCATCATAATGAAGGAGTTCAAATGACTCCCCTTCTAATTTTTTCTTTTCAGGTATTTCAATCGAAACATCTATATTTTTTCCATCTTTCGGCTCGATTTCTTCACCAAGCTCATTACGGAATGATATATCTACTGCTATGGCATCCTGAACTTCATTATCAATCTTTTCTGTCAGTTGGTCTGTTATCTCCTTACTGACATCTTTAACAATCATAGTTGTATTTTCGGGAAAAATGTCTGAGCCCGCAAAAGCTCTTACAATAATGCCTGATGCCGTTCTCTCTTCAAAATCCTGAGCAGGCATCGATATAAGGTCCTCTGCTGCTATTTCAGATTTCTCATGCACAGTCTCACTTTGGACTTCCTGTTCCTCCTGAACCGCAACACTTTGGATTTCCGGTTCCTCATGTGCCGCCTCGCTTTGGATTTCCGGTTCCTCATTCACAGTCTCGCTTTGGATTTCCGGTTCCTCATTCACTGCATCTCCCGGACTGCTAATATCACTTGCATATACAACGGAATCCGAATCAAGTGCTGTTGATACAACTGGTATATTCACATTGCTGAGTACCATCGATGCAGCAAGGATCAATGCCATTATCTTTTTTCTGTTTCTATTATTCCTATTATTTCTATTAAACATATAAGCTCCCTCTGGTTATAAATTCATAATTACAATATTCCACTTATATATTAATACAAAACCTGATTTAAATCAAATAAAAAATCGACAATAATTTTAAACATTTTTCCCAAAAACCTTATCCAGCAACAAAAGAAGAGCTATGCAAACAAAATTGCATAGCTCCAAAAAATGAATAATTGTTAAATTATATAATCACCTTTAGTTTGCGTACTGGGCATTATATAACTCCGAATAAAATCCCTTCTTATCCAAGAGTTCTGTATGTGTACCCTGTTCGATTATATTTCCATCCTTCATTACAAGGATCAGATCAGCACTCTGGATTGTAGATAATCTATGTGCAACTATAAAGCTTGTTCTGCCCTGCATCATCTTC
The DNA here is from genome assembly GCA_946405625.1 of uncultured Lachnospiraceae bacterium. Lineage (GTDB taxonomy): Bacteria > Bacillota > Clostridia > Lachnospirales > Lachnospiraceae > Eubacterium_Q. Next base: position 3,705 of record CAMJHQ010000061.1, on the reverse strand, counting down.
GCAAAGGCATTCTGTATTCTTATCTCGGTTCTTGTATCAATTGAAGATGTAGCCTCATCAAGTATGAGCATAGGCGGCAGATTAAGTACTACTCTGGTTATACAGAGAAGCTGCTTCTGTCCCTGAGACAAGATTCCTCCATCTTCTGTAAGCTCTGTATCATACCCCTTCGGAAGTCGTCTGATAAAGCTATGTGCATGGGTGAGCTTTGCTGCTGCTATTATCTCTTCATCAGTTGCATCAGGCTTTCCGTAAGCTATATTATCCCTTACGGTTCCTGTCTTAAGCCATGTTTCCTGAAGGACCATTCCGTAGTTCTCTCTGAGACTCTTTCTGGTCACATTTCTTATATCTTTTCCGTCAACACTTATGCATCCCTTATTGACATCATAGAATCTCATAAGCAGGTTAATTACAGTACTCTTGCCGCATCCTGTAGGTCCGACAATCGCTACTCTCTTTCCTTGTTCAACCTTAAGATTAAATCCTGTTATAAGCTTCTTGTCCGGAACATAAGAGAATACTACACCGTCTATATCAACCTGACCCTTAACATTCTGAAGCTCCTCAGAATCGGCATCAGAGCTTTCCGGTGTTTCATCGATCATTTCAAATACACGTCCCGCACATGCAACTGCATTCTGAAGCTCAGTCATAACTCCCGATATTTCATTAAAAGGCTTAGCATACTGTGTTGCATAGCTGAGGAATACAGTGAGCTGGCCTACACTGAGTACGCCTCGGATAACCGAGAAAGCTCCCACGATTCCGACTCCGGCATAAACTATATTGTTTACGAATCTCGTTCCCGGATTTGTCAGAGATGAGAAAAATGTAGCCTTAAGGGTTGCTTTCGATAAGTCATCATTTATTACTTCGAATCTCTTCTCAGCATCATCTTCATATGAAAATGCCTGTACTACCTTCTGGTTGCCGATCATTTCTTCAACCAGACCTGTCATCTCGCCTCTTGCTTCAGACTGTTTTTTAAACATATTAAATGTTTTCTTGGCAAGCTGCGATGCGAAAATAAGCGACATCGGAGTAAGCAGAACAACTACAAGGCTGATTCTAACATTTACGGAAAACATAAAGATAAGTGTTCCGAGTATAGTTATAACTCCCGTAAACAGCTGTGAAAATCCCATCAGAAGTCCGTCAGCGAACTGATCGATATCAGAAACGATCCTGGATACCGTGTCACCATAACTCTTACTGTCTATATAAGAAAGAGGCAGACTTTCCATATGATTATACGCTTCGGTCCTTATGTCCTTAACAATATTATATGTAATCTTGTTATTGAGAATGCTCATGATCCACTGGGAAACTGAAGCACCTGCGATAACAGCGATCATCTGAAGCAGGATATCCTTTACCGCTTCGAAGTTAACATTTCCCTTTTCAACTATATTATCGATAGCTCTTCCGGCTAAAATCGGAATATACAGCTGAAGTACAACAGTTGCGGCCGCAGCCATAAGCGACAGGATAACAAGTATTCTGTAATTCTTTATACATTTCAGGATTCTCTTATATGTATCTTTCATGATGCCACCTCCTTAGATGTATTGTCACCCATCTGAGAATGGCATATCTCACGATAAATCTCACAACTTTCAAGTAATTCATCATGAGTTCCGATTCCGGCTATACGACCATCGTCGAGAACTATTATCTTATCAGCATGCATTATTGATGAAGCGCGCTGTGAAACCATAAATACAGTCATTCCCTCACTGTATTTCTTAATTGCGGATCTCATAGCTGCATCTGTAGCATAGTCAAGTGCTGATGAACTGTCATCCAGAATCAGGATTTCCGGATGTCTAACAAGAGCTCTTGCAACAGTAACTCTCTGCTTCTGTCCGCCGGAAAGATTTCTCGCTCCCTGATTAAGCTTGAAATTTATTCCACCCTCTTTTTCTTCAATAAAGCCAAGAGCCTGTGCAGCCTGAAGTGCCTCGCGGACTTCTTCATCAGATGCATCGATCTTGCCCCATCTTACATTCTCGGCAACCGTGCCCTTAAAGAGTACCGCCTTCTGAGGAACAACTCCGATCTTGCATCTAAGTTCTTCCTTGCCCAGTTCTTTTACATCTTTACCGTCAACATAAACCTCACCCGAGGTCGCATCATAAAATCTCGTAATAAGATTAACAAGCGAAGATTTACCCGAGCCTGTACCGCCTATGATTCCTATTGTATCTCCGGGCATTGCAGAAAACGAAATCTCATCGAGAGAGTTATCTCCACTGTCATTATAATTCAGGGCTACATTTCTAAACTCAACACGTGGAACTGAGATTTCTGCTGTTGAAGTACTCTTTGAATTACCGTCTTTTCCTTCAACCATCTCACGAAATTCAATTGATGACTTAAGATTCAAGATATCATTTACTCTGTTGGCACATGCTACAGACTTTGTCATAGTGATTATCAAATTTGCAAGCTTTACAAGCTCAACAAGTATCTGAGACATATAGTTTACAAGTGCAACTATCTGTCCCTGAGTCAGGCTTCCCTCTTCTACTCTGAATCCGCCTTTATATATGATTGCTGCTATTCCGAGATTAACGATTACAAGCGTTACGGGATTCATAAATGATGACAGTCTGCCGACACGCATCTGCTCTGCACGGAGACTTTCAGCTGCATCACCGAAATCCGCCATTTCCTGTTTCTGTCTGTTAAAGGCACGCACTACTCTTACACCCACGAGACTTTCTCTCGTAAGCAGAGTTACCCTGTCCATTTTCGTCTGCACCTTCTTATAAAGCGGCAGCGAACCGTATGTAACGCCACATACGACAATAACCAGAAGCGGAAGAACTATGCAGAAAATAAGCGCAGTTCTAACATCCACCGTAAATGCCATTATGACCGCACCGAATACAACGAAAGGTGATCTGAGGAACAGTCTCAGCATCATATTAACGCCTGTCTGAACCTGATTAACATCACTTGTCATTCTTGTTATAAGAGTTGATGCACCCGTCTTATCTATTTCTTTATATGACAGGCTCTCTATATGCTTAAACAGCTCAAGTCTCAGACTTCTACCCACACCGATAGCGGCAACAGCCGAAAAATACTGCGCAGTCACGGAAAATGTGAGTCCAACAACCGCAAGTGCAACAAGCACTCCGCCCATTTTAAAGGTATGACTGAGATCTCCTATTTTGATTCCGTTATCGATCATGCTAGCCACAACAAGCGGAACAAACAGTTCGAAGAGTGCCTCAAGCATTTTAAAAAGCGGTGCCAAAACCGCTTGAAGCTTATGATCTTTTAAAAATTTGAAAATTTTAAACAATGTACTTTAATCCTTTATTCTGTATTTTTATTCTGTATTCATATTCTAAATTCTTATTTTGTATTCTTATTCTGCATTCTTATTCTGTATTCATATTCTGCATTCTTATTCTGTATCTGAATCATTCATTTATTTTTTGATATAGATTTTTTGATTATTATCTAAATCCTTTTCATAATAATTTATTATCCGATTAAGATTATCTGTATAATTCTACTACACCCAAACAGAGCAAACAAGCAGATAATTGCGTTTATAATCTTTCATTTTGCCATATTCGTTCGTAAGTTATATATTCAATCCGGATTTTTCTCATATTCATTCCAGAGTTTTTCTCATATCCATTCCTGAGTTCTGCTCATATCCATTCCTGAGTTCTGCTCATATCC
>CAMJHQ010000060.1 GCA_946405625.1 uncultured Lachnospiraceae bacterium | reverse complement strand
CCCTAAAGTTTGACCCTAAAAAAGTTTGGCAAACCCTAAAAAACTTTGGAAACCCGATTTTTCTCCTGCCCAAAACACTCTTTATATATGCTTAATCACTGTATTCCGAATTCTTCTTATGTTCTTTCTTTTCTTTATACATTTCTTCGTCAGCTTTTCTCATATATTCCTCCGATACCTCATTCAGAGTACTTCCCTCATGATATATCGGCTTACTCAGGCACAGACCGACACTGACTTCAAGATTATATGGTTTCTTATCCCTTTTAACTCTGGTCCGTATACAGTCTCTGAGACGTTCCACAAAAAGCTTTGCCTTCTCTTCGGAATAATCAGCAGCCAATACAACAAACTCATCTCCGCCTGTTCTGAGGCATATCTCACCGTTACTTGAGGCTCTGGACATTGCCTCCGAAATCGTACACAGACTGTAATCTCCCTCATTGTGACCATAATGATCATTTACATACTTCAGATCATCCATATCAATTACAAATACAGCTATATTTGTATTGTCTCTGCTGCATTGTATGAATATCTCCTCGAAAAACTTCTCATAGCCACGTCTGTTATATAATCCGGTAAGCATATCACGGTTATACAGATTCTCGAGCGTATCAACCGTAACCTTAAGCTTTCTCCTGATCCTCCAGTTCTCCAGCATGGAGCCCAGATTAACCAGCCATGATTTCATGATAAGCTGATTAAAATGACTCAGTTCAGGTGAAACTATGATATATCCCATAAAATACTGAAGATGGTGGATTGAAAATACATAGTACGGATTCGGATCGGCAAGCATATCCTCCGGAAGAATATCCTTCAGATTAAAGGTCTGCCACGGTACTTCTTTGTCTCCCCGGAATCCTGCGACCACAAGCATCTTCTCATTATTTATATCAACGTAATCATTTATAACCTTCTGCTTATCCCAATCAGGTGAAAGGCAGAGCAGAAAATCCTTAAATCCCGTGTCAATCTTTGCGTTTCTGGCTACTTCCTTAAAGCAGTCTTCGATATTCTCGGCATTCGACATGCTGAGGATCATGTTGGTGGTAGACTGCGTCAGATATTCCATACGTCCCATCTTCTCATTGTAAACCTGACGTATTTCCTCAGTACTGTCCTTATCCATAGGTATACAACCGCAGGACTGATTACATATCATCTTGGCTTCAATACAAGTTACCTTATCAAGCTTCTCACCGTTCCAATAACGTTTGAGTGCATATATGCTTTCTCTTCCCACCTCGTAAAACGGTTGAGCTGATGTGGTTATTGAAGGATGTCCGAGAAGAGCTGACTCAACACCGTCATATCCTGTAACAATAATATCCTCAGGAACCTTAATATGTCTTTCCCTTAACGCATCCACAACTCCGACAGCTGTAAAATCATTTGCACAAACTATCGCATCCGGATATTTCTTGTCTTTATCCTTGTAGCTTTCCAGGATATAGTTTACAGCATCTTCACCGCAGCTCATCCATAGATTACCGAAATATACCTTATCATCCGAGAATGGAATGCCATGTTTCTCAAGCGCATTTTTATAAGCTTCTATTCTTCTATAAGTAAAATAATGCTTATCATCTCCTGCAACATGGAAAATGTCCCGGCAGCCGTGTTCCGTTATTACATGGTCGACAACCTTGCTGAAGGAAGCCTCTTCATCATTTACTATATTGTAATATCTCTCATCCTCTCCTCCAAGATTGATTACCGGTTTTCCCGTATCCTGAAGCAGTCTGTCTATTCGTTCTTTATAATCAACAGGGAAAGAAGTGGTCACAAGAATAACACCATCAAAATCCTCAAGATCCGGAATCTTAAATGGTGCAATATCCCCTTCATCATATTTTTCATACTGATTGTAGACCTTTCTGCTGAAGCTGTCACTGAAACTTGCAAAATAAATCAGCTTTACATCTTCTTTAAGTGCAGCTTCGGTAATGCCGGCCTGCATCTCATTGATCATCATGCCGTAAATATTTGAAACAAATACGGCAACCTTCTTTCTTTTCCCCATTATAATGCCCTTTACTTTTCAGTATCGGTGATCACTTAACCATTACTGATATTTGATTTAAATCATTTTAACCCTAATCTTCACACAATCATACTTCATTTTAAAGCATTGACTCAAATCATTCAAGTGTGTTAATCTTCTTTGTGATATTTTTGTTACTTTCTCCTAAAATACTATGAATGGAGACTAATCAAATATGGATACAATAATCAGAAAAACAACCGATCCTGATGCATTTGTACTCGCTTGCGAGATACTAAAGTCCGGTGGACTTGTCGCATTTCCGACAGAAACTGTATATGGACTCGGCGGTGACGGAATGAGCAGTGACTCATCTATGAAAATATATGCCGCAAAGGGTCGTCCATCAGATAACCCGCTTATCATCCACATTTCCGAAATGTCGGATGTCGAAAAGCTGGCTTCGGAAATTTCAGACAGGGCGCGGACTCTGATGGAAGCCTTCTGGCCGGGTCCGCTCACGGTAATACTTAAGAAACGTCCGGAGGTTCCGGATACGACCACAGGAGGCCTTGATACTGTTGCGATAAGAATGCCTTCACACCCTGATGCAGCCAGACTGATCAGAGAAAGCGGCGTCCTTATAGCAGCGCCTTCGGCAAATACATCGGGGCGCCCTTCACCTACTTTAGCTAAGCATGTTATCGAGGATATGACCGGCAGGATCGATATGATACTTGACGGAGGCCCTGTGGGAATAGGAATAGAGTCGACCATCGTGGATATGACAGGCGAAAAACCGGTGATTCTCCGTCCCGGCTTCATTACCAAGAAGGATCTCGAAGCGGTCCTCGGTGAAGTAGAAATTGATAAGGCGATAATCGAACCGGATCCGAACCTTCGCCCGAAAGCTCCCGGAATGAAGTATACTCACTATGCTCCTTCGGGAAAGCTTACAATAATTGAGGACTCAAAGGACAGCTCAGCAATTACCGATGCTGTTACAGCGCGGATCAATGCAGAGATTGCAAGATGCGAGGCTTCCGGAATCAAAGCCGCCATACTCACAACCGAAGACAGAAAAAATCTCTATAAATGTGAAAACATAATTACTCTCGGGGATTCAGGCGCAGGAGCTACCGTCGCCGCAAGGCTTTACGGAGCTCTAAGAGAATGTGATGATATAAGGGCTGAAGAAATATATAGCGAGAGCTTTGACAGAGATGAGCTGGGCTTCAGCATTATGAACCGCCTGCTTAAAGCCGCAGGTCACAGAGTTATTACCGTATGACATCATCGATTAATCAGAGATTCAGATAATATCTGTATTATATATGGGAAACATTTGTAATAATTACTATTTAACTGTTGCCCAAAAGACTATATAATGATATAGGTTACAAAAATATATAATGTACAATTTAGTTACTTTATGGAGGTTATCAAATGAAACTCGTAATTGGATCAGATCATGGCGGATTTGAGTTAAAGAAAGAAGTAATAGATCATCTGCAGGCACGCGGCTTCGAAGTTACTGATGTTGGTACCGACAGTCCTGCATCATGTGATTATCCTGTATATGCAAAGGCTCTTACAGATGTGATCAAGGCCGGAGATGCAGATCTCGGAATTCTCATCTGCGGAACAGGAATAGGAATGTCCATGGCAGCAAACAAGCAGGAAGGAATCCGTGCAGCACTCTGCCACGATGTATTCTCTGCAGAAGCAACCAGAAGCCATAACAATGCAAATGTCCTTTGTATGGGCGCACGTGTCATCGGCCCGGGTCTTGCACTTATGATCGTAGATAAATTCGTAGATACACCATTCTCAAACGATGAGAGACATATAAGAAGACTTTCTTATTACGCACCGGTGGAGTAATATTTTAAAATCGTATAAACCGGTGTGCCGCCGGGCACGAACGACAACCCCGCCGCGAAACTGATGTTTCGCGGCGGGGGTTATTCATATTCAGGGGGAGCAGACCAATCTCCTTACTTCGTATCTATATATCTTATATTTTTATTTTGTATAAAGTCTCTAAAACACTCTTTATCCCATATTCCCGATTCATTATTCAATATTATTTGGTTATCTTTCCTGAAATAGCATAATTCCACTTCATCTCTCACTAAAATAGCATCCTGCTTAATTTCATCCATCAAATCAAATATTGTCTCGAGCATTTCAATGTATCTTCTCCGATAATCATCATAATCTTTGTTAAATCGAAATCTTAGAACTTTTTGAAACGTGAAATCATTCGATAAAAAAATAGTTTCCCATCTATTATAGGGGAATCGCGGTGAATCAACCAAAAATATCGAAAACCCAATTTCCTCTTGTAAAGATATACCTATCCCCTTATCAAGCTTCTCAAGCCTATCACAACAATACCCCAGTGAAGCTACCTTTTTAGTTAAGTCCTCCACTGATAAACCATTTTCTTTCAGTAATAAAACATACTCTATAGCCATCTTTCAACCTCATATTCTATGGGTAAATATCAATCACCTCATTATATTGATTTATTATTTTCACTTCGATTAACCCATCAATTGGCCAAGCATTAAGCTGATTTATTATATCATCAACATTTCCACCATTTTTTTGCCATATAGATAGATTTAAAATTATTCTATTTGTTTGTCCATTATCAATTTTCCCTTGTATTACACTCGCTATGCCTCTTGCACTATTAAGGTTTTGAGGAGTGTAACAGTCAAACACCTCACCCTCTATAAGATAATCTGGGTTTCTACTACCCGGAACAATGGGATTTTGTTCTACTACATAACCATTTTTTGCTAATACTTTTGCAGCCTCATTCTCTTTCTCTAAAGCTCTTATATTATATTTATCAGGGTCGTTATAATTGACCACAGTTGGTTTCCCACTCGGTTCAGCATTTATATCAGGATCGTGACTTGGTGAAACTTTATTGTTCTCATTTTCCATTCCTTGTTCTTGTTGTTGAGTCACATTATACATTCCATATAATTCAGCTATTTGTATCATAAATTGAACATATTGCAACTGTGCTGATGAAACCAACGCCGACAGCATAAACCATTGAATAAATCCCTCAAAAGTTTCATCATCATGGTCAATCATATATTCTATATAATAGCATAAAAGCATTGATGTAACCACTATTCCTGTCACTAACAATGCTACTGCAGGCAATACCATCAATGGCATAATCCCCCCTGCAAATGTTATACTACCCAAAGCCAACACAAGTAATTTTGCTGACAAAAACTCCGCTATAGTAGCAATCATCATCATTCCAGTAGCAGCATAAGGATGAAATCCTCCATTTAATCCACCACTGATTTTATATGTAGCTATTCCAGTACTTAGATCAAGTGAAATATATCCCGTCCCTTTCCATTCACCTATCGTAACATTTTCTGAAGGAATACTTATAACTTTCCCTGATTCTATATCTGTTTTTATCCTATTTATTTCACTCTGATCAAGTTCAAGATTATCTAACACCGATAAATCATTTAAATTATCTTTGTTTAATGTTAAAACCTCTATTCCCTGTTCTCTTGCTTTTCCGAGAATACTTATAGTTGAAACCGTTTCTTCCTTATTCTCATGTAATGCCTCTGACCATATAAGACCTTCACACATTGATCCGGTTGAGCCAATCTGAAATCTATAATAAATCTCCTTGTTCTTATCTCCATCCCGACTAACTACTGCATGATCATCAAGATCGACATCAATGAATAGTGACCCATAACTTAGTTTTGTCACAAGCCCATAAAGCGTCTTTCTTCCCACTTCATATCCGGTTATCGCCTCACTAAGACATCTTATATCAGCAACGTCTGCTGTTTCAGATGCTATTATATCCATAGAATCCAACTGAGCAAAATACAGCTTCCCCGAATATGCTAATAAAGCTCCCAGATACTCTGTTGTAAACACATTATTTTCTGATACTGTATTATTTTTTTCATATAAATTCATATATGATTTATTTATTTCACAATTTGAAATAACAGAATCATCAATTGTCAATGCATAAGTCGAGCCTGAAACCGCGTTGTTTTCAATATATATATTCTTTGATGATAAAGTCCCTGAATAATACAATGATAATCCTATTTTAGTCGGCGTACCTAAAGAATATTCTGTATATTCCGCTTCAGCTACTTTTATCCCGTCTATATACAATACCGGTTTTACATAAACTGAACTTGCACTTACATCGAAAATATTACCATATGAATCAAGAATTTCTTTATCTTCCCGGCTCGCAGGATCAAATGCAATTATAACGCTCTTGTCACTCAGATATGCTGCAGAATAAGTTCCAAGATCCTCACCTGAAACACTAATACCTACACTATCACCAATATCAATATTTTCAGCCACTTCCAATTCATCCTTAACTTCATACTGGAGTGACAACGGCAGATAACCAATATTATCCTTTTTGATTATTCTTCTACGATTATATAATTCTTTCTGTTCATCACATACCCTTTGTGCAGAATTCTCAGTTGTCGATTTTATAAGTTCAAGTCCATTATCAAATCCATCTATATCAAAATCAGTCTTTAATTCTTTGTATACTGCATCATTATCCAAATAATCATATATATTCTCAGCATCTTCATATAATTTAATGCTTGTATCAAGGTCAACCCATACCATATCACCGGATACATTACCTGTACCCCTATAGTCTGTATATGGTATTTCCGCTCTTACCCAAACATGCTCTATCTTTATGCTTTTGATACTTCCATCTTTTGCCAACATCTTTGTAGTAGGAACGCCTGCCATAGCAATGATATCAGCCGCTATCTCCACATTATCAGCACCGGTCATAGAAAGCGCTAGTTCCGGTGTGAGTAGTATATTCCCCCTTACATATTTTGTATCATATCCCATAGAATTCAGAATACTTGCAAGAAGGACAGCTTGATCATAATCATTTCCTGAACAGGATTCATATGTTCCCAATACAGTTTTCTTTCTACCATAATAGAATTCTGTGTATACATTATTCTTGATATACGCATACGCTTCGAGTGGTGTTTCAAACTCATATTCAAAGTATTCACTTACTTCATCCGGATCATCTATAAGAAAATTAGTCCTCGGACGTATGAGATTCTGTGTATTCTTATTATCGGTCACCTTCGTATTTACAGCCTTATCCGCAGCCTCTGATCCATAGCTGAGTATCTCATCATTGAACATTCCGGAAAGATCTTCAGCAATATAAGTTACCTTCTCGTTTTCTCCAGTATAATAAGCTGACTTTAATTCAGCGTACTTTGCTTCAGCAGATTTTACATTTTCCTGAAGCTTAGCTGCCTCTTTCTTATTTCTTGATTCAAGAAGAGCCGCAGCTTCTACTGAAAGATCATCTGACACACTTACATATAAATCATTCTGAAGATTGATCCAGTCTTCGACACTTAATGAACTTGATTCAAGCAATGTTCCAAGTTTATCAATATTATCACCGGCATTTTCAGAATCTGAAGCAATACTATCTAATACAGCCATAATGTCTGTACTTTCAGCAGTCATATCCGCTGACACTTCTTCTATCTTGTTTACTTCTTCCTGCGTCAGAACTGAAGTTGAAACCTCTTCTACAGCATTATTTAAATCACCGATAGTTGCATCAGATGCACTGCTTATTACTTGCTGATTCTGAATTGTATCCTGATTACTCTTTCCACATCCTGCCAAATTTGTGATAAGTATAGACAGGATTAATATAATTGATATTATCTTTTTATAATGTCTTTTGATATTCATTTTTTCATTCCTTATTTATCACTATAAAGTTATTGGTAAATCACATAATCAGATACTATTTATCTTGCTTTTTTCTTTTAAACAATACTATCAAGCCGATTATTCCAACTGAAGCGAACATACATATCAATATCAAAACTATATTCATGTCATCTCCTGTCTCAGGAGCCTTCTTACCTGAGGTTGTTTTTTCCGTTTCTGTAGTTTTATCATTCACAACTTCAGTCTTCTTTTCTGTAGCAGTTTCCGTTGTTGTCTCTGTTGTCGCCTCAGGATTTACAATTACTTCCTTTCCCGGGTTTGAGGGATTTCCCGGAACATCAGTAATATCTGTTTTATTATCGGTATCTGTTGAATCCTTATCCTGATCATTCTGCGAACCGGATGGCTTATTCTCTTCAACAGAATCTGTATCATCTTGCTGTGTTGGCGGATTGGAATCCGTAGGAGTTGCAGGATTTACTATCTCTTCAATAACCTCATCCTCCACTTCTTTCACCTTAAATGACGCAAAATCTTCGCAAAGAACTTTGCCCTCATCTTCCCATTCAATCTTTAACTTG
>CAMJHQ010000059.1 GCA_946405625.1 uncultured Lachnospiraceae bacterium | reverse complement strand
TCAAATTCATCAATAGTCATAAGTATCTTTCTCGGTTTTGTACCCTCTTCAGGTCCAACAACTCCCGCCTCAGCAAGCTGATCCATAATCCTTGCCGCACGGTTAAAGCCTATCCTGAACATTCTCTGGAGATATCCTATGGATGCTTTATCCTTCTCTATCACCATTCTTCCGGCATCTTCGAAAAGCTCATCATATTTTTCTGCTTCTCCTTCACCGCCGCCTGAAGCTCCTGTTCCGGATACAGACGAAGAATTAATAGATTCAGTTATCGAGCTGTCATATTCGGAATCACCGAAATGTTCCTTAATGAACGAAGTAACACTAAGTACTTCTTCATCTGATATGAACGCACCCTGAACTCTCGAAGGCTTTGTAGCTCCTGTAGGATAGAACAGCATATCTCCCTTTCCAAGAAGCTTTTCAGCTCCGACCATATCAAGTATGGTTTTGGAATCAACACCACTGGAAACCGCAAACGCGATTCTGGACGGAACATTCGCCTTGATAAGTCCTGTGATTACATCAACCGAAGGTCTCTGAGTTGCTATAACCAGATGAATTCCTGCTGCACGAGCAAGCTGTGTAAGTCTTACTATAGATCCTTCAACTTCACCGTGTGCAACCATCATAAGGTCTGCAAGCTCATCTACTATTACGACGATCTGCGGCATATGCACAAATGCCGGATCTTCGTTTTCAACACCACTTTCTGTTTCGTCTTTAACTTTCTTGTTAAAGCCCTGTATATTTCTGACACCGTATTTAGCAAAAAGCTGGTATCTCTTTGTCATTTCTTCAACGGCCCAGTTAAGTGCACCTGCTGCTTTCTTAGGATCTGTAACTACAGGAATAAGCAGATGCGGAATTCCGTTATATGCTGCAAGCTCTACCATCTTCGGATCGATCATGATCATTCTTACATCTTCAGGCGATGCCTTATAAAGAATGCTCATTATGATTGTATTGATACATACCGATTTACCCGATCCGGTCGCTCCTGCTATAAGCAGATGCGGCATCTTTGCAATATCCGTAATAACTATCTGACCGCCAATATCCTTACCTACAGCAAATGCAATATTAGATTTAAACTTCCTGAAAGAATCATTATCGATGATATCTCTGAAGTAAACCATCTGATTTTCTTTATTCGGAACCTCAATACCTATAGCCGCTTTACCCGGTATAGGGGCTTCGATTCTTATATCTGCTGCCGCAAGATTAAGCTTTATATCATCTGCAAGCGAAAGAATCCTTGATACCTTCACACCCTGTTCAGGCTGAAGTTCATATCTGGTAACCGCAGGTCCGCAGCTGTAATCCGTGATCGTTACATTTATACCAAAGCTTGCAAGTGTTTCCTTGAGACGCTTTGCTGTCTCTCTGACACTTCCGTCATTCTTGAAGTATGCTGCAGTTCCACCTGACTTAAGGAGCTTAACCGGCGGAAATACATACTTTTTCTTCTTCGGCTTGCTGAGTTCCTTCTTTGCGATCTCATTCTTTACTTCATCGGTCGCACGAAGCTTATCATCCGTCGTAACCTTTTCCTCTTTACTCTGGATTGAACCCTGATTCTGAACTGCGCTCTGATTTTGAACCGCACTCTGACTATGAACCGTGTTCTGAGTTCCTCCGCCCAGCATGCTGTCTATAAGGTCATCGCCGTCATCAAAATCATCATCCTCGTTAACAAGATCATCAATAGCCTTTGTATTAGGCTTTACTGAGGACGGGCGTCCCTTACCGTAAAGAACATCTGTTGCAGTTCTTGTATTCTTCAGCGACTCCTCTACCGAAGGCGGAGCCTCCTTTCTGGTTACACTTGAACTTCTTGCATCATAATAAGTGTCACTTCCGAAAGGATCAGCATATGTTTCATCATCCGGTTCAATATCAAAGAAATCGCGAGGACCATCATCTGCAGTTTCAGATCTGCGTCCTCTTGATGAGCTGCCGCTTAGCTGAGATGCTCCCGAAGCAGAATCCCTGGAAACAGACGATTGTTCACCCGGAAGAGCAACCGGATAGTCATCCGTAGTACCACCCGGAATAACCTCTCTCATTTCCTCTTCTTTTACGCGCTTATTGCTGCGCTTCTTTGTTCGCGATCTTTCAGCCTCCGCATCATCAGCAGGAAGGACCTTCATTTCATCGAATCTGCTCTTCGGAGCAGCTCCGGGTTCAGGCAGTCCCGCCTTCTTTCTCTTCTTCTTTGCAAGCCTGTCAATTCTGTCAAGCTCGTCATCATCTATATCATACGAATCATATATACCGGTATTGTTATGTCCGTAACCGTATTCTATTCCCGATTCATCATCCTCATACCTTCCATCTCTCTCCTTTGAAAGCTTCTGTCTTTCCTTGGAGATTTCATCATAACTGAAGGTAAAGAATCCCTTAAGCATATTAATTATGGATTTCTCTGTGATCGCAATTACAGTTATGATAGAGATCAGTACTGTAAATATGATAGCTCCGGCTTTGCCTACACCCTTTCCGATAAGAGTGATCAATCCGCCGAATATCACTCCTCCGCCACGGTGATTCGAATATCCATCCATGTATAAGGACTTTATATCATTTCCTTCAAGTCCCGCAGACAGCTGGAATATAAATCCAAGTACCATAAATGCTGCAAATATCCAGAGAATCTTGATGATAGCTCTTTTGAGACTTTTTGGTCTGGACATATTTGCAACAACAAGGCACGCTGCTATACAGAAGAAGAATGGAAGTATATAAAAACTCGCACCGAAAATACCGAAAAAGAAGCCACTTACAACCTTTCCGATCTTTCCGCAAACTCCGTATGTACCAAGTACAAGCACAAGATTAATCGCAAAGAATATAAAGAGATAAATCTCTCTTATTCTTTCCGGAGCAAGTCTGTATTCTTCCTCATCCATAACCATCTGCTCACCGACGGCTGCACGAGTTCCTCTGCCAGTGCCGGTCGAAGTTCTTCCCGATGTCTTTCTTCCGGACAAACTTCCCTGTGATCTTTTCGAAGAATTACTCCTTGTCGAAGCACTCTTTGTTTTTGAATTTTTGGTGTTACTGCTCGATTTAGCTGCTGCCATTTAAGAACAACCCCTATTCTTTAACGGGTAAATGTGCATGACATAAAAACACCATGCACATCCCCAAATAATCATATATTACAATGTGAGAACAATCTCGTTTGTATCTTTAAGTTTATCAGCAGGAATATAGTTATCCTGCATAGCCTCTCCGTTAACTAGAAGGCTTGTAAATCCGGACTGCTTATGCTCAGGATTAAGGATCGTAATATCAAGATGCTTTCCTCTGAAATCCTTTGATATCGTAAGCTTATCCCATTCATCCGGTATTGAAGGAGCAACTCTGAGTCCGTAGAAATCCGGTCTCATACCGAGTATACCCTCAACGCATCCTACCATTACAGTAGATGCCGTTCCTGTAAGCCAGTGAACGTGAGCTCTTCCGTGGAAAGGACTGTCCTTTCCTTCAGTAAACTGTCCGTAGCAATATGGCTCAAGACGTCTTATCTCAGCCTTATCATTCATAGCACAAGGAGCATTTTCAAGGAAATATTCGAATGCTCTGTTTCCATGGCCTCTCAGTGCTTCAGCAAGGATGATCCATCCCTGTGGCTGTGAGAATATACCGCCGTTTTCCTTGGTCGATGCATTGAAGAGAAGCATGAGCGCACCCTCAAATGCATGATCTCTATAAGCCGGTGCCATAAGCATTACACCGTAATCAGTATTCAGCTCTCTGTAAACAGATTCAAGAGCCTTATCAGCCTGCTCATCCGATGCAAAACCGGATATTACAGACCAGCTCTGAGGATTAAGCCACATGTTTGCTTCAGGATCCTTCTTAGCACCAATTACAAGTCCGTCATCCTTGAAGCCTCTGATGAAGCGGTCCTCATCCCAGCAGATACTGTTAAATATATCTCCGAGCTTCTTCTGCTCAGCATCAGCATAAGCAAGATACTCGGTATCATTCTTATATTCTGCAAATTTCTTTATGATTGTAAATGCATAATAAAGCTGGAACGCAACGAAGGTTGATTCACCTTCTGCTCCGAGTCTCAGACAATCATTCCAGTCTGCATGAAGCCCTGCAGGCATTCCGTGATTTCCGAGTCTGTTCATCGAGAAGTCGATTGCTCTCTTCAGATGATCGTAAACAGTTCCCTCATCTTTATTTGCATAAGTGATAACTTCATCTATAAAGTCAAGGTTTCCGGATTCCGAAATATACTTATATACTGTCGGAAACAGCCAGAGAGCATCATCCGCTCTATAGGCCGGATGTCCGGTTTCCTTAACATATTCAGGGTCATCAGGTGTATTCTCATGACCTGCATTATGATCGAATTTAACAAGCGGAAGTCCGCCGCCGTTATCAACCTGAGCCGATAACATAAATCTTATCTTGTCTCCTGCAGCTTCCGGATCCAGATGTATAACACCCTGTATATCCTGTACAGTATCTCTGTATCCGTAACCGTTTCTGAGTCCGCAATATACAAAGGATGCAGCTCTCGACCAGATAAAGGTCATGAAGCAGTTAAATGCATTCCATGTATTGATCATTTCGTTGAACTCTTCGCTCGGAGTACTTATCTGGAAATGTGAGAGCTTTCCGTGCCAGTGGCTTATAAGTTCATCCACTTCAGCCGTCACAGCACTTTCTGTATCAGAATAGCCCTTGATGATTCCGTCAGCCTCAGCAGACGACTTCATTCCGAGCACATATGCAAAGCTCTTTGATTCACCCGGGGCAAGCTCTATAACTGTAGAAAGAGCGCCACAGGCATTTTTATTATAATTGAGATATCCGCCGAGATCTCCCGACTCTACTCCTACAGGATTTGAATAATTCCTGTAGCTGCCGAGGAATTCTGCCTTTTCACCGCAGTATGAAGCAACATCTGCACCTGCAAGTCCGAAGAATCTGCTCTTTGCAGTACTTCCGTTAACTGCTGCATGGTGTACATTTTCATTTATATACTGCATGATGCGGTTATTCTCAAAAAATGTTCTTGTTATAAAAAGTGTATACTGAAGATTAACCTGATCCTGCTCATAGTTACCTTCATTTGTAAATTCAGCATAACCTGTAACTGTAAGATGTCTCGGCTTATCTGAATTGTTGGTCACCTTCACTTTCCATACTTCATGAGTCTTATCAAGTGGAACGTAATATACAGCTTCCGTATCGATACCCGAATACTCAGATGCGATCTTTGTATAAGCTGTTCCATGACGAACCGTACTCTTAAAGCTGTCAAGCGGTTTACCTACAGGCATCCAGGAATTTGACCAGAAATCGCCTGTTTCATTATCTCTGAGATAGATATATCGTCCGGGCTGATCAAAACTGTTGAATACATATCGAAGTATTCTTCCGTTCGCACCCGACTTAACAAAACTGTAACCACCCGCATTGTTTGAAATAATAGCACCATATTCCGGAGAACCGAGATAATTAGCCCATGGTTCCGGAGTATCAGGCCTTGTAATCACATATTCCTTATGATCTTCATCAAAATAGCCATACTGCATGCTGTTACCTCCCCATACAAAATACACTTAATTAGTATATAGGCTGAACCCGACAGGTCCAGCCTACATTAATTATTTCATCTGATTAGCCAAGTATTTCCTTAAGTGCAAGGCTGATCTTTCCTTCTCTGATATCAAGAACCTTAACGCTTACCTTATCACCGATGTTTACAACATCTTCAACCTTCTCAACTCTTTCCTTTGAAAGCTTTGAAATGTGGATCATTCCGTCCTTGTTAGGTGAAATCTGTACAAATGCGCCAAATGGCATGATTCTTACAACTTCACCTTCGTATGTAGCACCTACTTCGATCGGATCAACGATGAGCTTGATTGTCTTGATTGCCTCATCAATAGCAGCCTTATCAGCACTGCAGATATCAACACGTCCGTCATCTGTGATATCGATCTTAACGCCTGTATCCTCGATGATCTGGTTGATTGTCTTTCCTCTCTGACCGATAACCTCACCGATCTTCTCTGGATCGATCTGGATGCATGTGATCTTTGGAGCATAATCATTAACCTGAGGTCTTGGTCCCTCGATAGCCTTGAGCATAACTTCATTGAGGATGTACATACGAGCTTCACGTGTCTTTGCGATTGCCTCCTTGATGATTGCAGGTGTAAGACCATGAATCTTGATATCCATCTGGATAGCTGTGATTCCTTCAGGTGTACCTGCTACCTTGAAGTCCATATCTCCGAAGAAGTCCTCAAGTCCCTGAATATCTGTAAGTACGATATAATCATCATCTGTCTCGCCTGTTACAAGTCCGCAAGAGATACCTGCTACAGGAGCCTTGATTGGAACACCGGCTGCCATGAGTGCCATACATGAAGCACATACAGAAGCCTGTGATGTTGATCCGTTTGACTCAAATGTCTCGGATACGGCACGGATTGCATATGGGAAATCCTCCGGTGAAGGAAGAACAGGAACAAGTGCTCTCTCTGCAAGTGCACCATGTCCGATCTCTCTACGTCCGGGACCACGTGATACCTTTGTCTCACCTACTGAGTAAGCAGGGAAATTGTAGTGGTGGATATATCTCTTCTCTGTTACGAAAGGATCAAGTCCATCAACCTTCTGAGCCTCGCTGAGAGGTGCAAGTGTAACGATATCGCAGATCTGTGTCTGTCCTCTTGTGAACATAGCAGAACCGTGAACTCTAGGAATTATGTCAACTTCTGCTGCAAGTGGTCTGATCTGATCGATAGCACGTCCGTCAGGTCTCTTGTGATCCTTGAGGATCATCTTACGAACTGTCTTCTTCTGATACTGATATACAGCATCATCGAGGTATCCGAGCCACTCCTCGTTCTCAGCATATCTTTCCTTGAACTGAGCCTTGATCTCGTCGATAGCCTTCTCTCTTGTCTGCTTATCGTCTGTGAATACAGCTACTTCCATCTGCTCAGGAGTAACAACTGTCTTCATATCCTCGAACATAGCTTCAGGAACTGCACAGCTCTGATACTCGAACTTAGGCTTTCCGCACTCAGCTACGATCTTATCTATAAATGCTATAACTGTCTGATTGATCTCATGACACTTGAAGATTGCTTCAAGCATTTTGTCTTCAGGAACAATGTTTGCTCCTGCTTCAATCATGATAACCTTCTCACGTGTTGAAGCAACTGTAAGCTGAAGGTCAGATACAGCATTCTGCTCCTGTGATGGGTTTACGATGAATTCGCCGTTGATGAGACCCATCTGTGTTGTTGCACAAGGTCCGTCGAACGGGATATCTGATATTGATGTTACAAGTGCAGAACCGATCATAGCAACAAGCTCAGGTCTTGCACACGGATCAACTGAAAGTACGAGGTTATCAAGTGTAACGTCATTACGAAGATCCTTTGGGAAAAGAGGTCTCATAGGACGATCGATAACTCTTGATGTAAGAACTGCGTTCTCGCTTGCCTTACCTTCTCTCTTGTTGAATCCTCCCGGGATCTTTCCTACTGAGTACATCTTCTCTTCATACTCAACTGAAAGTGGGAAGAAATCGATTCCTTCTCTTGGCTCCTTTGAAGCTGTAACTGTTGAAAGCACTACTGTATCACCGTAGTGAATGAGTGCAGCTCCGTTTGCCTGCTTACCTACTCTGTCGATGTCGACTCTGAGAGTACGTCCGGCAAGCTCCATTTCATACTGTTTAAACATATTGTTTCCTTTCCGGGCTTTGGCCCATGCATTATTTTTTTGATTGCACGTGATCTATAAAACCTGATCATGCCAAAGCGAAACAACTGAAAGCAGTCCTTCATAAAAGTCACTTTTTACACCATAAATGAAAGGCGGTTTTCAGTAGTCTCGATTCAGCCTCGCACAATCCATAATATTCTAACACAATAGCATACCTGTTTCAACGCAAAATTAATACGGATATGAACAAAAAGTCCATATCCGTATTGGATTCTCTTATGAATTATCACGATTATTTAAACTGTGAAATGATCTCTTCCGAAATCTTCTCGACATCTTTTCCGTCCGTATCTATCCTTACATCAGCTGTTCTCATATATGCATGATATCTGACGCGGATCATATCGATTATTTTATCCTTCAGCTGCTGCTCCGAATCTGAATCCAGAAGCGGACGTCCCGTATCTCCCTTTACTCTTGTGAAGGTCTCTTCAGGAGATGCATAGAGATAGAATACTCTTCCCATTTCTTTAAGCAGCTTTGCATTTTCGTCTCTCAGAACCGCACCGCCGCCTGTGGCTATAACTGTATTATATGTTTTTGCACCCAGTTCTCTGATTGCCTCGGTTTCTATATTTCTGAAGGCTTCCTCTCCTCCTTCTTTAAATATTTCCGGAATCGAGCGTCCTTCTTTCTCAACTATATAGGCATCTATATCGATATAGTCCATTCCAAGCTTCTCAGCAAGAGCATGTCCGACTGTTGTCTTTCCCGCGCCCATATAACCTGTAAGTATCAGGTTATCACCATATACAGCCTTGCAGAGATTCATCTTTGCTTTTTCGACCACATCACTGCCGATCTCTGTTTCTGTCCAGTACTGATAAGCTATGATTCCCTGATAGAGAAGCATCAGAAGACCATTATCACATTTGATCCCGAGTGACTTAAGCTTCTTTGTAAATGGAGTCTCCGCCGGATTATATACAAGATCGAATCCATATGAAGCTCTCTTATAAAGTTCGTCATCATCTACCAGCAGTCCGTCTCCTGCCTTAAGTCCGAGTGATGTACACTGGAACATCAGATATCCCGATTCAGCCACTGCCTTATCAAGAGAAGAATCCGACACCGAAACCTCAACAGAATCTATATTATCAACGCTGATAGGAATAACTCCACTTCTGCTTCCTATTACGTCCGCAAAAAGCTTATTCATCTCGTCTGACAGCTGAACGGCCTTTTCAAACGTCCTGTTAACAAGATAAACTCTTGATGCACCGTAATTGAGGAGCATTGCGATCACAGCTCTTGCTGCTCCTCCTGCCCCGAGTACAACTGCTGTACTTCCTTCTATCACGATACCTCTTTTCTGAAGTGCCATATAGAGTCCCGGCATATCGGTATTATAGCCCTTATAGCCCTTATCGGTTCTGACAAGCGTATTGACGGCTCCGATCCTTTCAGCCAATGGATCTATATCAGCAAGATACGGAATAACCGCTGACTTATAAGGCACAGTTACATTTAACCCCTTAATTCCGAGATTATATGCTCCCCTGACCAGCGCTTCTATTTCCGCCTGCTCCGAAATTGCATTTTTGCTCGCTTCATCATATACATGAAAAGGAACATAGACCGCATTTCGTCCGGTCGCTTCACTTACAGTATTATGGATCACCGGAGAAAGCGTATGCTCTATCGGATGTCCCAATACGCCGATAACTTCAGTTTTTCCGTTTATCTTATTCATATATCTATTCCTTTAACTCATTCACGATCAACCCATATACATTTAAGAAAAAAGGCATGCACATGATGTGCATGCCTAATGTTTCGGAATTATTTACGAAGTCCGAGCTTCTGGATGATTGCTCTGTAACGTTCAATATCCTTTGACTTAAGATATGCGAGCATATTTCTTCTCTGTCCTACCATCTTAAGAAGTCCTCTTCTTGAATGATAGTCATTTGGATGAGCCTTGA
>CAMJHQ010000058.1 GCA_946405625.1 uncultured Lachnospiraceae bacterium | reverse complement strand
GGTCTGTAAAGACGAACCTTAACAACTCCGACCTTCTCGCCCTTAGCTGTAAGGTAATCGATTGTCTCCTCGATAGTATCACATACAGAACCCATAGCAACGATAACCTTCTCAGCATCAGCAGCTCCATAGTAATTGAAGAGCTTGTAATCTGTACCGATCTTAGCGTTGATCTTGTTCATGTAGTCTTCTACGATTGCAGGGAGATCATTATATGCAGGGTTGCAAGACTCTCTTGTCTGGAAGAAAATGTCAGGGTTCTGAGCAGATCCCATCTCACATGGATGATTTGGATTAAGAGCTCCAGCTCTGAACTTGTCAAGAGCATCATAATCAAGAATATCCTCGAAGTCTTCGTTTGACCAGCAGTCAATCTTCTGAATCTCGTGTGATGTACGGAAACCATCGAAGAAGTTAATGAAAGGAATTCTTCCTGTAAGTGCAGAAAGATAAGCAACAGGAGTAAGGTCCATTACTTCCTGTACTGATGACTCACAAAGCATTGCGCATCCTGTCTGACGACAAGCGTAAACATCTGAGTGATCACCGAAAATATTAAGAGCGTGAGAAGCTACGCAACGAGCTGATACATTGAATACGCCCGGAAGTCTCTCACCGGCTACCTTGTAAAGATTAGGGATCATAAGAAGAAGTCCCTGTGAAGCTGTGTAAGTAGATGTCATAGCACCTGCAACGAGTGAACCGTGAACTGTTCCTGCTGCACCAGCCTCAGACTCCATCTCTACGATTTTAACTGTGTTGCCGAAAATGTTCTTTCTTCCGGCAGAAGCCCATTCATCAGTATGTTCAGCCATAGGTGATGAAGGTGTGATAGGATAGATAGCTGCGCAATCTGTAAAGATATACGATGCATGAGCCGCAGCTTCATTTCCATCCATGGTCTTCTTAAATCTTGCCATTTGTTTATTCCCTCCTGGATTAATATTATTAATGTTCACATAGACAAAATAGTACCACAAGCGCCCTGAAAAGTAAACAATTGCCTTCCCTTATAATGCCTCATTTTTGTTCATATTAACTAACTTTAATAAGATTAATTTAACAAGTTTTTACCTCCGGCTTTTTCAAGTTACAAAAGGAAAGAAGGACAAGCTGATTGCCCATCCTTCTCTATAAATCATATTCAGATTCTTAAGCAGTCTCCCGTGGGACCGCATATTTCAAACAACCTCTTACTTGGCTCTCTGATCAAGCCTTGAAGCGACCTCGAGAAGTACTGATATCTCCTTCTCCTTCGCTATGCTGAAATACATTTTAAATCTTGATGCATCACTGAGATTTCCGTTTATCGAAATCTTGATAAGAAGATTCCTTGCCGTAAGCATATTCTTCACAACCAGCTGATATGTATCCAGAAGATCCTGATCGTAATTCAGATAACCGTTTGCCATAAGATACTTAAGTCTCTCATACATAAGAACCTTATGATCATACATTACATGAAGTGCTCTGATATCAAAATCAGGTTCCTTCTTCTCTATCTGCTGATGAATGCGTTCAAATACACGATCATATACCTTTATTCCGAATGTAGTATCGTTAAAACGGTTTCTCATCATTCTGAAATGATTCTTGGTATCCGCAGAACTGAGATATTCTCTCAGGGTATCTCTGATAAGTGCAGTATCCACATCATAGTAAACCGTATTTACATTCTTCTGTATTACATACAGTCCTCTTGTTCCCTTGTAATCATCCTTAAACATATGATCCTCGGGAGCCGATATAACTTCATATCCGCGTCTTACATCCTCAAAAGAAACCGTATTGTATGAATATCTGTCATTAAACGTAAAATCTCCGACATAGAAGATTTCCTTATCCATATCATATCCGTATATAAACAGCTCATGAGGGAACTTATAATCCACCTCGACATCGCTGAGGATCTTTGCCTCATCAAAAACACCATATACATATCCTTCAAGATCTATAGTCTTGATGATGAAGTCTATGATATTTCCGCAATAGCTTTCAATCTGCTGCTTTGTCAGAAGTGATGTAATAAGATACGGACATTCCTTAAGAGAACTGCTGCCCGGCATTATATCTGTAAGAAGAATATCCTCACCGGTAAATATCTCCTCAATGTTATAACATCTTAACTGAATATAATTACTGAATATCCATTTCTTGGCATTATCATCTCCCGAAAGAATGGAAAACAGTGTTGCATGCCACTGCCAGGAGGTGATCATCGGATATGTAACAGGTAACATCTTTGCATTTGCCATACTAACGTCCCTCCTTATTCTTCTTCAAGCTTTTCGTAAATCACCTCTGCAAAATCTCCAAAGGTATCATAGGAATCAAGTGCAAGCTCATAATCCGAGAATGAAACCTCAAACTTCTTCTCAGCTTCAACGATAAGCTTGATAATTGAAACAGAACTTACTCCGTATTCCGAGACGATATTTTTGTCAAATGTAACCTCTTCGAGTTCAGGCATTACGTCTCCGATGAGTTCGAGAACCGCCTTCCTTACTTCATCTCTTTCCATACGACCAACAACCCCTTTCGATTCATTATTTTATCATTCCGAGTCCCTGTTAACAGTCACTCGAAAAACACAAAATACCTATTAAAAGTATAGTAAATGCGCATAAAAAAAGCAACACAATTCAGCATTGTTGCCAAACTGTGTTGCTTCTGTAATCGTTTATAAATACAGCATTATTTAGCTGCGCTGTCAGCTGAACCAAACTTAGTTGTGTTAAGCTTGATACCAGGGCCCATTGTTGAAGTGATTGTAACACTCTTAAGATACTGACCCTTTGCGCTTGATGGCTTAGCTTTGATAACTGCATCCATTAAGGCTCTAAAGTTGTCCGCGATCTGCTCCACGGTAAATGATGCCTTACCTACAGGAACATGGATAATGTTTGCCTTGTCAAGTCTGTACTCAATCTTACCTGCTTTAACATCAGCGATTGCCTTCTCAACGTCAGGTGTAACTGTACCTGCCTTTGGATTTGGCATGAGACCCTTAGGTCCGAGTACACGTCCGAGACGTCCAACAACACCCATCATATCAGGAGTCGCGATAACTACGTCGAAATCAAGCCATCCCTCGTTCTGAATCTTCGGAACAAGCTCATCTCCACCTGCGTAATCAGCACCTGCTGCGAGTGCCTGTTCAACCTTATCTCCCTTAGCGAATACAAGAACCTTAACATCCTTACCTGTTCCGTGAGGAAGAACTACGGCACCACGTACCTGCTGATCTGCATGACGTCCGTCAACACCGAGCTTAAGATGTGCTTCAACTGTCTCGTCGAACTTTGCACTTGCTGTCTGCTTGATAAGCTGAGCAGCCTCTTCAAGATCATAAAGTTTTGTTTTCTCGATAAGCTTTGCAGCTTCTAAATATCTTCTACCTTTTTTCATTTTAGTTTTACCTCCTGTGGTATTATCGGAGGAGCGACCTCCTTCCACCTATTACTTACATTTAAACATCTGTTCTATAACCGGCAGCTGATTAGTCAACTACTTCAACGCCCATGGAACGAGCTGTTCCGGCGATCATGCTGCAAGCTGTCTCGATTGAAGCTGCATTAAGATCCTTCATTTTCAATTCAGCAATTTCCTGAATCTGAGCCTTTGTGATCTTAGCAACCTTCTTCTTATTAGGCTCGCCTGATGCCTTCTGAATCTTGCAGGCCTTCTTGATAAGTACTGCAGCAGGCGGAGTCTTTGTAATAAATGAAAAGCTTCTGTCTGCATATACAGTGATAACTACAGGGATGATAAGATCTCCCTGATCAGCTGTACGTGCATTGAACTGCTTTGTGAATTCTACGATGTTTACACCGTGCTGACCGAGTGCCGGACCAACTGGTGGTGCAGGAGTTGCCTTTCCTGCAGGTATCTGTAATTTAATGTATCCTGTGACTTTCTTAGCCATTTTTAATTACCTCCTATGTGGTATTATCGGGGTTTTCCCTTCCACTAATCTAACTTCTGAATATCACCTAAACCGATTTCAACATCTGTTGAACGTCCAAAAATATCAATCTCAATAGTAGCTGTTTCCTTAGCCTGATTGATAGTCTTGATACTTGCTATAGTGCCTTCCCAAGCTCCTCTGATAACTTTGATAGTATCACCGATTTCAACATCGATAACATAATCATCGATACGAACTCCGAGCTTTCTCATTTCCTCGCTTGTAAGAGGAACAGGCTCAGATCCGGGTCCTACGAATCCCGTAACACCACGTGTGTTTCTTACAACATACCATGTTACGTCATTCTTGATCATATGTACGAGTACATATCCCGGAAATATCTTCTTTGATACTACCTTCTTGGAACCATCCTTCTTGGTCTCCAGTACATCCTGGAGTGGAACCATAACTTCAAACATCTGATCCTCAAGTCTTCTGTTTTCAATGGTCTTTTCGATATCAGCCTTTACCTTATTCTCATATCCCGAATAAGTATGTACAACGTACCAATGTGGTTCGTTGTCACCGTTCTGCTTTACATTAGATGAAACAGGTCGTTTTGGTTCTTCTGCCTCAGCTGTTTCTTCAGCTGCCTCTGCTGCAGCTTCCTTAACTGTATCAGCTGCTGCTTCGGTTACTTCTTCAGTAACTTCTACTGTTTCTTCATCAATGCCAACTGTCTTTTCATCTGCCATATCATCACCGCCTACCATAAATATGAAAGACCGTATTTAAGCAGAGCATCGATTCCCACGATCAGACAGCCAAGAAGAAGTGCTATTACAAGTACAAGTACTGCTTCTTTAGCAAGCTTGTTCTTTGTAGGCCATGTGATCTTTCCAAACTCCGACTTAAGTCCCTGAAACCAGCTTCTCTTAAGTGCAGGTGATGTCCCTTTTTTCTCTGATGACATATCTCCACCTCTTTCGATCTACTGAATCTCTAAACTACTTTGTTTCCTTGTGCATTGTATGCTGCTTGCAGAACTTACAATACTTCTTTGTTTCCATCCTGTCCGGATGAAGCTTCTTGTCCTTTGTCAGGTTGTAATTACGCTGTTTACATTCCTGACATGCGAGTGTGATTTTTACGCGCACAACTGTCACCTCCATTTTTCTTTACAACTTTTGCCTTATGCGTTTTTACTTACGACTCTTTCGACAAGTTATATAAATCCATATGACATCTCTTAGTACGCAAACGTCCACGAGCTGCCATATGCTTTCTATCGCCTGTCGAAAAGTTTATTGCACTACAAAAAAAGCGCCAAAAACGCAAGTGTTAGGATAACACAAGTATCTATATAAAGTCAAGAGGAATTACGAAATGATTTTAGCCTTTTATACTATAATCCCCACATTCTCTTTATTGTTGCAGATACTCCTCAAGGCCTACCTTCCAAATCTGACTATATTATTCTATCTTTATTGAATCTAATACCCTTTTATACTCCGCCATCATCTTGTCTACATCATTAATATTCTTATCCTTATCAATATACACAAGATATTCAACCAGCTCATCACCTGCTATAATAAAATTGGATTCAACTATGCATGTATCACTTTCAGCAGATACTCGATATTTTATTTTTTTATCATTTAATTCTTCAAACTTATATGAAATATTGGGGTTATACATTTCATTCCACCGAGCTGTAATCCCCTCTTTATCAAAAGCTTTATAACCACAATCTATCATAAATCCTATATGACTGGGACCATCATCTTCATATAAATATATTTTATATGCATCCACACCATAATCGTCTACATCCAAGAAATCATCTGTCAAACTTCTATAATGTATTTTTCTATCATTGAGTAATGTAATCTGTAATTGTATTTCTTCTTCATTTTCTGTTTTTTCTTCAGATAACATATTATACAGTAAATCAATCATCCTTTTTGTCAATATTTCATTTGATACATTTAAAGATAGCTGTAGTTCTTTATCCGAAACCATTCCTCTTGCTTCTTTGCTGTAGATATTGGTTTTTATAATAAATTTATCTCTTTTTCTCAAAGAGATCATTTTAAATTGTTTTACAAATTTAGAATACGTATTGCATTCTAAATCTTTCCAATACTCATATCCCTCATCGCCAATTTCTAATACTTTATCTTCCGTTTCTTTATCTATATACTCAATTGCATTTATCAACTCATCTATAGAAGCCTCTTTATTCAATTTTACCATTGGTTCACATGAAGTATGTGATCCTCCACGCTGTGGAACAAACGCTACTATCCCATATCCTTTATTATCATTATAAAACAAACATATACTATTTTTTTTCATTTATTTATCATCCCCTATAATTACTATAACCTTTACACCATTTGTTTCGCCATACTTTATGGCATTATTCAACCCATTTATTTGGTCCTTACTAAGTTGTTCATTCGGTAAAACTAGCTCTAATCTGCGTTCTTTTATATCTCCCGCATATATAGATTTCTTATTCCATGTAAAATCCTTAGTATTATCAAATTTAATAATATTATCTATATCAGCCTTGGTAGTACTTTCTAATTTACCAGCCTTTTGATATGTAGGACTAAGTGTATTTCGACTCTTAACGCTTGTCGCCACCCCCTTTTCCTCATCAAAATTATCAAAAGTCGGAAAATTGTGTCCCAGATTATTACCTGCTGCGACATCAATATTATCTCCTCTTACTGCAAATCCTTTTTCCCACGTTCCCTTCTCCAATTTGAGCGTATATACTTCTGTGTTAAGTTCTTCAAAACCATTATCTAAATCAGTTTCTGGATTTGTATAATTCTTAGCACTTTCAGGAATCTTTTCCGGTTCAAGACTAACAGGCATATACATAGAATATATATAATCCGCAAACATTGAATCTGTCAAACTAAGTATTGAAAGCATCATCAACATATCTTGAACATTTGCAAAATACTGTTGCTCACCCGTTGTCATATATCTAATCAGATTATATTGTAATAATGCTATAGAAGTTATCGCAGTGACTTGAACAGTCGAAACAATAACTTTCGATTCATAAGGGAAAATCACAGCAAATGAAGTAGACTGAACAGCAGCAATCAGCATCATCGCAGACATTGTGGCAGTTATTTCTGTAGTCAATATCATTATATGCTCATCTATTGATAATTCTGCCTTTATATATTCTTGCGGAGCAACTTCCTCTGGCACCACTCCACCATTAAGGCCGCCACTTATCATAAACGCCATCGAGTCATCTGCACCATTAATTAGTACATATCCCGACCCCTTCCAACTACCAATAATAACCTCTTTACGAGGAATTATAATTGTATTTCCTGCATTAATTTGATTTTTTAATTCCTGTTTTAGATTACTCGATATATCCAGATTATCAATATCACTTATGCAATCAATTGAAATCGATGAAATTTCAACCCCTTCAACTCTTGCTTTTTCAAAAACAGATATTGTAGATACACTTTCTATTCCTGTCAGTTGTTCCCAAACCTTACTTTCATATATAGAACTAGTATAACCCGAATACACATTAAATATTTTTACATCTTGTTCATTAGCATTTCTGCTAACAGCTATTGTATCATTCGAATCGATATCAATAAACAGATTTCCCGGTAATATACCAACAACATTTCCATTAGATACGCTTCTAGATACCTCATACCCTGTAATTCCTTCGCTTAACCTTCTTGTCACCTCAACATTCAACGAATCAGATGCTAAACGATTTATATTATCAAGCTCAGAAAAATATAATTTACCAACAAAACTTAAATATTCCCCCAAACAATTGATTGAATACTCTTTTTTTCCATCAATTGTACGAGCCACATCATATATCCTATCATATGATTCTCCCAATTCATTTGGGGTTATGGTTTGTGGATCAAACGTAATTGCATACATTGATCCAATGGTAACAATGTTATTAATTATCTTTTGATTTACAGGAACATTACCTTTAAAATCCATTCTTATCGAAAAAGAATATTGTCTTCCTAATCTATAGAAATTGTCATCACCTTTAAATACGGCTTCACCATCAACATATAATACAGGTACAAAACTTATAAGATCCGCAGGCATATCAAATATGGATTTATAATATCCAGCAATTTCCTTATCTTCTGTAGAAGCAGGCTCATAAAACAATTGAACATTTTTACCAATTATATCTGTAGAGGAAAGCGTTCCTAATATACTCCCATCAAAATAGAACGACACCAAATCCTTATAATCATTATTGATTTCCGAAAAGGTTTCATTTTCTTGAACCACATCGTATTGTAATGATAATGGCAAATAGCATATATAGTCATTTTCAATATTTCTTGACATGACTGATAAATTATCAAAATTCTCATTTCTTATTTGATTAATTGTATATTCCGTAAATTCATATATTTCTTCCTTATCACGCTTAGTTTCAAGTCTTCCGAAAAAGTCTTCTGCATATTTGTCTTCGACAACATCAGAAATCGTTTTACTTTTTTCATAGTTTTTTATACTCGTATCTAAATCTACCCAAACAAGTTCTCCAGAACCAGGTCGAGCTCCTCGATAATTAGTATAAGGTATTTCTGCTCTAACCCATACATGTTCAAGTTTAAGTTTTTCAACTTTTCCATTTCTTTTGATTTTGGTAACTGGAACTCCTGCTGATGAAAGTATATTAGCCGCTATTTCTATTGTATCAGCTCCAGTAAGTGATAATGCTTGAGCCTCATTAATCTGAATAATACCCCTGACATACTCCGCGTGATATCCCATATATCTAAGAATAGATATTAATAGACTTGCCTGATCATAATCATTACCTGCCATTGATTCGAGTGTAGTCTTTGCACCTTTTTTTGCGCCATAGTAATATTCAAAATTAATACTGTTTTTTAAATAATTATATACATTAACAGGTGACTCTAAATCATCAGCTAATTCTTTTACCTCATCACATATTTCTATGTCAATTGAACCAGCTAGGTTCTTCGATAGATATGATATTTCCTGTACACTATATGAATCTAAATCATTTGATATACCATAAGATTGTTCACCTTCTAAACAAAGCTGAATTCCCAATTCTTCATATTCTTTTTTTGCTAGTTCAATATCATTAGCATTCAGACAATCAATAATACTGTTTATCTTTTTATTTTCTGTCTCTATAGCCTCTTCAAATTCATCACGAAATATATCTCGCCTATAATTTACCAATCCACGAGCATTGTCACTCAGGTCACTAATATATGTATTAATATCCTCTTCCTGTTTACTCAACCATTCATTTGTATATGTATTACCTAGTTCAATCAGATTATTTAGTTCTTCAAGTCCTCTTAAAGCTTTGTCAATATCACCTTCATAAATATATCCCATGGTCATATCATAACAATCTTCTTGATTTTCATAGTTTATTGATACATTTCTCTCTATTTCACAAATTGATTCAGGCTTTACATGTTTAGAATAATCTATTTCCTCTAATACTGGATATTCCTTTACTCCATTATTCCTCAGATCATTTTCAGTTGTTTCAATATCTTCTTCAATCAAATAATCAGACTTACTTGAATCATAATTACCATGCTTCGTATTAGTACATCCTGCAAAAGCCTCGAGAATCACAGCACATATTGTAAATAAAGCTATGATCCTTTGCTTTACACTGTGCTTTATTCTAGAATTATTATCTGTTTTCATTTTTCCCTATCCTCCAAACTATTAACAAGATACTTCCAATAGAAACGATCATTAAAATGTACAATACAATTAAATATATATTATCTCCTGTTGTCGGAGAATTATTATTAGTATTCTTCGTTTCTGCTTTTATTTTATTTACATCTTCTTTATTTGATTCCGTAATTTCTTCCGTCATCTTCCCATTTTTCAATTCTGGTGTTTTATTATCAGGCTTTACAGGACTTCCTCCCTCATTGTCACGAAACTTATTATCCTGAATATTTTTCTCACCTGAATCCGGAGTGTTATTCATTGGATTCTTTTCTGGGTCTTTGACTGGATCATCTTTTGCCGGATTCTGATCTAATGGATTAGAATCCGTAGGAGTCGCAGGATTTACTATCTCTTCAATAACCTCATCCTCCGCTTCTTTCACCTTAAATGCCGCAAAATCTTCGCAAAGAACTTTGCCCTCATCTTCCCATTCAATCTTTAACTTG
>CAMJHQ010000057.1 GCA_946405625.1 uncultured Lachnospiraceae bacterium | reverse complement strand
GTGAGTTATATACTTTGGCGAGCGTCGCGTATCGCCGGAGCGAAGCAAAGGCGATGACGCATCCGCAAGCTTGCTTGCAAGGGTGCGGTTCTTTTTCTGTCATAAGCTGCCTGCGGCAGCGTGAGTTATATACTTTGGCGAGCGTCGCGTATCGCCGGAGCGAAGCAAAGGCGATAACGAATAACCATGTCCCTCTTATCCCTCCATTTGTCCCTCTTACTCACTTATCCTTGAAAATCCCCTCCCGATTCTATATAACCGTATTATAACAATTCATCTGATCTATAAACGGAGGACGCATCATGCAGAAATTATCAAACCAGGAAAAAATCCGCCCATGGATGGGCTTCGCCTTATTCGCTTTCATTATGGTATTTTTTCTGACATTCGGGCGATATATACAGAATAAACTCGGTATAGCAGGAGTCATAATTACAGAAATCTCTTTTCTTGCCATTGCCGTAATATTTGCACTGGTTTCAGGCATTAAGCTTAAAGAAATGTTCCCTGTAAAGAAGGTAACAGCAAGAGACCTTTTCGGAGTAGGATTTCTTCATCTTGCAGGCATACTTTTTTCATATATAAGCCTTGGTATTGTCGGAACACTTATTCCTTCTTCACTTAAGGATATTGACAGATTAAACGATTTTCTGTTTGGAAATCTTTCACTCATTCCTGCACTTATTATTGTAGGCCTTCTTCCGGCCGTATGTGAGGAAGCAATCCATAGAGGTGCAATCCTTTCATGCTTCAGATCTATTAAGAAGGATTGGGTTATAGTACTTATAATGGCTGTATTCTTCGGAATAAATCATATGTCGCTCATCAAATTCTTTTCAACAGCATTACTCGGCGGAGTTATGTCTTATATACTCGTAAAGAAGAACAATATCCTTCTTACGATGCTGATGCATTTTGTAAATAATGCATTCTCTGTATTTGCCGGATTTAAAAGCGGTGCAGCGGGCGGCCAGTCAATCTTTGCGAATGGCGGTATGATCAAGTATCTCGGAATATATCTCATTATGGGATTTGCCGCTCCCGTATTCCTCGTTATCGGCAGCATGCTTCTGAAACCTGAAGAGCATAAGAAGAGTAGATTCAAGATTGCCGGAATCTGTTCATTTATAATCCTTGCAGCGGGAGTATTCTTTACAAAGAAGTTCTTCTTCGGTGATTATATGAATACAGCAGTTTCAATGGAGATCAAGGCAGACCAATCCGAATATGAAGTCGGCGGCTTTGATATAGACGAAGAGAAAACTTGCATGATAGTCATTCAGCTTGAGGGCGCTGAAGGAGATTACAGAGTCAGAATAGACGGAGATAAGGGAAGCAATATAATAAATGCACCCGTTCCGGAAGACGGAAAGAAAACGGTGTGGTATCAGCCTCTTTTCTGGGAAGACCATTATACTGTCTATGTTGTTCCGGAAGATAATGCTGTCGGAGAATCCCCGACATTCAGAATAGTAATTCAATGATTTGATATTGAATCTGCCGGTTACATTTTGTATACTAGATGTTGTATGTGTTTAGCGGTTATTCGGGTTTTTAAACGAATACTGGTATGCATAAATGCAGCCGGAGGTTCAACGATGAAAGCTATAAAAAAGATAGTAGCGAAGTATAATGATATAAACTTAATATTCAGAATATTTATAGGTATGTGATCGGAGTAATTCTTGCACTCACCGTTCCACAGGCTTCCTGGTTAGCAATACCGGGTAATCTGTTTGTCGGTGCACTCAAGACAATTGCTCCGATTCTTGTTGCTATGCTTTTTGCTTCAATTGCGAATATACTGAGTGGAGAAAAATAGGAAAACCATTGCCGGCTTTCCTTAGAAAGAAGGATAAATAATGTATTTTACAACTAACGGAAAGTATAAAGATGATTTAAAGGAATATAGTGAGCAGATACTTGAAAAGTACGGCGTTTCGTCTGAAAGTGCCGAAAGAGAGATCATGTGTCTTGCTGACAGTGGGAATACAGTGGCATGTAAGCTTTATGCAGACCTGATCTATTATAAGAAAGTACTCAGAAAAAATTTTTACAGAGATGCATTTGAACTGTATCTTAAGTCTGCCGGAATAACCGTAAATGAATTCGGATGGATGTGCAGCGGTAATTCTTATCCGCTTTCGTTCTGGACTATAGGCTATTATCTTATAAATTATAAGAGGGAGTCGTCTCTTTTGAATTGTGAGACGATAGATATTATCGAAGAAATGTCGCTCGAAGAACGCTTCACTATAGCACTTAAGCTTGCGGTTACAACAGTTGATCATATTCCTGCAGCAGGTGCGGTTAATCTTATCGGAAGGATCCTTTTTGAGATATCAGAGGACAGCGACCTTTTTGAAAAACTTAAGGATACTGTTATCAACTCTGTATGTAAGCATGATTTTGATTCTATCGGAATTGTTACCGTAACTGTAGATACTCAGAAGGAGTGCGGACTGCTGGCTGATCAGTTCTTCCTTAAGGCGGCAGAA
Source organism: uncultured Lachnospiraceae bacterium (assembly GCA_946405625.1). Taxonomy (GTDB): domain Bacteria; phylum Bacillota; class Clostridia; order Lachnospirales; family Lachnospiraceae; genus Eubacterium_Q. Next base: position 7,730 of record CAMJHQ010000057.1, on the reverse strand, counting down.
GACGGATATGTATATTCATGTAATAACCTGGCAGTACGCGAAGCTGAAAAGATTATAGGCATGCTTTCGGATGATGGCACAGGCCGTTCTAAGGAAGAGATATACAGTGAGAAGAAGGAAGAAATAGATATGTCCGTAATTGATTATGTCTGCTTCCTGAAACTTGCGGCAGACAGATATGAACCATATGCGGCCAATCGTCTCGGGCTTTTCTATAGAACAGGAGAGATAAAGACCTCTGAAGGAAGCTTCATATTCAGAGATTATATCGATCACGCACTTGCGAAAGAATATTTTGTTAAGGCGACAATCTGTCCTGATGAGAATTCCGGATGGGCATTCCTGAACCTGATCAGATATTATTATAACGATTACAGCAACAATATTGAGCTGATGAACGAGCATATGGACTATATAAAGACTCTTAATCCGAAGGCATATGATATAGCAATTGAATTATAAAAATGTACGTCTTTATAGTATTTCTTGAAATAATATGTATATTTCAATATAATGTTTAACGTGTTGGAGATTTGCCATAGAGTATGTATCGATTTTAAGTTATCGAAAAGGCTTATATTTAGCCCGGAACCGGTATGCTGTGGTAAATATTTGGAGGAAAATTATGAAAAAGAAAATTATGTTATTTATGACAGGACTTGTTATGGCAGGTCTTTTTGGTGCGTGTACTGAAAATGTTGATGTACCTGCTTCTGAAGCACCTACTACAGAAGAAATAACTGCTGAGGCTGAGACAGAGGAAGAGACAACGGAAGAAACAACAACAGAAGCTGCTACTGAAGAAAACATTGCACCTGATGAGGCATCAGGTGATGAATTTGATTCTCAGAATCCTTTTATGAACTTTATCGGAGTATATCATTGTGATCTGGCTAATATCAATGTTCAGTCAGATGGAAATGATACAGCTAAAGTGGTTGTTATCTGGGGAGACGGATATTCAAGCAGTTCAGAATGGAATATGACCATAAAGTGGAATGATGATATGAAGTTCGAGTATAAGGATTGTGTAAAGAAGACAAGCACATATAACGAAGATGCCGAGCTTGAATCCGAAACAGTTGATTATGAAGACGGAACAGGATCCTTTGAATTCAATAATAATGAGATAATATGGCATGATGATAAGGAATATATAGCTGATGGAATGGTATTTGAATACCAGCTTGCACCTTCGGCACCGGATGAAGCCGGCGAATAAAGATATAGTATATAGTATATGATAATAAATTAGTGTGGGGAGTAAATGTATGGATAGCAGAGATTATGATTTTTTGATTGATGAGGCGATACGTGTAAGAAGAAATGCGTATGTACCATATTCAGGTTATTCGGTGGGAGCTGCAATTCTTACCGATAATGGAGTATTTAAGGGCTGCAATGTAGAAAATCAGTCATACGGACTTACTATATGTGCTGAGAGAAATGCTGTATTCAGTGCAGTTGCGGCCGGAGAGAGACATATAAGAGCAATTGCTATAGTCGGAAGCTTCAGAGGTGAAGAGATTACCGATTATGCTTATCCTTGCGGAGCATGCAGACAGGTTATCGCTGAGTTTAGTGACAGCGATACAGTTGTTATAGTCGCTAAATCAATAGATGATTATAAGATACATACCATGTCAGAGCTTCTTCCGGAGTGCTTTACATTCCTGTCTTAATATGGCGGGACGTTTACCTATAGAAAGGAAATTATTTAATGTTTAATCCTGATACACTTAGTGCGTACACTCTTGTTGAGAAGAAAGAACTTCCGGAATACAACGGAACGGGATATCTTCTCAGCCATGTTAAGACAAAGGCCAGAGTTTTACTGATCGATAATGATGATACCAATAAGGTGTTCAACATCATTTTCAGAACACCCGATATGAGCAGTAAGGGTGTTCAGCACATCATCGAGCATACGGTTCTCTGTGGTTCAAAGAAGTATCCTGCGAAGGATCCTTTCATAGAACTTGCCAAGGGCTCGCTTAATACATTTCTTAATGCGATGACCTATTCGGATAAAACCTGTTATCCGATAGCAAGCGTAAATGCCAAGGATTATCATAATCTTTTGGATGTTTATCTTGATGCTGTTTTTAATCCCAATATATATAAAAAAGAAGAAATATTTAAACAGGAAGGCTGGCATTATGAGCTGAACGATCCGGATGATGAAATAATCATCAACGGCGTTGTATATAATGAGATGAAGGGTGTTTATTCTTCAGCTGATAATGTTGCCGAAATGTATATAAATGAATCCTTATTCCCGGACAGTATATATGGTAAAGATTCCGGCGGAGATCCTGATGTTATTCCGACACTTACCAGAGAAGAATATCTGGATTTCCACAGAAATTATTATCATCCTTCAAATAGCTATATATATCTTTACGGAGATGTGGATTTTGAAAAGGAACTGAATTATATCGACGAGGAATATCTGTCAGGTTATGATTATCTGTCTGTTCCGTCTGAAATAGCTCTTCAGAAGCCTTTTGATAAGCCTGTGTTCGTAACAGGTGAATATAATATTGCGGAAGATGAAGATGAGGAGGATGCTGCTTATCTGTCATATAATACCGTAATCGGAAGAACCGCAGATATATATAAGACAACTGCGGTTGATGTTCTCATCAAGGTTCTTTTCAATGAGCCGGGAGCTCCTGTCCGTCAGGCGGTTCTTGATGCAGAAATATGTGATGATATTGATGCGAGTTTTGATACAACTCTCTGTCAGCCTGCATTCTCGATTGTTGCAAAGAATGCTTCTCCGGAAGATCAGGAAAGATTTGTAACAATTATAGAAGATACACTTAAGGATATTGTTGAAAAGGGAATTAACAAAAAGGCAGTGGAAGCTGCAGTAAACAGATTTGAGTTCACAAACAGGGAAGCCGGTTCCGGAAGATATCCGCGCGGACTCTCTGCGGGACTTACAGGAATGGAAACGTGGCTTTATGATGACAATGGGGCGTTTGATCTTTTCAATATGCAGCCGGTATATGATTTCCTGAGACAGGCACTCAGTGACGGATATTTTGAGAAGATAATTAAGGAAGATATTCTTGAGAATAATCATAAGTCTTTCGTTACAGTACTTCCGAAGAAGGGCATCAATAAAGCGAACGAAGAAAAACTTGCAAAAGAAATGAGTGTTCTCAAGGCTTCATTATCGGAAGATGATATAAAGAAGCTGGTTGAAGATACAGCCAATCTGAAGAAGTATCAGTCGGAGCCTTCTCCTGCTGAAGATATAGAGAAGATTCCGATGCTTCAGCTTGAAGATATAGAAAAAAAAGCTCGTAAGTTTTCTTATAAAGAATATAAGCATGATGGACTTACGCTTGTGGATACTGACAGGTTTTCAAATGGCATAAGTTATCTATCCTTCAATTTTGATATATCCGATCTTGATATTGATGATATCAGAGTACTTGGATTTGCAAGCTCGCTTCTCAAGGAGGTTGATACCGACAGGTTCAGTTATAATGAACTTTCGAGCGAGATAAATATGCATACCGGAGGAATGAGTTTCTCGGTAAATATCAGAGATATATTTAAGCTTAATGATTACAGAGTTATCTTTTCGGCATCTTTCAAGGTCCTTGATACCAAGATGAGAGAAGCTGTATCGCTCATGAGTGAGATACTTCTTCATTCACATCTTGATGATAAGAAGAGGATCAGAGAGAATCTTGCCGAGAGTACATCTTACGGAAAAACATACTTCGTTGAGACCGGACATTTAACAGGAAGTAATCGTGCACTTTCATATATATTCCCGCACCTTGCACAGAATCAGTATGCATGCGACCTTGGCGCTTACAGATGGGAGTGCGAACTTCTGGATGCACTTGATGAGAAATATCCTGCACTGGTTGAGGATATTAACAGAATATTCAGCAAGATATTCAGAAAAAAAGCAATGACAATGAATTATACCGGAAAGCTTTCGCCTGAAGAGGTCTTTGAAGCTGTAAAACCTTTTACCGATCAGCTGAGCTCTGAAAATATCGGAGATATATCAAAGGCTAAACGTGTTGAAACCGAAGTGAAGAACGAAGGATTCAAGGCTTCTTCAAAGGTTCAGTATGTAGCATCTGCTGCAAACTTTAAAGCTGCAGGACTTGAATTTACCGGTGCACTGAATGTACTTCAGATCATTCTTTCCTATGATTATCTCTGGAATAATGTAAGAGTGCTTGGTGGAGCTTACGGCGCTATGTGTGGTTTTAAGAGAAACGGAGAAATGTACTTCGCTTCCTATAGGGATCCGAATCTTCAGAATACTTACGAGATTTATCATAATGCATATAAGTATGTTGAAGAATTCGATTGCAGCGACAGAGATATGCTTAAATATATCATCGGAACTATAGCAAAGATAGATTCTCCGATGACTCCTTCAATGGAAGGATCCCATAATTATATGGGGTATGAGAATGGATTTACGGATGAGATGGTACAGAAAGCCAGGGATCAGATTCTTACATGTGATAAATATGCTATAAGGGAACTGGCAAAATTCATTAAGCTGCTTTCGGAAAGCGAAGCAGTATGTACTATCGGAAATGAGTATAAACTCGAAGAGTGTAAGGACCTTTTTAAAACTATTGATTCTTTATAGAATAAGGGTGTATGAGATATGAAATCCGGATTTGCAGCAATACTCGGTAGACCGAATGTCGGTAAATCAACTCTGATGAACAGACTTATCGATATGAAGATAGCGATAACCAGTTCAAGGGCACAGACGACGCGAAAAGAAATTAAAACAGTTTTTACGGATGACAGAGGACAGATTGTCTTCCTGGATACGCCCGGAATTACCAGAGCAGATTCCAAGCTCGGCGAATATATGTATAATGTTGCGGTTGATACGCTTAAGACAGCAGATGTTGTTATGTGGCTTGTTGAACCGACAACCTATATCGGAGGCGGCGAGAGAAAGATTATTGAAATCCTTGCTAAGGCATCGGTTCCTGTGCTCCTTGTTATCAATAAGTCAGATACAGCGGACAGTGAGCAGATGCTTAAGGCTGTTGACGCTTATAAGACTGCATTGGACGAAGCGGGTATTAAGCCGGCCGGATGTGATGAGTTTAATACAGAGTGCGGAAGAAATCCGGTTGCTGTATCTGCGGTTACAGGTGATGGGACAGATGAGCTGATGAATCTGCTCTTTGATATTCTTCCGGAAGGTCCGATGTATTATGACAGCGAGGCTGTTACGGATGAAACGGAAAGAGATATAACGGCGGAGTTTATCCGGGAGAAATGTCTTAAGTTTCTCGATAAAGAGGTTCCTCACGGAATAGCTGTTATAGTCGACAGTATGAAGGAAAGACCTGATGGCAGTCTGGTTGATATAGAGGCAACCATTATCTGTGAGAGAGAAAGCCATAAGGGGATAATAATAGGTAAGGGTGGTGCTACACTTAAGAAGATCGGAAGTGCAGCCCGTAAAGAAATAGAGGAAATGCTTGGCTCAAGGGTTAATCTTAAGATATGGGTCAAGGTTAGACGTGACTGGAAGAACAATCTTCTGAAGTTGAATGAATATGGTTACAGATGAGATAAACGTTAAGGGTATCGTTCTGGATACATTTCCGCAGAATGATTATAATAAACGGCTGATCATACTTACCGATGAGCTGGGCAAGATTACGGTTTTTGTAAATAATGCCCGTAAGCCCGGTAGCAGATTTGCTGCGGTCTCACAGAAGTTTGTGATGGCTGATCTTACACTGAGGCAGGGAAGAAATTCCTATACGCTTGTGAAAGCATCTATCATAATGCCTTTTATCGAGCTTACCGCCGATATTGAGATGATGTGTTATGCATCTTATATGTGTGAGGTTACATCATATTTTACTCGAGAAGGGCTTGGAGCAAGAGATGAGCTGAATCTTCTGTATCTGTCATTTCGCGAACTGATCCGTGCGCGGCTCAGATTCAGTCTTATAAAAAGCATATTCGAATGTAAGCTTCTGGATATAGAAGGAATAGGATTTCAGACGGAAATCTATAAAAAGCATGGCGGGATCATGAGCCCGACTGTGGAATATGCTGTTCAATATATTTTATCCAGAGAAATTTCCGAGGTATTCAGTTTTGATCTTACGCCGGAGGCTGAGTCGGAACTGTCAATACTTTCGTCTGATTATACAAAGAAACATTGTGACACACATTTTAAATCCCTTGATATTCTCAGCTCTTTAATGTAGAATAGGCAAGTACTAAAATGGTTTAAGAATTATAAAGCTGGGGCTTGTATGAAAAAGTATTTTTATTTGATCGTTTCTATAACACTTTTACTTGCATTTACGTCATGCGGAAAAAAGGGTGATGATAAACCTGAATATGTCAGACCTGATATTTTTGAAGGCTATGACGATTCAACGCTCATCCTTAAAGCAGACGGAAGCATCACAGAAATCGCAATGCAGGACTACAACGGTTCGGACGTAGATACTACGGGGCTTAAGAGCTATGTTGAGTCTGAAATCAAGAACGCCAATTCAAAACTCGGTTCAGAGAATATTGCAATGACGGATTACTTTGATGATTCAGGAGTTATCAAGGCCGCAATCCATTATACAGATATCAATTCCTACAATTATTTTAACGGATCAGACTATGAAATGTCAGGCTTTGATCCCGAGAAATGTGATATAGCCGTTCCGATAGATGGTATTTTCGATGCATCTGTTACTGATGCAACTTCAGGTGATGCCGAGACAGAGATAGTTGAGGCTACATTTACCGATGCATCCGATAAGTCAGTTAAGAGATCATCTGAAATCAGCAGGAGCTATATGATGCTCATACTTGATGATAAGGTTGATGTAACCTTTGAAGACGGAAAAGTTCTGTATTATAATTCAAAGGTTTCAAAGGGTAAGGGTGACAACAATGTCAAATGCAGCGGCGAAGGAAAAGCCGTTATAGTATTTGAGTTTAGTTATGCATATTAATTATAGATGAAGGAAGGAATAAATTATGGAAAAGTCAATGGAAAAAATCATATCCCTTGCAAAGTCCAGAGGTTTTGTATATCCGGGTTCCGAGATATACGGCGGACTTGCAAATACTTGGGATTATGGAAATCTTGGTGTTGAACTCAAGAATAACATCAAGAAAGCATGGTGGAAGAAGTTCATTCAGGAGAATCCGTACAATGTAGGTGTTGACTGTGCTATTCTTATGAATCCTCAGGTATGGGTTGCTTCGGGACATCTTGGAAGCTTTTCTGATCCTCTTATGGATTGTAAGGAATGTCATGAGAGATTCAGAGCAGATAAGGTTATCGAAGATTTTGCTCTTGAAAATAACATCAAGCTTGAAAGCTCTGTTGACGGCTGGTCAAATGAGGAAATGGAGAAGTTTATCGCAGATAACAACATCCCATGTCCTTCATGCGGAAAGCACAATTTTACATCCATAAGACAGTTCAATCTTATGTTCAAGACATTCCAGGGAGTAACAGAGGATGCAAAGAATACTGTATATCTCAGACCTGAGACTGCACAGGGTATCTTCGTAAACTTCAAGAATGTTCAGAGAACATCACGTAAGAAGGTTCCTTTCGGAATCGGACAGATCGGAAAGTCCTTCAGAAATGAGATCACTCCCGGTAACTTTACTTTCAGAACAAGAGAGTTTGAGCAGATGGAGCTTGAGTTCTTCTGCAAGCCTGGTACTCAGACAGAGTGGTT
>CAMJHQ010000056.1 GCA_946405625.1 uncultured Lachnospiraceae bacterium | reverse complement strand
TCGGAATAGAATGTATTTCTTCGATTCTTTCAGGAGATGAGAAGTGCTGTCATAGAATAATACTTGAAGAATGAAAGGATGAATAGGGTATGGTTAAAGTATATGTAGAAGATGGGAAATTTAAGGTTAAGGGAACATTTGATCTCGGTTATATAGGACTGTATAAGGATGACATGATCTCAGTAGATTCTGACTGCGCAAATATAAGAGATGAGTGGGACAGCATATATGAAATGTCTCAAAACGGGGAATGTACAGATGAGGATATAGCGGCTGAACTTACTAAGCGCTTTAATGAAGCAGAAGAGAAGATACAGAAGAATATACGTATGATCAATAACGAATTCCTGTATCGTATTTATGATGATATGGACGGATGTGGCAGAGAGTTCTGGGAACGCGAAGAGTTAAGAGTACCGGGATTTGATTATGATGATCCTGACTTTAATTTTTATAGTATACCTTTAAAGAGTAAGGGATATACAGGCTATGGTATAGGTGAACCGAATGACGGCAGCGTAGAAAAAGATGATTTTGAAGCATCGCTCAGAGAAAACGCACCGATGTTTAACCTTGATGGATTTATAAAAGGTATAAAACCTGAAAGCATGACATTATGGGAAGATTGTATCAGTTTTCAGTGTTCCGATATATATGACTGGGCACTTATCTGTGCAGCATATGACAGAATAGACTTAGAAGATCTTAAGTTTATGGATTGGCATAACTATTAGAATTATGTAAGCAGTAATACATATTCATGTTTGCCGGGATGGACGTTGGAACAGTAAGCGGAAGTTAATCGACAAGACAATCAGAACAGGAAGGTTGTGAGTATGAGTGAAAATGAATAAGAATAAAAATAAGAGTCTTGTTATCAACAGCCCGGAATCTATCTGCTCTGAATTTGTGGCTCGATCTCAAGATATCCTGAAGGAAAATCTGGTTGGAGTTTATCTGCATGGTTCTGCGGTGATGGGGTGCTTTAATCCGGCGAAGAGTGACATAGATCTGATCGTCGTGACTGAGGAGAAAATGTCGGATGACGATAAACGAAAGTACATGGATATAGTGATGGAGCTGAATACTATCGGACCGGCTAAGGGCATTGAGATGAGCGTCGTTTTAAAGAAGGATTGTAACCCGTTTGTTTATCCGACACCATTCGATCTGCATTTTTCCGTAGCTCATATCAAATGGTATTCAGATAATCCTGAGGACTATATCAGTAAAATGAACGGAACAGATCCTGACCTTGCGGCACATTTTACCATCATTCGAAAAAGAGGAAAGTGCCTCTATGGACAGCCGATTGAACAGGTATTCGGAGGGGTTCCGAAGGAAGATTATTTTGATTCTATTTGGAACGATATAGCAGGTGCAAAGGATGATATACAAGAAGATACAATGTATATTACTCTGAATCTTGCAAGAGTGCTTGCATTTAGGAGAGAGGAACTGGTTATCTCAAAAAAAGAAGGCGGAGAGTGGGCATTGGATAACCTTCCCGAAGAATTCCACCCGCTTATAAATGAGGCCCTCAAAGAATACGCAGAGGGTACTAAAGGCAATTATGATACAGAATGTGCGAGAAAGTATGCGGAATATATACTGAAGGAAATAGGAGAAAAGAAAGACTAAAAATAACATTAAAGAATTTGGAATTAATTTAGAATCATTTAAAGATTTCCGTAGTGGGATGCATTATATTGAAGCTATCAAGAAATATAGCATTTTATTAAGGAAATCGGCGAAAAATGAAGAAAAATTGGATGTCAACTAAATACCTGGCAGTGTTCTTTATACTGACACTCGCATGGACATGGATATGTGGATTTATACCTGTTATATTCGGGTTTACGGAAACGGGTATAGGGACGTTTGTGTTCTATTTTGGTGGTGGAGCACCTTCAGTAGTCGCACTATTTTTGGTTTTTCTGACGTATCCGAAAGATAAGAGAAAAGACTACTTCCGACGTTGCTTCAGCTTAAAGCAAGCAGGATGGAAGTGGCCGCTTATTACGGCTGCAATCTTTACGGCGCTGTCAGTGATAAGTATTGCTGTCGGTGTCGGTATGCTGGGATTTGAGATGCCAACGATGGATTACATTAAAGCGATTAAGGTAAATCCGTTGAATATCCTGCTCATACTTTTGTTATCGCTCATCTCCGGTCCGCTTAACGAGGAGTTTGGATGGAGAGGATATGCACTCGACAGGCTGCTTTTGAAGTTCGGATTTCTTAAGGGCTCTCTGATTCTTGGTTTTATATGGGCAATCTGGCATTTGCCGTGGTACTTTACACCGGGTCAGGCACAGTATAATCTTCTGAGGGATTCGGTCTTCCATGCAGTGATGTTCGTTCCGAGTGTTATGATGTTGAGTGTATTTGTATCCTTCGTTTATATCAAGACGAAGCGTAGTATTCTCGCGGGTGCACTTGTGCATATGTTTAGCAATCTGATCGGAAGTCAGCTGTTATCTTCTTATACTACAGATATGAGTATGTTAATAAGGTACACTAATATGGCATTCTTCTTAGGTGTGATAATCTACACAACATGTTCCCGCAAGTTCAAGAAGGAAGTTGATGATGTCATCTGCAATATAAATTCATATACCACGACGAAGAGTGCATAGAATGTCGGGTGTTGGTTCCCTGCATTTGATATATTAATATTGCAAAGGAAAGGAGGAGTAGGAAATGCAAGGCTGGATTGAAGGATTTCAGGCATCCATAGATTATATTGAGAATAATCTTACGGAGATACTGGATGTTGAAGTGATTGCAGAAAAAGCATCCATATCTTCATTCTATTATCAGAGGATTTTCGGTGCATTGTGTGGTATGACAGTGGGTGAGTATATTCGGGCGCGCAGAATGACACTTGCAGCACAGGAACTGATAAGTTCTGATGAGAAGATTATAGATATAGCTGTAAAGTATGGTTATGAATCACCGGACAGTTTTGCAAAAGCATTTCAGAGATTTCACGGAATCACGCCATCAAAGGTGCGTGAACCGGGAATAATCTTAAAATCTCTTGCTCCGATACATATTAAAATATCACTGGAGGGTGGAAATATGTTGGATTATAAGATAGTTGAGAAAGAACAGTTTACAATTGTTGGCGTTAAGAGACCATTTAATACTGATACAAGCTATCAGGAGATACCGAAGTTTTGGAATGAGTGGATGCAGAATTGGGATGAGCGTCCTGTAAAGGGAAGATTCGGTGTCTGTATAGACATGAAGGGAAAAGACTTTGATTACTGGATCGCTGATCTCTATCATCCATGGAGAGAAGTTCCTGAAGGCTGCGAGACCAGAGTGATTCCGGGAGGCTATTGGGCAGAGTTTCCGTGTACCATGAAGAATCTGCAGGATGTTAATACAAAGATATGGTCTGAATGGCTTCCTGCACTTCAAGGTTATGAGCTTCTGGGAGATTATAATATTGAGGTATATCATATGAGAAATGATGGTTCCGGCGAAGTGGATGTTGCTATCTGGGTACCGCTCAAGATAGTTGAATAAAAAAGTATTTATGAATAAAGAATGCCGGAATGAATTAACGGGAGAGTCCTAAACAAGGAATCTCCCGTTTTCTTCGTCTTATAATTTGTAAAATGAAATTTATGATATTTCTTTGTTCTTTGAATTTACTGAACTACGGTATATAGAGCTTTGAAATATCCGTTATTATCAATCAGTTCATCGAAACTTCCTTTTTCTTCTATGGTTCCGTCTTTGATCACGACAATCTCATCATAGCGGCGGAGCAGTGCTTCCTCCAGAGAATGAGTTACAACTATGCGAGTCATGGAATCGAGTTCCAGAATCTCATTTATCACTTCGTAAGAGGTCTGAGCATCCAGTGCGGATGTTGCTTCATCGGCAATCAGGATAGAAGATTCCTTGAGAAGACTTCTTGCTATGGAGATACGCTGCTTCTCACCACCTGAAAGTCCCTGTCCGTTTTCACCGCAGAGATAATCTGTACCGCGTTCCTTGATAAGCTCCTTAAGATGAGCCTTAGTTATAGCTTCGTCGATCTTCTCATCCGGAAAATCACGGAACATAGTAACGTTATCCTTGATTGATGAATTGAAGACGAATACATTCTGCTGGATTACTGTCATAAGTTCATACAGAGAATCAGTACTGATATTTTTCAGTTCTTTTCCGTCGATGGTTATGTCTCCACTGTAATTATTATGGGAGGCCATAAGGAGATTTAAAAATGTGGACTTTCCGCTTCCACTGCCTCCGACTATCGCATAAGACTTGCCCGGAAGAAATTCGCAGTTAATGTTATGAAGGACGTCCCTTTCACTATCGTCGTAGCTGAATGAGACATTCTTAAAACATATAGTATTGTTATCCTTAGATAAGCTTTCTGATCCGGAAGAATTGCTGCTCTCGGTAAGTGACTCTGACAGCTTATCTATAAGACCTTCGGCTGCCTTCTTACCTGCGAGGAGCTTCGGGAGCTCGGCAACAGGTGGTATAAGGAAATTCATAAGGTTAACAAACATAAGTACTGAGCCTGCTGTAACAGAGCTGCCGCTTAATGCAAGATAAGAACCGAAGAGGAATACTCCGAGCTGTGCAAGTGCACCGGAGAGCAGACCGAGGGATCCTGCAAGTCCGCTGATCCTACGAAGACGGCCTTTAGCTTCCTCGAGCTTACGGTTTTCTTCTGTGAATATCTTACCGATCTGATCCTCTGCCTTAAAGCTCTTTATAACATTAAATCCGTTCAGGCAGTCAGTCATAGTTGCTGTAAATGCTGTATTTCTGTCTGATACTTCCTTCTGAACCTTAGCGAGCCTTTTTCCTACAATTACCGATACTATTGTAGGGATAAATGTGATAAGGATAGAGAAAAGTGTAAGGAGCGGAGAATAGTAGATCATCAGTGCTAGTGCTCCGAAGAACGATACAGCCTTTGTAGTGATCGGAAGTATTGAAGATACAAACTGCTGCTCTATAGTTGTTGCATCATTTGTCAGTGCTGAAAGATAAGAAGCAGTGGTTTCCTTCTGAAATGAAGAGATATTTTTCATTGAGAGAAAACCGAATGCCTTATCCTTATACTGATTCATGGCGCGGCGTACAAATGCTGGCTCGGATATATAATTAAGTAATGTGATCACAAGTACAAATACGATGAATCCTGCACATATGAGAAGCACTTGATTGAGTGTCAGAGTACCCTGTCCGGAGATTATATCGATAAGCTCTTTGAGGATCCAGGAGATGATGATTCCTGTAGTTCCGGAGAGTATAGAAGCTATAATTGCCAGAAAAAGGGCGCAAAAATTATGCATGTAGAACTGGTTGACCAATTCCGCACGGATTGTCTTATTATTCATATTAAATTACCTCGCATTTAATGATTTTGGATTGAGTTACTGAATCTGATCTTAGTTAATGGATTTCCAAAGTTTAGAAAGTTCTGTAGATTTAAGTAATTCGATTGCATTCCCGATTACTTCTATGCAGGTCTCACCTGTGTTATCGTATGCCATGCAGGCTTCCTTGATCTCAACGAATCGTTCGTTCCTGGCATCATATTCGGGTGCGGCATCGAAGGCTTCGGCTGCAGATTTGGCTTTCTTCAACGTTGCAACTGCTTCCTTCTTATGCTTCTGCTGCAGTGAAATGTGCGCGAGACCGGTAAGATATATGCAGCTGATCCTGTCGAGATAAGAAGGTTTATCGCCTCTTTTCAACATTTCATTCATGTTAAGGCCCATTTCAAGTATGGCCTTTGCCTCCCCGAGATTACCGGTATAAATATAACAGAGGGCTTTGTTGATTATAAGATTGACCCATGTGCCTATCTGGTTTACAAGAGTATAAGACAGGTTTATCTCAGCCTCTTCGTAATCGCCTTTAACTAAAAGAACCTGTCCAATCTGAGAATTGTATATATATCCGGCATTATGTGCTTTATAGATTTCGAGTCCTTTGTCGTAATCTCCCATAATGAGATATACCTGAGCAAGCCTGCCATATATAGAAGTCGCATCGATATTCGGGTCTGTGTTCTGGGAAATGAGCTTAAGCGATTGCTCATACAGATCCCTTGCATGGGCTGCGTATTCCATATTGGTTTTAAACATGGAGCTGAAGGCGGAATAGAGATACGCACATTCATAAACGACTCTGAAGCTGTTAGGATATTTCTTAAGGGCTTTGTCGGCTTCAGCAGGTCCGTTCAGATCCATGGTATCAGTCATCTTACGGAGGCGTTTGCAGAGAATTTCTATACGGTTGTCCCGCACACTATATCCGACCAGTACATCCAGAGAAGTATCGAAGAAGTCTGCCATTTCCATAAGGAGCGATATATCGGGAGTTGATAGCCCAGCCTCCCATTTGTGGACCGCACCGACAGTCATGTCGAAGACTTCGGCAAGCTGTTCCTGTGTAAGTCCGCGTTCTTTTCTGAATTTTCTGATATTTTCTGCAAGACTATTCTTCATAGATTTCATCTCCTTTACTGTCGGTATTGCTTTAACTGTCCTAATTGTATAATAAAAGTCGGATGAAGTGAATACACTAACTATACAATTAGAATAGAAATAATTATACTGACGGTATAAAAAAGAGAATATTATACTAGCAGTATAAAAAGAAAGAGTGGGAAAATGTGCTTCTGTATAGTAGAATGAGATATATTTATAGAATATAAGGAGGTAACCAATGAGAAGTCGAGATAACTACTCGGTGCAGTTCTAATGCTGACAACAGGTTGTACCGAGGTTAATTCATGAAGATTTTTCACATGTTGTCAGAATGAGGCTGCACCTTTCATGACTCAAAGATTATGAATTTTAGAAAGGAATGCAGAAATGAAAAAAACAAATGAAATAGAATTAAATGAAAAAGAATTAAGAGAAATTTGGAAACATGAGGAAGAGACAGCCCACATCAAGGGATGGGACTTTTCTTATCTGGACGGACGTTTTGAAGAAGACTCAGATTTTCCGTGGGACTATGCTGACTTGATCCATCAGTATGTGACTGATGATATGATGATAATGGACTATGATACGGGCGGAGGAGAGTTCCTTCTTTCATTGAATCATCCATTTAAGAACACTTCGGCGACAGAAGGCTGGGAGCCGAATGTAAAGCTTTGTGAAGAGAGACTTCTCCCGCTCGGAATTGATTTCAGATTTTGCGATGATGCATCGCACTTTCCGTTTGATGATGAATCCTTTGACGCATGCATAAATCGACACGGTGATTTTGATCCTAAGGAGCTGTACAGAGTTCTGAAGCCGAACGGTTTATTCATAACCCAGCAGGTAGGAGATCAAAATGACAGAGATCTGGTAGAGATGGTTCTTCCGGAAGCAGAGAATCCTTTTCCGGGATGTAATAAGGATAATCAGGTTAAGCTGCTTAAGGAAGCGGGATTTGAGATCCTGCAGGCGGATGAAGTCATGAGACCGATCAGGTTTTACGATGTCGGTGCATTTGTATGGTTTGCCCGTGTCATTGTGTGGGAATTTCCTGATTTCTCAGTAGATAGATGTTTCGATAAACTGCTGAAATTACAGCAGAGGTTATCGGAAGTAGGCGTTATTGAGGGAACGATTCACAGATATATGATCGTTGCCCGGAAAATGTAAGTGGATTTTTTATTCAGTAAAAGACAGTTTAAATAAGGCGGGCATAACCAGCAGACTTTGCATAGAATAAATAATTAAAAAATCGGAATGAAGATATAAGCAGCTACAGCGAGTATACATCCGCCTATCAGGAAGGATGCGTAAAGAATATTTGAAAATCTCGATGCTGCTTTATCAGTTTTCTCATCGATATATCGACTGATTCGAGTTCCTTCCTTAACGGAAGAATTCGGATCAGTTGTTTTATTTATGTCATTTAAACAGACAAGAAGACGTCTTACTTCATCTTTTGCCGGATTTCCGAGACCTCTGGAATAGATGTTCTTTTCAAGAAGTATTCTTTCGCCATTATAAAAGGCTTCATATATTGGGCATTTTACAGCCTTATAGCCGGCACCTCGAACGCGGAAATCAATACATTTGGCGGAGATTTCATATGTACATTCGGCTTGGAGATTCTTTCTGAAGATTGAACCATATATAAGCAGTATGCAGCTCACAATTGACATAGTGACACCAATTATAAGAGGGATTGCATTTACCATCTTATAATTTACATCATCCGGACCAAACTTATTCATCAGACCGTATATTATACAGCATATACCTATCAGTATAAATATGCCGCCGAACCACCAGCCGTGCTGTTTTTCGGAAACAGCAGATATTATTGAGATTAATCCCATAATTGAGAAAAACTGTCCGAGTATTATAAGAAATAACCATGTTTTGCCGATCTTTACTTCATAAATACTAAGACCGATTGATCCGACAAACCATACCAGAAATAAAAATGATATTATAAGTAATGAAGCGGTCTTTCGATTTCCATTCACTATTCAATTCCCCCTATTATAAATTCGTAATAAAGTATAACATAATTCAAAAAGATATACCCAGAGTATACTTTACAAAAAAATTTTTGGTGTTATAATTCAAGTAATGATTGAAAAGTAAATGCTGCATATCAGAAGAGCTGATATAGTTGAGGCATAAAATTATGAAAGGAACAAAAGCGATGAATACATTCAGAAACTTATATCTGCATAGCGAATATTCACTCCATAGTCTCGAATATCTTTCGAACGATGGAATATTTGTTATGCACTGAAGATATAAGTGGAAGATAAGCTTTTATGATAACGGACCGCTTATGCTTAGTGCATAAGCGGTATTTTTTATAGGATGATGTCTATGGAGATACTGCGAAGAGTAGTATCTCCTTTTTCTTTTATGATTATCTGAGTGATAGAAAGGAAGTGTTGAATATGGTTACAGTAAATATGACAGCAACAGGAGCAAATATCAAGAACATGATGAGAGCTCGTAATATAAAGGTTAAGGATGTCCAGGCTGTGTGTGGTTTCGGGACTCCGCAGGCAATCTTTAAGTGGATGCGCGGTGACTGCATGCCTACTATAGACAACATGATCATCATAGCTGATATGTTTGGCTGCAAGGTGGATGATATTGTTGTTGTAAATAGGTAGATTGCCTAATAAAACTGAATATATGCAAAATATGCCGTATGTCCGGGTGGTGAGGGAGCGGTCTTGAAAACCGTTGGCCTTTCGGGGCTTGCAGGTTCGAATCCTGTGTGCGGCGTGAATTGGGCAGGTAACCCGTAATTGGTAGCGGTCCTGACTGTAAATCAGGTGTCTTCGGATTCTGCTGGTTCAAGTCCAGCTCTGCCCACTATGCCTGTATAAGCCTAATTTGGGAAGGCAGGAGATTGCTAATCTCTGAGTAATCAGAGTTTCTGGTGTTTCGGTTCGAGTCCGGATGCAGGCGCTAAGGCTAAGGCCGGCTTTTATCTATTCAGATGAAAATTATTATGCTATATTGTATAAGTATTTGTTTATCTGATGATAAAAGGCGGCCTTTTATTTTGCCTTTTGGGACAGAGAGGATTTTTATCTAATCCTTGGCGAGAATGCTCCGCCTTCTATAAGACGGGGATGAATCGCCTCAATTTCTAAAAATAAGTTGTAATAATTGGCAAAATCACATTGAATAATCTATAAAAATATGATATAATAAGTTCAGTGGTAAATTCAAAAAAGGGGCTTAAAATAAATGAATTTTGAAACTAATAATCATTCAGTGTTCTCAATGCATTATCACCTGGTTTTAGTGGTGAAGTATCGCAGAAAAGTAATCAATGATACTATTTCGAAGCGTCTTAAAGAAATATTTGAGCATATTGCTCCTAATTACAATATAACCATTGAAGAATGGAACCATGATATAGATCATGTACATATTCTCTTTAAAGCAGAACCCAATTCAGAATTGTCTAAATTTCTAAATGCATATAAGTCCGCGAGCAGCAGGCTTATAAAAAAAGAATATCCGGAGATAAAGCAAAAACTTTGGAAAGAATATTTCTGGTCAAAGAGCTTCTGTCTTATCACCACCGGTGGTGTAACTATAGATGTCATAAAGGAATATATCAAATCTCAGGGAGAGGATAAACCTGATGGCAGACGTAAAAACAAACAGAGCAATCAAATACAGGATCAAACCCAATAAAGCTCAGGAACAGCTCCTGCAGCAGACGTTTGGGTGTGTAAGACTTGTTTACAATCATTATCTGGGAGATCGAAAAGATGCCTATGATAATAATGGTACAAGTCTTAATTATTATGATAACGCAAATGACCTGAAACGTTTAAAAAATGAATTACCATTCTTAAAGGATGTAGACAGTATTTCTCTGCAACAGTGTCTAAGACATCTTGATACGGCATACAAAAACTATTTCAGGGATAAGAAGGTAGGGTTCCCAAGGTTTAAGTCTAAGAAGAATAATCACAAGTCGTATTCGACAGTATGTGTGAATGAAAATATTTCCATAGAATCAAAACATATAAAACTTCCTAAGATAGGAAAGGTCAAGATGGTATGTCACAGACCTGTTCCAGATGACTGGAAACTAAAATCAGTTACAGTATCACAGGAACCAGATGGAAAGTATTACGTTTCTGTACTTTTCGAATATGTAACAAGTATCGTAGAAGTTCCTTCAAAAACTATTCTGGGGCTTGATTATTCTATGTCATCATTATATGTGGATAGTGATGGCAATTCCTGTGGTTATCCGAAGTTTTACAAACAGGCATTAGAAAGAGTGGCAAGAGAGCAGAGAAAACTCTCAAAAATGGAAAATGGTTCAAACAACTATTACAAACAAAGAAAAAAGGTAGCCAGACTACATAAACATATATCTAATCAGAGAAAAGATTTTCTACATAAGCAATCAACCGAGATAGCCAATCGAGTTGATACTGTATGTATAGAAAATCTTGATATGAAAAAGATGTCTCAAGAGTATAATTTTGGAAAGACTATATCTGACAATGGATGGGGACTGTTTACGAACTATCTCGAGTATAAACTGCGAGATAGAGGCAAACACTATGTAAAGATAGATAAATTCTATCCTTCAAGTCAGATATGTCATTGTTGTGGCTTCAAGAATGAAGAAATAAAGGATTTCGCAATAAGAAAATGGACATGTCCAAAGTGTAAAAATGAACATGACCGTGACGTAAATGCTGCAATAAATATACGAAATGAAGGAATCAAATACTTAAGTATTTAAGTATAGATAGAACCGTCGGACAGACGGAGATAGCTCGTGTATGCTGTGATCGTTAGATTGCTCGAACGAGAAGCCCCCACTTCTT
>CAMJHQ010000055.1 GCA_946405625.1 uncultured Lachnospiraceae bacterium | reverse complement strand
TAGCCCGCTATGGCTAAGTATATCGGCTTTTTTTCTTTACCTGATAGTGATCTTTTTTGTGGGTTCTTTAAAGAGATAAAATCAAAAATGTTATCTCTAACATTATAGTAAGAATTACAATCCATTCAATTATTCCAAGGACATAGAGTGAGACAAATAAATGATATGTCGTATGTGGATAACCACGAGTGAATCAAGATATTTAAGCCTCTTCATTTTCCGACCAGCTGGCTTTTCCGGTACTTACGAAATAATCAAACATTTCCTGATAACGTTCAAGGATATTGGAATCGTCTACGGTCATTTCCTTTTTGCCGGCATCAGCCAGTTCAAGATAGAATTTTCCTGATCTGTTGTAGTATCCGAAGACTGAGAATCCGTCTTCGTTCGGACCGTATAGGATGCATTCCTTATGTGTTCCGACCTTACCGAACCACGGATAACCCAGGTCAGTGTCGAGTGTTTCAAACTTTTGGAACAGTTCGCGTATAGGAGTTTTCATACCTACAACTTCGAGTTTGTATCGCCTTATAATTCCCATGATGATAGCTGCGGCACTTTCAATCAGCACTAAAAATGCACCGGTCACGCCGTCGGTTTTCTGCTTTACTATAATGAATACTGCAAAGGATGCAAGGAATAACGCAAAGGCATACAGTATACGGGTGGTAAGTCGCTCCACTCGCAGATTTATCACATTTCCACCGGAGGTACCCCAGAATATGATACCCTCCATCAGCAGAATGAATGCAACTGTCATGCTTCTTCCGCTTCCACGATCAAAGTAGAGATATGCTGCACCGATAGCAAAGGCCATCATACCCAGAATTATATTTAAGGAATATCCCGCTTTATATCCAAGCTTTTCCGTAAGGTCTAAAGATGTAGCCATGCGGAAATATCCGACAATGAACAGAAATATTGAAATTCCGAGTATAGTATATGAGAGAAAGCCTAATTCCTGTGGAAGAAAAATCAGGATGGCATAAGATAGTATAAGAAGTAATGCATTGATCAGATTATTCATATATCGTGTATCCTTTTTGATTGTAAATGGATTTGTTAATTTTCTTTTAGCATTTTTCGGCGTACTTTGCAATCGGTAATTAAACTATGGCTTGAGTTTAATTAGAGAACTGCGTTTGAGTTTAATTTTCAAAATAGGGTTTGAGATTAATATGCAAAACAGATTTGAGATAAATATGCAAAACAGATTTGAGATTAATATGCGAAATCGGTATTGACAGAAATAAATATTTAGGTGTAACATAAATACAGTGACCGGGTGGTCACTATATTTTAACGCTAATAATGACCATGTGGTCACTGAAGCGGGATATATGAATTACAAGCGGGACATATGAATCTAAAGCAGGGAATATGAATCACAAGTAGTACATATGAATCTAAAGCGGGACTGATAAATTACAAGAATTACAGGTAATTCACAAGTGGAACAGATATCTATAGGAGGACTAGCTATATGCAGATGAAACTTTTTTCAGAACTTGATAGTGAGAAGCAGCAGCGGATCATTGATGCAGCGTTAACAGAATTTGCTGAATATGGATATGAAAACGGTTCGACTAACAGGATAGTAAAGAACTGCGGAATAAGTAAGGGCAGCCTCTTTAAATATTTCGAAAATAAGGAAGAACTCTATTTCTATCTGATTGACACAGTATCAGCTCAGATGGCTGAGGAAATGCGGTTTGATGTAAGCAGATTATCAAGGGATTTATATGAGAGAGTGATCGAATACTCGGTAGCTGAGATATCCTGGTATGTGACTAATCCAGTTAAGGGAAGATTCCTTATAGGAGTCGCATCGGAGACGGGATCCGATATAGGGAGAAAGATAGTCGAAAGATATGGAGATAAAAGCACGGACATTTACGAGGCACTGCTTAAGGGAGTTGATATGTCCGGCCGTAGTAACAGCAGGAAAGAGATAACAGATATTCTGAGATGGGTGCTTATGGGATTCAATAGCAGCTTTCTGAAGAGCATTGCCGAAAGAGACGATGATATTGAATCCTTAAAAAAGAGTTATATAAAACAATTGAAGGGGTATCTAAGTGTTCTGAAGAAGGGGCTGTAAGCTGCTGTTTTTGGCATGAACCCGCAAAATCAGTTTGAACCCGAAAATCAGTTTGAATCTGAAAATCAGTTTGAACTCGAAAATCAGTTTGAACCCGAAAATCAGTTTGAACTCGAAAATCAGTTTGAACCCGAAAATCAGATTGAACTCGAAAATCAGCTTGAACCCGAAAATCAGTAGGGAAATCATCTGGAAAGAAGTATATCGAAAGGACAGGAATATGAGTAAGAAATATATAAACGGAAGTGTGAAAATAGGCGATACGGAAATGTATTATGCATCATTTGGAAGAGGAAAGAAAAAGCTCGTGGTTCTGCCGGGATTATCGGACGGACTTGCAACCGTTAAAGGAAAGGCGTGGATTCTTTCGTCACCATATAAAAAGGTTTTGGATTATTTTACGGTCTATATGTTCAGCAGGAAAAATGTTATGCCTGAAGGATATAGTATTGAGGACATGGCAGATGATCAGACCATGGTAATTAAGGAGCTTGGAATAGACAGTGCCTGTGTACTGGGAGTATCCCAGGGAGGTATGATCGCGCAGTGCATGGCCATCAGACATCCGGAGGTTGTGGAACGCCTGGTACTTGCTGTTACGGCACCGTATGCAAACGATGTTGCAACAGATGCAGTTTCATCCTGGATTGAAATGGCATCTCGTGGAGATCATAAAGCACTTATGGTAGATACTGCGGAAAAAATGTATTCAGACAGATATCTGCAAAAGAACAGAAAGTATTTTCCATTGGTGGCCAAATTTACGAAGCCGTCATCATATGATCGTTTTATGAAAAATGCAAATGCTATCTTAAAATTTGATGTGCGGGATAAGTTGTCGGAAATCAGCTGCCCGACATTTATTATTGCAGGGAGCGATGATAAAACTGTAGGAAATGATGCACCGGGAGAATTGAAGGCCGGTATAAAGAACAGTGAACTATATGTATATGATGGGCTTGGCCATGGAACCTTTGAAGAGGCGAAGGATTTTTATGACAGAATATTTGATTTTTGCAGAGTGTAAATGAATCCAGGCATAACATTTTAAAATATTAAGCTGATATGTGGTACAATAGTAAGGATAAATAATCTATAGATCGGGATAACCGTTTTACGACAGGATACGGAGGAAAAATATGGGAAATATTGGTATTGGTGCTATTATAATTGGATTGATTTTACTGCTTTTTCATGTATTAACTTTTTATTTTATGTTCGGATATATTAAAAGAATGATTGTTTGTTCTGAAAAAATATATGCTAAAGTGACGAGGGTAGAAGAGGATGAGAATAAGCATAAAGATTCTAAAACAGGTAAAACAGTGTATACATATAGTTATAAAACTTTTTTTAAATACGATTATAATGGTCAAACCTATGAGGCGACCAAAACTTATGATAAGCGTAGCAGATATGACAGAGGTGATGAAGCCTTAATAAAGATAAATCCACATAATCCGAAGGAAATCTGGGCAAATGGTGAAATTATAGATCTTTTAAAACTATCCTTAGCATTACCGCTTTATGCGTTTTTGGATCTTATATATATAGCAACTGTTTTTGATTAAAGAACTTAAAATGTATTTATAGATTGGGGGATCTGATATGGGATACAATTTTTTTAATACAAAAGAAGTTCCTGAGAATTCCGGCCGCAAGCTGGATGAATTCAAGGCATCGCTCGGTTCTGCAATATCGAAGGGAAATAATATAACATTTGCGGATAGTGATGTTTCATACATTTTAAAACTTCAACATGACAGGATACGCAGGAAAGGCCTGGAACTTGACTATAACATATATGACCGTGAGGAAGAGAATAATCGATTCATTGCGGCAAGCGATTGGCAGGATGCTCATTATCATAGCACCGTTTGTTTTAATTCGTCCGGTGTTAAGAGGATAGTAAAGAACGGTGGAAATGTGAGATATAAGGATGATAAGAAGTCGGTCTTTTACGGAACGATTACCGATGTTGTGACAGGCACACATCCGGACGATGATCCTTACAGCTGCCCGAACTGCGGTTCGGTCTCAACAATTGCGGCCCTTCAGAACGGCTGCTCATATTGCGGAACAAGATTTAAGATGGATGAGCTCTTCCCGAAGATTACATCTTACTATTTTCTGGAAGATCCACATATGACGAAAAAAGAATTCTTAACCGGATTTTTAAAGTTTTATCCGTTCACATTTATCGGCATATATATTATGTGCTGCATCATGAAAGGTGAAGTATATCTGCCGTGGAATCTGCTTACGAATATCCCTAAGCTGATCGGCACGATCTTTGCAATCGGATTGGGAAGTATTCCTATATCATATGTCTTATTTGCATATTTTCTCTTCATGAGGCTGATTGTAAAGGCTATTTCCAACGGAGGCAAGATGGGAACCGCCGGTTCGAGAAGCAGATTTGAAACCAGAATGAAGAGACTCAGTCCTGAGTTTTCCTATGAATACTTTACCAGCAAGGTTTTGTCTCTTATAAAGACAGCTATATTCTCCGATGACGAGAGTGGGCTTATGTTTTATAGGGGCGGTGCACTTGAACCGCAAATGAAAGATATTATAGACCTGAACTACGGCGGTGCACTGGGATGCCAGAGCTTTAAAGATGAGGGGAACTTCGTTACGGTTGAGACTAAGGCATATTTCGATGTTCTCTATGCAAAAGAAAACAAGGTTTATTCAAAAGCTCAGGTTTTCAGTGCGACTTTAAGACGTCGTACCGATATTCCGGTGAATTTCAACTTCTCTATGACAAGAATTGCCTGTCCTTCCTGTGGTGCAAGTTTCGATGCGACAAAGCTTAAAAACTGCCCATATTGCGGAAATGAATATGACGGCATTTCCGACGACTGGGTTCTTGTTGATCTGAAGATTATGAAGTAAAGATAACCGGAGATTACGAAAGTTAGAATTGATAAGAGAGATAACCGGAGATAGCGAAAGTATGAATTGATAAGAGGGATAACCGGAGATAGCGAAAGTAAGAACTGATATGAGAGATAACCGGAGATTGCGAAAGTTAGAATTGATATGAGAGATAACCGGATATTGCAATAGTAAGAATTGATAAGAGAGATAACCGGAGATTGCGAAAGTAAGAACTGATATGAGTGATAACTGAAGATTGCGAAAGTAAGAACTGATAAGAGTGATAACCGGAGATTACGATAGTAAGAATTGATAAGAGTGATAACCGGAGATTGCGAAAGTAAGAATTGATAAGAGTGATAACTGAAGATTGCGATAGTAAGAACTGATATGAGTGATATTGTAAATAAACTATATAATGAAATGCGCAAGAAGGGAAGAAAATCCCGTCATTAATAGTAGAGCAGCAGGTCGTATGTTTATGAAAACATACGACCTGTTTTTATATTTTCAAACTACTAACAATAATGCCGTTTTCTTATTTCTGTTAGTAGACTTCAATACATTGTATCGAGAAATCCGGATGAAGTACTAATAATAATGCCGTTTCCTCAATATTGTTAGTAAACATCAAATCATCGACGCGAGATTTTCGGATGAAGTACTAATAATATTGCCGTTTCCTCGATATTGTTAGTAAACATCAGATCATCGACGCGAGAAATCCGGATGAAGTACTAATAATAAAGCCGTTTTCTCGATATTGTTAGTAAACATCAGATCATCGACGCGAGATTTCCGGATGAAGTACTAATAATATAACCGTTTTCTCAATATTGTTAGTAAACATCAACGCTGCTCATCATGCTTTTGGGGTTTGAATATGCCTATGAGCTAACCATCCCTCTATATTTCATGCATTGGTTAGCTGGATTCAGCATTTTTCATGATTTAATATGCTTGACCGGCTAACCAAAGGAGCGGGAAAGCCTAAGTGGTTAGCCGGAATGAAAAATATAAGGGTAATAACATGATTAAAAAGCTAACCAAAGGAGCGGGAAAGCCTAAGTGGTTAGCCGGAATGAAGAAAATAAGGGTAATAACATGAGCAAAAAGCTAACCAGATGAGCGGGAAAGCCGAAGTGGTTAGCCAGAGGTCTGGAAGAGAACCAAAATGAGGGCTCTGAAATAGACGCCCATCCGTCAGTCATCCGGTTACTATTCACAGTCAATTCAAGTAGATAAATAAAAATGCAGTCATCCGTCCGTTATCTTCTAGAAGGGTAGAAAAGGGGACAGCTCATTTGGCAGAATTAAGTTAGATGAAACTTGAGGACCTTTGAGGACTTTGAGAATATATTGAAATATTGATGACATATTGAAATTATGAAATCTTGAAATCTTTGAGTCTTGAATCTTTGAGTCTTGAAATCTTTGAGTCTTGAATCTTTGAATCATGAAATCATGAAATCATGAAATCTAAAGTTTTGAAGTTTAATGAAAGGAGGCCATCTATGGAGAATAGTAGAGTTGTCACTATTGAAGATAAATATAGATCAGAGGAAATAAATATAGCTCTTTACGCACATGAAAACTATATAGAATATGAGCTTGTAGAAAATAAGCTTATAGTATTAACGGATATTGCGTATTGGAAGATAATATATCTGAAGGATTGGGACTGCTTTATTCTGTATCATGGAAATGTAATACCGGATGATATTGTTCCAGGTAAATATGTTGAAGCAGATTATCATTTTCAGAGAGATGCACGATTTTCTAAAACGATAATGGGCCTTTTAGTATATATCAAAAAGCATGATGACTTCAGATGCAGAGTTATAGAGCAAGTTGAATCAATGCCGCGTAGAACTAAGAAACAGAGGGCTAGATATAACAGAGTAAAGCAGAAACAGGCAGAATATAAAAGGGCTGTGACAATGCAGATGATTAAGGCATATACATTGGTAAATGCTTCTTAGCGATTGGTTGACATAAATCTGATATTGATTTTAATCTATGAATCAGAAAATGATCTATGAATCAGAAAATGATATATGAAGGCTCTTTTTACTTTGTTTGGCTGTAATATGTGATGTAGAAGTATTATAATATTTCTATCGATTCGTTGTTTGAAGTATGTCAGTCAATAGGAATGAGGTTAAACATGAGTAAGCATAGAATGCCTAAGATTAATTCCATACATTTCGGTGCGATATGGATAGCAATATCTTTGGTTATTGGGATATTGCTGCCTGGTGTTATCTGGATTATCACAGGTGCTTTCTATTGGGGATTAAGTCTTATCGGTGGAATCGTTCTTTTAGGATTTATCATCGTTTTTATCATAGAAATGCGGCAGGATTCAGGAAAGAAACCATACTATGAAAGGTATCTCAGCGAGGATATACCTTTTGATCCCGAGAAGCAGATAGCTGTAATTAAGTCCAGTATCTGTACCGGAGAGCAGGTGGCAGGATTTAAGAGCAAAGAAGACGGCCATTTCACTGAGGTTATGCTGATCAGAAATGCTAAGGATTTAGAGACGTTTAAGGAAATATACAGGATAGAAGAGATTAAAAAAGAATACTAGTGAATGAAGATAGTTTTTTCAGAACAGGAAATGTTAACAGCATTTCCTGTTTTGACTTGCAATAAAATAAGTAAAGTGTTTTCCTGTTTATAAACAAAACGGAAAGTTAAAAAGCAGGAAAGCTGAAAAAGCAGGAAAGCTGAAAAAACAGGAAAGCTGAAAAAGCAGGAAAGCTGAAAAAGCAGGAAAGCTGAAAAAGCAGGAAAGAGGGTATTAGCATCATGGTATACAAGAATAAGAATATTAAATCTAATTACAGTGTTATATTTGTAGTTTTCATAGTTGGAGCTATTATGACGGGAGCGGCTGTTCTGATAGCGATTGGCGGGCTTTTTTCAACGAGTAAAACATTAAAAAATGTACAGCATATCGATACAGCTTTACAGGATTCGGGAAACCATGCGGGACATGCGGTATATTTTGATATAACAGAAGCACCTGTCTTCATGAGCAAGGAAAAGAAGTCGTATTATTATCTGGTGACTGATGGAAATGAATATCGCGTGGCAGAGATTGATGAGGAGGACTATGAAGAGATAAAGTCTGCTGTAGAAGCGACAGGCACTTACCATATTGAGGGGAGTACTCATTATATAGTCGATTCTGATACAAGAAGTGAGATTGCATCGAGGGCAGAGAGTATCACAGGACAAAGTATGACTGATAAAACTATGGATGACATACTCGGTGATGTCTGCATCGAATATATGAAGATTAATTTCTGGAATTTATATAAAAGCGGTTTCGGCGTGGCTGGATTTATTCTGGGATTGATCGGCGCATTTATCTTATCCGGCAGTTTGGGCGAACTCAAAGCTTCGCGTAAGGTTATATCGCTCAGTAATATAACAGCTAAGGATATTGATGAAGAAGCGTGTAAAGCAGATTCTCTCTGGTTAAATGGTCTGAGAATTTATCTTACAGAGAATATGGTGCTCGGCATTCTCAGCGATGGAAAATATCATGAGGGGCAGGTGGCACTTAGGTATGATGAGATACAGAGAATTTACAGCTATAATACGAACGCAGATGATATAGGACCGAATAGTCATAAAAGCTATATAGTTGAAGCCATTGCAACAGACGGAAATAAGTATACATTAGCCGATTCGAGAAGTGCTATATATTCTGATGATCTGATCCCCGAAACAGAAGAACTTTATAAGAGAATTAAGGATAAGAATCCGAATGTTCTTTGTGAACCTGAAAATGTAAGATATAAGAAATGTAGATTCTCATATAATTTAGTTGATTATGACGGAGATGATGGATTAACCGAAACTCTGGATGAAGACGATAAGCAGGAGATTATAATGCACTTTGATTATGATAATCTTGCAGCTCATTTTAAACCGGCAGATGCTATAGTATCCATGAAAATGAGTTTTCCTGAAGATGGCATAGTTGAGATAACTACAGGCTATTTTGGAGATAGAGAAAAAGAGGTTGAACCGGCACTGTATAATTTCCTGAAGGGCCAGCTTATGGACGGATGGGGTGAAGGTTATGAATATGGTGATTTTGTTATCTCATTTCGGGAATCGGATGCAGATAATCTATAGATGTTAAAATAGAGAATTAAAAATATCATATAGTAAACCATGGTATGAAAATATGATAGAGATGTGTATAAATCGCCCAAATTTGCCCTTCAAATTTTTGTGAATTATTCACAATAAAGTATTTGTCTTTAATCAATATAGTGGTATAAAATATATATATCTATTTTACATAATAAAGGGGTAGGAGATATGGGGAAGAAGATAATGATAGTAGGTGCGAGCTTTGCGGATAAAGGATCTCAGGCAAAGCTCTATGTTGTTATTGATGAGCTGAGAAAAAGGTTCGAAGATTGTCAGGTTTATTTTGCACATAATGATGAACAGCTGGATGGCGGATTATACAGATTCGGTAAATTCGCATTTTCCAAGAAGGTTCAATCACAGGTGCTCAAATCAAATCCTTTGAAGAGTTTGACAAAAATGTTTCATAAGAAGGATGATAATCCTGCAGCTGAGAAGGATGTAACCGAATTGATTTCGGAAATGGATCTGATGATTGATGTAAGTGAACATGCGCTTACAAGTCAAAGCCCGATGGCAGATATAGAGTATTATATTAATAATATTAAGATTGCCAAGAAATATAAAATACCGATGATCATTATGCCGCAGTCCTTCGGACCATTTGATTTCGGCGTGGATGATATGTATATCCTGGGAACTATGAAGGATATTCTGTTTTATCCTAAGGCTATATATGCACGCGAGCAATATGGTTATGATGAAATGATGGGATACTTCGGACTTGATAATCTGAGACTTGCCAAGGATATGCTTTTAATAGACAATAAATTTGATCTGACAAATGTATGTTCCAGATTCTACAGACCGAATATTCCTGAGATAGCAGAAAGCGATAATGTAGCTATAATTCCTAATGCTAAGTTTTTCGATAAAAAGCATTATGATAATAGTTTTGATTTATACAAGAAGATTTTCGAAACTTTGAAGGAAGCTAAAAAGAATGCATATATAATATGTCAGGCTTCTTCGGATATGGAGATATGTAAAGAATTAGCTTCTAACTTCAGATATCTTGAAAATGTTCATCTGATCGAACAGGAGCCGGATTGCGTTGAATTCGGCACCATTTTGAAGAAGTTTGATTTTATTATCAGTGCACGCTTTGAACCATGTGTTCTTGCATATAGAAACTTTATATCTGTTCTGGCTATCGGAAGCGGAGAATGCTATAAGGAAATTGCAGAGCCTCTCGGACAGGAAAATCTGTGTTTTGATGTCCTTTCGGACAGCTTCACCAGTTATGCTGCAATTGATGCTCTGGCAGGATTGATCAAAGATCCGGATATTTCAAAAACAAGAATTCTTACACGTATGATGAATATCCAGAACGAAAAAACCTGCTTTGATATATTCAATGAATTGAAATGGTAATTGTGAATCGCCAAATGAGGTGTTTATGTATTTTGAAAGGGTACCCTTAACAGGGTACCCATTTTTTTGTCTTGAGCCGACGAGATATTTACATTAATACATATCGTTCTTGATATTTATAATGTCTCACAAGAGAAAATATAACGAATTCCAAATTTTGTTATAATTCACTTTTAATTGATTTTGATGACGTTAACAAAATTTTTAGTGTCGTTCACACAAAATTTATGTCGTTCACTCAATGGTGATTGAATTTCACTTGCTAATAATCATACTATGATACTTGATTGTGTGAGGGGATTTGAAGTAAGCAGCTTTCTACGTGTATGTATAATTTGGTTATCGACGTCAATAACCATTTTATATATCATTCGATTTGCTGTGCGCAGGCAGATGGATAAAAGTATTTAAAGAAGGAGGATTTGAAAATGTTTAAGGTAATGAATGAGTCTGAACTAATGAGTATTTCCGGTGGAAATTGGGCTGTTCCATATTATCCAAGCCAGGAAGCTTTTAAGAAGAAAAAGCCTCGTGGTTACACTTGGACAGGTACACCGGGTTGTGCTTACGTAATCTGGCTTGCTGAATTTAGATCAGACGGATCATTTATCAGAGAATACAGCCTTCAGCCGTAAGTGAATTAATAAACAGTATAAATTTAGGAGGATTATTATATGTTTAAAACTATGAATGTATCTGAACTTATGAAAATTAACGGTGGAGCAAATGTCAAGGGCGTACCGTATTATTATGGTGGAAGCATTGTAAAATGGGGTTATATTCCATATGATAGCCCAATAAAGGGTTATAGATACGACTCAAGATCCGGACGTTATGAGCCATATTATTGCGATTACAACGGTGCAAACGGTGTCGCAAGATACTTTTACTAAAATGTTCAAATAGTTCAAAAAACGGGCTGAGCATGCATCTGCATGACTTGGCCCCATTTTTTTGACTTTATATTGTATGGGATTGTGAATATAATAAACATGAATGATACTGTTTTTCAGCAGGTGAATGGAAGCCCCATCTCTTTAGGTGGTGGGAGGATGCTATGGGGGACTAAATGTTACATTATCTTCTTGTGATTCTGGTATATGCAGTATTTATCGGAATAGTATACACTCATAAGAATAAGAACAGTATGGGGAGTAAGACAAGTCTGTCCTTACCATTTGGTTTTTATGTCCTTTATCTGGTGATTCTTTTCTCAGTATATGAACGGATACTTACTTATCTGATCCTGCATAAAGTCGACAGCCGCAGTTCATATATTGCGGTATGTGCGGCAGGAAGTGGCGGATACGTAATTCTTTTCTTTATCGGCACAGTAATCCTCGGAATGATGCTCGGTGCGAAGAACCCGGATATTCTGACATATATGGTACTTGTGATAGTACTTATCATAAATGTACTGATTGTCGTAAAAGCTGCTAACATACATTTTGATGAAATGGAATTAATGTTCGGCGAAAAAGTCTTTGATGATTTTTATAAGACCCTTTCGGAGAATAGAGTCAATGGCCAGGTGAAGAGTCTTTACAATATCAAATGGTTATTGATGGCAGTTCCGGCGATTGTCTACCTTTGCCAGATTCTGAGGCTACAGGAGATAAAGGGTTACCAGGTAATAGATATAAGCGATACGCATAGGAAAAATATTATTGAAAAAGAAAATGAAACGTGATAACATATTAACCTATCGAATAAGTAGGTGAATACAAAAACTGTATATTTGATATGATATAAGAGATTAGGCAACCGGAAGATTCGATTGAGTCTTCCGGTTTTTAATTGGAGGTAGAAGATGGCTCTGTCAAATGAAGAACTCGAAAGATATTCACGCCA
>CAMJHQ010000054.1 GCA_946405625.1 uncultured Lachnospiraceae bacterium | reverse complement strand
CCGCTTTTTGTTAGTAAAACCAATCTTTAAGCCTCTATATTTCATCCTGCTTTACCAACAATTCTTCCGGATTTTCAAGAGTGTATGCTCTTCCAACAAAAATATCACACACACATCTAAAATAATATATCCCACATACTTCAGAAAAATATATATCCCACATACTTCAGAAAAATATATATCTCACATACTTCAGAAAAATATATCTCTCACATACTTCAGAAAAATATATATCTCACATACTTCAGGAAAATATATCTCACACAGAATTCTGAAAAATGTATCTCCACAGACTTACGAAAAACACTTCTCTCATAAATCCTCGGAAAATATATCTCACAAACTTCAGAAAATATATATCTCACATACTTCAGGAAAATATATCTCCACAAACTCCCGAAAAACATATCTCCCGCAAATTAAAAAGTGACAGCTCATCATCTGATGCACTGTCACTCTTATTCATCATCCTAATTAATTCAATATTAATACGAATACTTATTTAATGCATAAACCGCAAGGACAAATGCAAGTCCAATAAGGATATCGGATTCAACAACTATATCCATGATATATGTAGGTGTAAGGTTAAGTGCCTGTCCCGGAATAAGATAAAGGTCATTTCTTACCTTCATAACATCCAAAGAACCACGCTTAACAACATAGTTCCACATAATTGCGTCACCTACTATTTCCCAGTCTTCATCAAAGTCGATATTGTAATTCTGGGCCAATGTGAAGAAGTCTCTTTCGATGGTACCGAATTTATCTCGTGCTGCAAACTCAAATCTTGCAACATCACCATCATACTTTTCCTGAACATACGCTACTTCAGTAATCGTATCAGCCATAAAAATCTTAATTCTGTGACCGGTAGCTATGAAGTCATCTCTAGTATAGAAAACCTCTTTACCTCTTTCGTTAAAGACTCTTACAGTATCCTTTTCTTCAAGCTCATTTGCTTTGATAAAAAGCTGTGCCATAATAACCCCTTTTCCAAAAAGAGCTTACCACAAATCAGTGATAAGCTCTTAAATTCGTATTTATTTACCCGATTATCCGAGTACAACTATTATTCAGCATCCTCTGCTGCAACTTCCTCAGCTGCTTCCTCTGCAGCTTCAGCTACAGGCTCTTCATCTGAATAAACTGTATCGCTTGCTTCTTCCTCTTCGGAATCACCCTGCTGATCCTTAAGAAGTGCCTTGATTGAAAGGCTGATCTTCTTGCCTTCTACATTAAGATCAACAACCTTAGCCTCAATCTCCTGTCCTCTTGTGAGAACATCTGCAGGCTTCTCAATACGATCAAGTGAAATCTGAGAAACATGAAGTAATGCGTCGATTCCCGGCTCAAGTACAATAAATGCACCGAAGTCTGTCATTCTGGCAACCTTACCTTTTACTACAGTTCCGATTGCATACTTCTCTTCTGCATTGATCCAAGGATTCTTCTCATCAAACTTAAGTGAAAGAGCAATCTTTCCTGTTTCCTTATCAAGCTCCTTAATGAAGCACTCTACTTCGTCACCAACCTTGAAAAGCTTCTTAGGATTATCAACTCTTCCCCATGACATTTCTGAAATATGAAGAAGTCCGTCTGCTCCTCCAAGATCAACAAATGCACCGAAATCTGTGATGTTCTTGATTGTTCCCTTAACAACATCACCAACATTTATATTTTCGAAAAGAGCCTGAGCGGCAGCTGCCTTCTGCTCAGATACAAGCTTTCTTCTGTTACCGATCACACGTCTGTTCTGTGGATCAAACTCTGTAAGAACAAACTCGATTTCCTGATCAAGATACTTGTTAAGATCCTTCTCAAAAGCATCTGATACAAGGCTTGCTGGGATAAATACTCTGCTCTCACCAACATTTACGTTAAGACCACCCTTAACAACCTTAGAAACTGTTCCCTTAAGAACTGAATTGTTCTCAAAAGCTTCCTTAAGTGCTGCTGTATCCTGTTCAGCAACAACTCTCTTGTGAGACAGAATTACCATTCCTTCACTCTCGTTAACCTTAAGAACCTTAACCTTGATAGGGTCATTTACATTTACTACTGTAGTAAGGTCAACCGGGTTGTTGGAATACTCTGCAGCTGTTACAATACCGTCAATCTTGTAGCCGATATTTACAGCTATCTCATCAGGCTTAACATTGACTACGACACCGTCAACGACCTGGCCTGATCTGATTGAAACATTTTCCTCGTTTTTTAACATTTCTTCGAAACTCAATTCTGACATCCTGTCATGAACCTCCTTGATAATAAAATTCGGGGTAGATGCCCCAGCAGTAATACCTACCCTACTAGCGGATTCAAGAACAGTGAAATCCATGTCATCGAGTGTCTGTATATAGTAAGTATTTGCACAATGCTGTCTGCTTATTTCGTATAACTTCTGCGTGTTTGAACTTGTCTTGCCACCGATAACGATCATGCTGTCAACTTCTTTGGATAATTCAGCCGCCTCGTTCTGTCTTTCCTCAGTAGCATTACAGATAGTTTTACAAACATTAACATTATAATAAATCTCATGTAAAACTGCAACTAATTCTTTAAATTTTTTTAAGCTGTAAGTTGTTTGTTCAACGACAACAATATCCCTGTCTTTGAAATCCGGAAGGCTCCTTATATCCTCCTCGGAGTCAACCACATAAGCGTCTCCCGAGCAATGGCCCAGAGTCCCCTCTACTTCGGCATGTCCGGGGTTTCCGATCAATATAATCGCAGCCCCTTCCTTGCTCTTCTCATCGACAATTTTATGGATATTTTTGACAAATGGACATGTAGTATCCACATATTCATGTCCTGCAGCTTCTATAGTCTCGTAAACATCCTTTCCAACACCATGTGAACGAAGTATTATCAAGGAATCCTTAGGTATATTTACGATATCTTCAAGACTGTTCAGGATTTTGACACCTTTATCCTCTAGGCGCTTCACAACCTCTTCGTTATGGATTACCGGGCCATAAGAATATATGCTTCTTCCTGATGCCGCAGCCTCCTCTGCTTTCTCAAATGCAGTATCAACAGCTCGTTTTACTCCAAAGCAGAAGCCTGCTTTCTCTGCCAAGATCACCTTCATTATCTCACTCCCAACTTAACAACAAGGATTTTTCTGCAAGATCATTCACGACAAAATCGCTTGTCAGATAGCATTTATACATAATTACTCGTCACATAACACTTTCTATAACTGATTTTGCAAGCATTTTCGTCTCTTGATTATCTACCGGCAAGCTCTGTGATTTTATCAACAACCTCATCGATGGTCATATCTGATGTATCTACAAGAATTGCATCTTCAGCCTGTTTAAGAGGTGCGATCTCGCGGTTCATATCCTGATAATCTCTCTGCTCGATGTCCTTCTTGATAGTTTCGAATTCCGGTGTTTCTCCCTTTTCCACAAGCTCGTCATATCTTCTCTTGGCACGAACCTCTACAGATGCCGTAAGGTAAATCTTCAGCTCAGCATTTGGAAGAATATTTGTTCCGATATCACGGCCATCCATAATTACATCATTTTCTGCAGCAAGTCCTCTCTGAAGATCGAGAAGTTTAGCTCTGACAGGCTTATAAGCAGATGTCTTGGAAGCCATATTTCCAACCTTCTCGTTTCTGATTTCCTTCGATACATCAACCTTGTTGAGGTAAATGTGCTGTACACCATCCTCATATGCGATATCAATCTTTATCTTATCAAGAGCCTTAAGGAGCTCTTCCTCATTTTCTACATCAGTATTATTATTAATAAAATATAATCCGATAGCTCTATACATCGCACCAGTATCAACGTAGATAAAATCAAGTTTCTTGGATACAAGCTTCGCTATCGTACTTTTTCCTGCTCCTGCAGGTCCATCAATTGCAATATTCATTTTCAACCTCCCCATTTTTTATCATACCGGCTAACCATTAGCTATTTTCCACTAGTCTGGTTAGCCATTTTACCATCATATGCCTCTGGTTATTTATGTTGCAGCTAACCACTTGTTGCTTTCTGCCTGTACGGTTAGCTTTTTGCTTCTTTCCGGGCTCTTATTTTTCCCACTTCGGCTAACCATCACCAGTTATCAGCCTGCCTGGTTAGCTTTTTTCATCTTTCTGGGCTCTTATTTTTCCCACTTCAGCTAACCATCACCTGTTATCAGCCTACCTGGTTAGCTTTTCCCAACTACGTGGTCTCATATTTATCTCATTTCGGCTAACCACTTATAGCTTTTCGCCCGCTCGGTTAGCTTTCTGATTACAACAAGACCCCTGTGGCAAATATTATCATATGCCGCCTGATTAGTCGAGCACTTATCAACCTCACTGCGCTGCAAGATTAGCTGTGCTCCAAGCAATCTGAAGATTGAATCCACCTGTAAGCGCATCCACATCTATTATTTCACCTGCAGCCCTGAGTCCATCAACGCCTTTGATTTCCATCGTGCCGGCATCTATGTACTTGACGTTTATACCGCCCGAAGAAATGATTGCCTCACTGAATCCCTTAAACCCTGCAACTTCCATTTTGAAGCCCTTCAGGACTTCAACAAGGCGTTTTCTTTCATCATGCGTAATAAGATTAACCTTCTTATCAGGTTTGATGCCCGATTCGTGTACAACGACAGGAATCATAAGTCGCGGAAGCAATTCTCCGAGACTGTTTGAAAACTCTCTGTTGCTGAATTTATCAAAATCCTTCTGTACTCTTGCATCCAGCTCTTCAAAGGAAAGAGCCGGCTTCAGGTCGACGGTGACAATAACTTTTCCCTCAAGAGTTTTAAAAAATGCATTAACATTATTTATTCTTTCCTTCGTCAGCTCTTCCGGTGCATCAGCTGTTTTTCTGACAAATGATGCTATATATGAGGATGCCGAAAGCATTAGCGGACCGGAAACTCCGAAATGTGTGAAGAGCATTTCGCCCTGTTCCTCATACAGTTTTTTCACCTTATTTTTCTTCGTGATTTCATTCGGAATATACTCAACTTTTGCCTTCACATTTCTGAGCGAAAGCCCCATCATTTCATGGCAAAAGGATTGTCTGATAACAAGCGGACAAAGTGCCGGAAAAATCTCAGTCACACTCTCGTCCATACCCACTTCCTTCAGAAACTCGAAGCCATCGCCTGTCGATCCTGTCTGCGGATAAGAAAGTCCACCTGTTGCAAGAACAACTACATCCGCATCAAGCTTCTTTTTACCGATAAAAACACCTGTTACCTTCTTTGTCTCGGCCTCTTCGATATCAAGACCTGTAACCGAGGTATTGAGAAGTATCTTAACCTTCTTTCTCTTCAGCTGCTCCTCCAGCGTCTTCAGAACATCAGAAGAATGATCGGATAAAGGAAATACTCTGTTACCTCTCTCTGTTTTCAGTCTAAGACCCCATTTCTCAAAATCATCCATAACCATACTCTGATTATAAGAATATATCGAGCTGTACAAGAACTTATAATTACTTACAACATTCCTGAGAAATGTTTCCTCATCCGTATTGTTTGTAAGGTTACATCTACCCTTTCCTGTTATGAAAAGCTTTTTGCCCAGCTTCTCATTCTTTTCTATTATCGTAACGTCATATCTGTCCGCAGCTTTTACAGCACACATCATGCCTGCCGCGCCACCTCCGACGATTATCATCTTCTTCATATAATTCACCGATTTATCTCATTATGCTTTATCTCATTTTCTTTCTGTCATGAGATTGCTTCAAATCCGAATTCAACAACTTATATTTTCACGATATATGATAATTTGTCAACACAATTAATTATCACTATCACACAAACAATTAATTATCACTATCACGCAAACCATTAATTATCACAATCACGCAAAACCATTTACTTCTAAGTATATTACTATAGACTATAGCCCTTATAAACGATAACAAGCAGTGTACGTTTCCCGTACACTGCTTGTTGTATCTTACATAAATTCGATTCTGATTAAACCGGATATGTCTTGTTTGCTGTATCAGCCTTGCTAAGGTCGACTCCCTTCTGCTGAGCCTCACGATACTTGAAGAACTCTGTAGCAACCTGTGGGAACAGTGCATATGACAGAACGTCCTCATCCTGCTGAATGTACTGTGCAATCTCTTTACGAAGTGTATCGAGCTCAGGTGCGATATCATCTGCAGGTCTATGTGTAATAGGAACTGTATCTCCGATAGCCTTCTTCTGAACTTCAGGGTTGAAAGGCTTGATTGTCTGTCCATACTTACCTGCAAGAAGATCCTTAGATTCCTTAGTGATCATCTTGTATCTCTCGCCCATAAGAACGTTAAGCACTGCCTGAGTACCAACGATCTGTGATGAAGGTGTAACAAGTGGTGGTTCACCAAAGTCCTTACGAACACGTGGAACCTCTTCAAGAACTTCCTGAAGCTTATCATCCTGCTTAGCTTCCTTAAGCTGTGAAACAAGATTTGAAAGCATTCCACCAGGTACCTGGTAAAGAAGTGTCTTAATATTAACACCAAGAATCTTAGTGCTCATAAGACCATTCTCAAGGCACTCCTCACGATATGGTCTGAAGTACTCAGCAATCTCTGCAAGAAGATTCTGATCAAGTCCTGTATCTCTGTCTGTACCCTTGAATGTCTCAACCATAACCTCAGTAGCAGGCTGTGATGTTCCAAGTGCGAACGGAGAAATAGCTGTATCAATTACATCTACTCCTGCTTCTGCAGCCTTGAGGTATGTCATTGAAGCAACACCTGATGTGTAATGTGTATGAAGCTGGATTGGAAGATTTGAGCCTTCCTTAAGAGCCTTAACAAGTCTCTCAGCCTCATAAGGAACGAGAAGACCTGACATATCCTTGATACAGATAGAATCAGCACCCATCTCCTCTATACGACGAGCTGTATCCTTCCAGTAATCAAGTGTATAAGCATCACCAAGTGTATAAGAAAGAGCGATCTGAGCATGACCACCTTCCTTGTTTGTAGCCTTAACTGCTGTCTCAAGATTTCTAAGATCATTAAGGCAGTCGAAAATTCTGATAATATCGATACCGTTAGCGATAGACTTCTGTACGAAGTACTCAACTACGTCATCAGCATATGGTCTGTAACCTAATATATTCTGACCTCTGAAAAGCATCTGGAGCTTTGTGTTCTTAAAGCCATCCTTGAGCTTACGAAGTCTGTCCCATGGATCCTCCTTGAGGAATCTGAGACATGAATCAAATGTAGCACCACCCCAGCACTCTACAGAATGATAGCCAACCTTATCCATCTTATCAATGATAGGAAGCATCTCTTCAGTAGGCATACGAGTAGCTATAAGTGACTGATGAGCATCACGGAGGACTGTCTCTGTAATGCCGAGTTTCTTTATCTCTGCCATTTTTTTATCCTTTCATAGTCATTATATACTATTCAAATATTGTTCGAAACATTATCAAATTCTCTGTGTATCAATAAAATATATCGATAACACAGCGAACTCTGACCAACTGCCATCAGAGACCGTTTGTGAACGTCGGCACTTAGTGAACAGTTCACCGGAGGTGTACTGTGA
This sequence comes from uncultured Lachnospiraceae bacterium, assembly GCA_946405625.1. Classification (GTDB taxonomy): domain Bacteria; phylum Bacillota; class Clostridia; order Lachnospirales; family Lachnospiraceae; genus Eubacterium_Q. The sequence goes on along the minus strand of CAMJHQ010000054.1, from coordinate 5,056 downwards.
ACTTAGTGTCCGCTACGTTCAGCAACCGGAGCGCGAGCGATGTCTCTGTATGGCTTTGGTCAGAGCCCGCGTCCGATATATGAATTTATTCCGCCAATGGATTTCCGCAGACTATCGTCTGCGTAAATCATGGCTGTCGCCCGCAATGCACGTTCGCAACCTTCGGTTGCTCCGTCATGGCTGTCGCCATATTGTTTGAAAATGATTTATCTTCGCTTTCATGCAAGCATGAACTCGAAAATCATTTCCAAACAGCATTGCTCGTAGCTTAATGGACGTTGAAGATTGCCATAAATGTACCGGCGGCAACTGCTGTACCGATAACTCCTGCAACGTTCGGTCCCATAGCATTCATGAGAAGGAAGTTTGTCGGATCGTATTCAGCTGCAACCTTCTGTGATACACGGGCAGCCATAGGAACCGCAGAAACTCCGGCAGAACCGATAAGCGGATTAACCTTGCCCTTAGTAACAGCACACATCAGCTTTCCGAACAAGACTCCCGTCGCCGTTCCGAGACAGAAAGCAACAAGTCCGAGAAGTACTATCTTAAGTGTTGTAACCTGAAGGAATGCCTCTGCACTTGTTGTTGCTCCTACTGACGTACCAAGGAGAATAACAACTATGTACATAAGTGCATTTGAAGCAGTCTCTGTCAGCTGCTTAACAACACCTGATTCTCTGAAAAGATTTCCGAGCATGAGCATACCAACGAGCGGTGCTGTTGTCGGAAGTATCATAACTACTACAAGTGTAACAACGATAGGGAAAAGAATCTTCTCAAGCTTCGTAACCTTACGTGGTGCAGGCATCTTGATAAGTCTTTCCTTCTGTGTTGTAAAAAGCTTCATAAACGGCGGCTGGATAACAGGCACAAGTGACATATATGAATATGCCGCAACCGCGATAGGTCCGAGAAGTGTTCCACCCATTCCGAGCTTACCTGCAAGGAAAATAGATGTAGGACCATCAGCACCACCGATGATTGAAATAGCTGCTGCTTCTTTACCTGTGAAGCCAAGAGCTATTGCAAGGAAGTATGCACCGTAAATACCAAACTGAGCTGCAGCTCCCAAGATAAAGCTTGGCGGATACGCAATCAGCGGTCCGAAGTCTGTCATAGCTCCTACTCCGAGGAAGATCAGTGACGGAAGAATACTCCACTCATCCAGCATATAGAAGTAATGAAGCAGTCCTCCCTCCTGAATAATACTCGGGAACATATTTACAAGGAACATACCAAATGATATAGGAACCAGCAGGAGCGGCTCAAAGCCCTTAGCTATAGCAAGGTACATGAAGAAAAATGCAACAAGAAGCATTACATAATTCTTCCATCCCAGCGTAGCAAAGCCTGTCTGGCTCGCCAGATTTTGAATAATGTCTAACATGTTCTACCTCCGGGAATCAATTTGCATCTGATTAATCAAGTGTAACAAGTGTATCACCAGGCTCAACCTGTGATCCAGTCTGAACATTTATTGATGCAACTGTTCCGTCCTGAGGTGCAACAATCTCGTTCTCCATCTTCATAGCTTCAAGAATAAGAAGAACTTCACCCTTCTTAACAGCCTTACCAACCTCTGTCTTAACACCGAGAATCTTTCCTGGCATAGGTGCGGAAACTACTACTGATCCTGCGCTTCCTGAAGCTGCAGGTGCTGCTGCAGGTGCCGGAGCTGCTGCCGGAGCTGCTGCTGGAGCTGCTGCAGGTGCTGCAGCTACAGGTGCTGAAGAAGCTCCTGTCTCTTCTACGGCTACATCATATGTTGTACCATTTACTGTAATTCTATAATTTTTCATTTCAATCCTCCTGATTATCTAACTCTTCTGATTGAACGGACAACAAGCTTATCCTTACTGTCTGTCATTACCGGACCTCTTGTTCCAGAGGTACTGTCAATATAAGCATTTATTGCTGCTGTAATAACGGCAACAAGCTGTGAATCATTCACAAGATTATCATCAGCCGCTGCAGGCTTCTTTTCAACCTTACTCTGCGAAGCAGAAGGTGTTTCTTTCTTTGCAACAGTCTTGCTGTCAGCCTTCTTAGCTTTCTTCTTCTCGACCTTTTCAGAAGCCTTCTCCGTTCCAAGAAGAACAGGTACGAATCTGAGAAGATAAATTATAAATGCAATAAAGATAAGTACTGAGAATACGACGCCCATACCGATAGCCGTATTGATTCCGGCTTTCTTGATAAGTTCGCCCTTTGAATATACCGGACTTACCTCACATTCATCAGGTGTTATCGGGAACATCTGATACTGTTCCATAACATACCTTGTAAGAAATGCATCTTCGTCGCTTAAATCATAACCGGAACCACCGAAATAGTACTCGATTACGTCTTTAACTTCGACACCATTCATAGCAGCTGCTTGTTCAAACTGCTTTCTGATCACTGCTTTCTGATATTCGAATCCTTTGTTTTCAACAAAAGATACTGTAACCTTAACTGGTCTGTTCTCGTATTGACAGATTATCGAACAGAGGATATTTCCTCTTGCACCGTTCTTGAACTCAACCTTACCATCAGTTGTATCATAGCTTACGAACGCACCTACATGATCGGTTGTCTGAGCAGCTCTGAAACCTGATGCGGCAGATTTATCAAGATCATCTCCGTCAGTTACGTAATAATCAAGCTCCTTATCGGAAATGTTGTCATATGTATCAACAATACTCTTAACGATTATAACCGCCGTATCCTTATCGATATCATAATTCAGCTCTTCCTCCGGCATTGAGCAGCCGCTTAGGAGTGTCATAAGAGCGAGAACAAATAAAAGCAAATATCTTTTCTTCATTTTGTTCACCTCTCCTTAAAATGTAAAATGTTTCTTTACCGGTCTTTCTTCTCTCTTTGTAGCAAGCATTTCAAATGCAGCAATAACTCTCTTTCTTGTTGCATCAGGCTCGATGATATCATCAACATAGCCTCTTCTTGCTGCCTGAAGAGCACTTGCCTGCTCCTCATCTATACGAGCTTTAGCTTCCTTGATTGCTGCAACCTTATCATCTGCAGAATTGATAGCATCCTCACAAATGATCTTAGCAGCCATCTCTGAATCCATCATAGCAACACGTGCCTTTGGCCATGCAAAGACAACATCTGCTCCGATGCTTCTTGAATTCATTACAACATAAGCAGAACCGAATGCATCACCTGTAATAAGTGATACCTTTGGAACTGTTGCATCAGCAAAGCTGAGTGCAAGATGTCCTGCAGCAACAGCTATATGCTTCTCTTCTGCAACAGATGCAGCAAAACCGGAAACATCAGTAATTGAAAGAACCGGAATACTGAATGAATCACAGAAACTTACAAATCTTGAAATCTTAGCAGCGCCTTCTGATGTAAGAAGTCTTGCCTGATTTCCGACTGTACCGATAGTAGCACCGTTAAGTCTGATAAATCCGGCAACTACATCATCAGCATAATCTTTCTTTATCTCAACAAACATGTTGTCATCGGCAATGTTCTGAAGAATAGCTCTTGCATCTCCTGCAAATCCTTCTATTCCCGGAATAGTTCTGTTGATCTCGTCTGTACACTGTACAAGTGCTTCATCTTCGTTGTTTGAAGGAAGCATTGTTATAAGATTACGGATTTCTGTAATGACATCGATCTCAGAATCACAAACCTTATCAACAAGAGATGTATTACTGCCTACATAATCTGCAGATGAAGTATCAAGCTTTTCCTGATAATTCTCACTGAGTGCATTAGGGCTGTTAACGAAAACCTTAGCTCCCTTTGTCATAAATGTGAAATCAGCAAGTGATGCAAGAACTGCAGCACCGCCACCACAATTACCGAAAATACCTGCGATCTGTGGGATAACACCTGACGCAAGTGCACTCTTCTTGTAGATACGACCAAAAGCCGTAAGTGCATCTGTACCTTCTTCAAGTCTGAGACCTGAACAATCAATAAGTCCGACAACAGGTGCACCAACCTTTGTTGCCATATCATATAATGCAGCAATTTTCTTTGCATGCATTTCACCGATAGAACCACCGAGTACCGATGCATCCTGGCTGTAAACGTAAACCAGCTTGTCACCTACTACTCCGTATCCGGTCACAACGCCGTCACCGGGAGTTCTGTCAGGAGTAATGTTAAAATCTGTAGCTCTTGCTGTAACCATAGAGCCGATTTCAACAAAACTTAAGTCATCAAGTAAAGAAGCAATTCTTTCTCTTGCTGACAGAGTAAGCTTATCGCTCATTTTAATGCCCTCCATCTTTAGATTAATAAAAAAGCGGCCGGCTTTATTAAAGCAGACCGCCAAATTTCGCCTTATATATTATAATTACTTAAGGGTTACATTTCAAGGCTTATTTTAGGAAATTCAAAGCATTTCCCGCTATTTTTCAGACGACAAAACATCTTTATTCTTAACAAGATAATCAATCAGTGAAACGACTGTAAGGACAAGGGATGCATATATAAGGAACTGCTCCAAATATCCTATCCAGCTGAAGCTGAGTTTAGCTATCAGAACGATAACCATGACCATCTGAAATGTAGTCTTTACTTTTCCCCACATACTTGCTGCAATTACTCTTCCGTTATCAGCTGCAACAAGTCTGAATCCGCTGATCGTAAACTCTCTTGCGATGATGACGATAACTACCCATGCAGGAATTCTGTCGAATTCAATAAGTGCAATCATCGCTGAGCATGTAAGCAGTTTATCAGCAAGTGGATCCATGAATTTTCCGAAATCCGTTACAAGATTATATTTTCTGGCAATCTTTCCATCAGCAAGATCTGTAAGAGATGCTATGATAAATACTGCAAGTGCAATCCATTTACCTCCCGGTATGCTTTCCTGAAAGAAGAAAAACACAAGAAATATAGGAATCAAAAACACTCTGAATATAGTTAATTTGTTAGGTAAATTCATTTTCTCACTCCTGATTCTACACTAACATCATAGTTAGTGAATAATTTGTTCTGCCAAAATAATTATGTCCTCCGGCATCTAAGATCCAGCCGATTAGATTTATTCATCAGCCGATTAGATTTATTCATCAGCCGATTAGAT
>CAMJHQ010000053.1 GCA_946405625.1 uncultured Lachnospiraceae bacterium | reverse complement strand
AAATCCACACACAATAATACCTTAAGTTAAGCAAAAAGAAAAGCATTCTTTTTTATATTATATTTTGAACAGATTGTAGTTGTAGGTTAATATAATTAAGTTATAAAGTGCTTGACAGCCGGCATAGGGCTGTGGTAATTTATTAAAGCAATTAATTGAATAAACATCAAATGCGTTGATGGGGAATAGTAAGTGTAGAGGATGCCTGTTGCAAACGTGGTTTTGCAGCTAAGAGAACTGTCGGGTGGTGCAAGACAGAGGATAGTCACACCGAACTCGCCCTTGAGCAGATCGGGTGAAATAACAGTAGTTCGATTCGGAGCCCTACCGTTACAGAGGGAAGATATGAGTGCTGTATGGATCAGTAAGTCAACAGAGAAAGATTCAGATCAGTTCCGTGTCAATGAGTGCGTGTGATGATAGTAAATCACACGAAGTAGAGTGGTACCGCGTGATTCACGTCTCTACAAACCGATGGTTTGTGGAGGCGTTTTTGTTTATTAAGTGACATTATCATCTGAAGTCGCTGTCACTTTAAGAACTATATCCGTATATCCTCGAGCCTGTGGCTAAATGTTTTGTGTTATAATAATCCAGGAGGAGAAGCCAAATGAGAAAAATTGACTATTCTGACAAGACGTTGAAGAATTCACGTATCGGGCTTAGCTTTCGTGAGAAAGTTGAGACTGCAAGGTATCTTGATCGATTGGAAATCGAGGCTATAGAGCTACCGGCGATAGAAAATCTACAGGTTGACAGTCTGCTGGTTAAGTCCATTGCGGCTGCTCTTACCAATGCTGTTCTTACAATAGATGTAGGTTGGACAGAGGAAGGAATAGATATTGCGTGGTCCGCAATTGAAAATGCACTGAAAAAACGCCTGCAGGTCGTTATTCCTGTAAGTGCAGTACAGATGGAATATAAGGTACATAAGAAGCCGCCTGTAGTTCTTACATTAATAGATACCCTTGTAAAGAAATGTAAGACTCTGTGTGAAGATGTGGAATTTGTTGCAGAAGATGCAACAAGAGCCGAAAGAGAATATCTTAAGGAAGCAATAGAGACGGCAATAAATGCGGGAGCAACTAAGATTACGGTAAATGATGATGCGGGAACTATGATGCCGCCTGAATCAGCTGAATTTATCGAATATGTTAAGGGAATCATAAACGGAAGAGCTGTTCTCGGAGCAGGAACATCCAATTCACTTGGTATGGCGGATATATGCGCTATTGAATCTGTAATTGCCGGAGCTGACAGGCTTAGTGTTGCGGTTTATGGAGATTCGGCAGATATTCAGGGAGTTACAAGGATACTTCTTGCATGCTCTGAAAAATGCGGAGCAGAGCCAAATGTTAAAAATACAGAACTGCAGCGTAATTGCGATTTTATCTGCCGTATGAATGATACGGATTATGATAAAAGAACTCCGTTTGATGCCGGGGTAAGAGCTAAAGATGAATTTAATATCGGAGAGCTTGGAGTAGGTGACGACATCAGTGTTGTGGCTGAAGCGGTGAATAAGCTTGGATATGACCTGTCCGAGGAAGATATGAAAAATGTTTACGAGAAGGTAAACAGAGAAGCGGCAAAGAAGAATATAACAGCAAGAGATCTTGATGCTATAGTTGCCAGTACAGCGCTTCAGGTACCACCGACATATGAACTTGTAAGCTATGTCATTAATTCGGGAAATATAATATCGGCAACAGCCAATATTTCCCTGAAGTATAATGGTGAAATATTATCGGGAGTCAGCATTGGAGACGGACCGATAGATGCAGCATTTCTTGCTATGGAAGGAATCATCGGACATCATTATGAACTGGATGATTTTCAGATTGATGCTGTAACTGAAGGCAGAGAAGCATTAGGTGAAGCGCTGATACGCCTTCGTGCCGATAACGGAAGATTATATTCGGGAAGAGGAATATCAACAGATATAATCGGAGCAAGTATCAGAGGTTATATTAATGCGCTCAACAAGATCGTATTTGAACAGTAATAAGAGTCGGAGGTATATATGAGACTTTCATTTTCAACGCACGGCTGGTGCGATAAAGAGTGGGATTTTCTGGTTGAGTCAGCTGCAATCAACGGTATTTCCGGTATTGAGATAGCAAGTGACCAATGTGACGTCTATTCAAAAGACGGAGGTCCTTTCCATAAATATAATATTACGGCAACAATCAGAAATTTAAGAGAAAAGGGGATTGCCGTTGCGGTACTTAACTCGGGATGTGATATGGCGTCTTCTGCCCTTTCAGTAAAGGCAGAGGAGGAGATCATTTCCAGAATAAAGCTTGCACAGTCCCTTTCTGTAAAGTACGTTATTTTGTTCGGTGCTAAGGGTGGAAGTGTTGATGTTTCCAGAAATGTGATAAGTAAGGTTCTTCCCGAAGCGAGAAAAAGGGGAATAACCCTTCTTGTAAAAACCAGCGGAATGTACTCAAATACAGCGCTTCTGAAGGAGCTGCTTGATGGATTCGCATGTGATGATCTCGGGGCAAGCTGGAACATATATGCTCCGTATCGTGAATTTAATGAAGATCCGCAGACAACTATCCAGAATCTCGGTGCATATGTAAGACATGTACATGTATGTGATTCCAAGGAGTCGCATGGTGACTTAAAGCATGCACTTGTAGGAGAGGGAGATCTTCCTATACCTGAGATGATGACAGCTCTTGCTTCTATAAATTATGATGGTTACATGTCACTCAGATGGGATCCTTTGTGGATTCCGGGACTAGATGATCTTGATGTTATTCTGACACATTATGCTGCAACAATGAGCAGATACGGAAATACTGCCAGAAAAAAATCGCATCTTTATGACAACAGGAGTCACACAGGAAATTATATATGGAAGCATGATGACCTTATAGACTTGACCTTTGGCGAGCTGCTTGATAAGGTAGTTGAGGAGTTTCCGGATCAGATAGCATTTAAGTATACAACACTGGATTATACCAAGACCTATAAGCAGTTCAGGGATGATGTTGACAAGTTTGCCAAGACACTTCTTTCACTTGGAGTAAGACCGGGAAAACAGGTTGCCATATGGGCTACGAATGTGCCTCAGTGGTTTATTACCTTCTGGGCAGTAACCAAGATAGGTGCTGTACTTGTTTCTGTAAATACTGCATATAAGATACATGAGATAGAATATCTGTTAAAACAGAGTGATACTCATACACTGGTAATGGTAGACGGATGGAGAGATTCGGATTATATTGCGACCATGAAGGAACTCTGTCCTGAGATGAATGATATTAAACCGGGTGAGCAACTTCATTCCAAGAGACTGCCATTCCTTCGTAATATTATCACAGTAGACTGCAGGCTTCCGGGATGTCTGACATGGGAAGAATCCCTGCTTCGGGCAGACAGCATCCCCAATGAGGAACTTCAGAGATATGCTTCGGCCGTTGATAAAAATGATGTCTGCAATATGCAGTATACCAGCGGTACTACAGGATTTCCGAAGGGCGTAATGCTTACTCATTATAATGTAGTAAATAACGGAAAATATATCGGAGATCATATGGATCTGTCTACAGCTGACCGTATGATGATACAGGTTCCGATGTTCCATTGCTTTGGAATGGTTCTTTCAATGACAGCCGGAATGACCCATGGAGCAACAATTTACCCGCTTCCGTATTTCTCGCCAAAGCCTGCACTTGAATGTGTTCATAAGGAGAGAATTACAACCTTCAACGGTGTTCCGACAATGTTTATAGCTATGAGTCAGCATCCTGATTTCGAAAAGACAGATTTTTCATCTGTGAGAACCGGTATCATGGCAGGCTCCAACTGTCCTGCAGAGCTTATGAAGCAGGTTTCCGAAATAATGAACATGAAGGAAATAGTAAGTGTTTATGGCCAGACCGAGTCAAGTCCGGGAGATACCATGAGCAGCTACTATGATCCGCTGGATGTTCGTACTGATTCGGTAGGATCGGCATTTGCAAATGTAGAATGTAAGATCGTAGATCCTGAAACAGGAAAGGATTGTCCTCCAAACGTTGATGGCGAATTCCTTGCAAGAGGTTATAATATCATGAAGGGATATTATAAGATGCCTAAAGCAACGGCCGAAACCATTGATAAAGATGGATGGCTTCATACCGGAGACCTGGCAAGGATGGATGAGAACGGAAATTATTATATCACAGGACGTCTTAAGGATATGATAATCCGCGGTGGTGAGAATATCTATCCTAAGGAAATAGAAGAATTTATTTATACGCATCCTGCAGTAAAGGATGTACAGGTTATCGGAGTTCCGGACAAGAGAATGGGCGAGGAGATAATGGCATGCATAATCTTAAAAGAGGATGCGACCGTTACTGTTGAGGAAATGAAGGAATTCATAACAGCCTCCATTGCCCGTCACAAAGTTCCGAAATATATTGAGTTCATGGATGAATTCCCAATGAATGCAGCGGGAAAGATCCTGAAATATAAAATGAGAGAAGATGCAGCAAAGCGCTTAGGCCTTTGATGTAAATTATTCGGTATAGAAAGAAGGGAAGATAAAAAATGTCTTTTAATGAATTTAAACCGGGTGAGATGGTAACTATGGATGGAAATGAGGCAGCAGCATTTGTTGCATATCATTTCTCAGAGATTGCGGCAATATATCCAATAACTCCGTCGAGTCCTATGGCAGAGTATACGGATGAATGGTCCGCTAAAGGAAAACTGAACCGCTACGGCCAGACCGTAAGTCTTGTAGAAATGCAGTCTGAAGCAGGTGCTATCGGTGCTGTTCACGGAGCTGTAACATCCGGTGCATTTGCTACCAGCTTTACCAGTTCACAGGGACTTATGCTTATGATTCCTGTGCTTCACAGAATATCGGGAGAGAGACTTCCGGCAGTTCTTCATGTTGCTGCCAGAACAGTAGGAACTCACGGAATGAGTATATTCGGAGATCATTCTGATGTAATGAACTGTCGTCAGACCGGATTTGCACAGCTCTGTTCATCTTCTGTTCAGGAAGTTATGGATATAGCGGCTGTTGCACATCTTGCTGCAGTTAAGTCCAGCATACCGTTTATGCATTTCTTTGACGGATTCCGTACCAGTCATGAGCTGGCAAAGGTTGAAGTTATTGATTATGCAAAGCTTGACAGTCTGGTTGATGAGGATGCTGTAAGACGTTTCAGAGAAAATGCTCTTAATCCGGAGCATCCTATGCTTAGAAATACCGTACAGAACGGAGATGTATATTTCCAGACAAGAGAAGCAAATAATACAGACTATGCAAAGCTTCCGGATGTTGTTGAGTCTTATCTTGACGGTATCTCAAAGATAACAGGAAGAGAGTATCACACATTTAATTATTACGGAGCACCTGACGCTGACAGAGTTATAGTTGCAATGGGTTCGGTTGCGGGCGCAATATGCGAAACTGTCGATGTCCTTAATGCGGCAGGAGAGAAGGTCGGATTCGTAAATGTACATCTGTATCGTCCGTTCTCTATCGAGCATTTCCTTAATGCTATGCCGAAGACTGTTAAGAAGATTGCAGTACTTGATCGTTGTAAGGAAATGGGAAGTGCAGGAGAGCCTCTTTATCAGGATGTCTGCACAGCCTATACAAATAAAAACGCTGATGTAGTGATAGTAGGTGGTAGATATGGTCTTTCATCCAAGGATACAAGACCTGACCAGATACATGCTGTATATACAAATTTAAGTCTGGAAGAGCCGAAGAACTCATTTACTATCGGTATTGAGGATGATGTAACTCATCTCAGCCTTCCTGTTGTGAAGGGTTCTATAAAGAGACCAAAGCATATAACAGGATGTAAATTCTGGGGACTCGGAAGTGACGGAACAGTCGGAGCTAACAAGAACTCGGTTGAAATAATCAATTCTGCGACAAATAAATATGCTCAGGCATATTTTGAGTACGATGCAAAGAAATCCTTCGGTGTAACAAAGTCACATCTTAAGTTTTCTGATCAGCCTATCAAGGGAAGTTATCTTGTAAGATCAGCGGATTTTGTAGCCTGCTCAAATCAGCAGTTCATACTTGACTATGATATAGTGGAAGATATCAAAGAGGGCGGAAGCTTTCTTCTTAATACAGGATGGACTCCTGAAGAGCTGAATGTGATGCTTCCTGCAAAGGTTCGTCGCTACCTCGCTGAAAAGAATATTAACTTTTATACAATAGATGCTACAGCTATAGCTCAGGAGCTGGAGCTGGGCACACATACAAATGTCATACTTCAGGCAGCATTCTTTGCTATAGCAGGTATAATACCGATAGAAGAAGCTGCTGAGTATCTGAAGGATGCCGTTAAGAAAACATATTTCAAAAAGGGTGAAACAATAGTCGGAAGAAATATTGCCGCTATTGAAAAAGGTCTCAGTGGATTCAGCAAGATTGAAATACCTTCAGACTGGATAAATGCAGCAGATGAAGAGACTGAAAAGAAAGATGACCGTCCGGATGTTGTTAAAAATATTCTGGAACCGCTTAATAAGCAGAAGGGTGATGATCTTCCGGTATCCGCATTTATCGACAGACAGAACGGTGCCATTGAAATGGGACTTACAGCATACGAGAAAAGAAATATTGCAGTTCAGGTTCCTGTATGGGATGCAACTAAATGTGTACAGTGTAACAGATGTTCCATGGTATGCTCACATGCAGTATTAAGACCGTATCTTCTGAATGAGGAGGAAGCAAAGGCTGCTCCTGAAGAGGTCGTTATGGTCGATGCAAAGGGTAAGGGCGTTGAAGATATGAAGTATACACTTCAGTGCAGTACCGCAGATTGTACCGGCTGCCAGAGCTGTGTAAACAACTGTCCTACAGGTGCACTTACTATGCAGCCTGTTCCGGAGGTTGATCTTACAGCATGGAATTACTGCCTTGGTCTTGATGATAAGCCGGATTACTTTGATCCGTATACTGTTAAGGGAAGTCAGTTCAGACGTCCGCTTCTCGAGTTCTCAGCTGCATGCGCAGGTTGTGGTGAGACAACATATGCAAAACTCATGACACAGCTTTTCGGAGATCGTTGTTACTGGGCAAACGGAACCGGATGTTCACAGGCATGGGGAGCGCCAATGCCGGGAATCCCATATACGGTTAATAAAAAGGGCCATGGTGTTGCATGGGGCAACAGCTTGTTTGAGAATAATGCCGAGTATAGCCTTGGTATGTATCTTTCAGTAAAGCAGCAGAGAGAAACAGAGAAGATTCGTACTGAAAAACTGCTTGGAGTAACAGCAAATCAGGCACTTAAGGAAGCAGCTGAAAACTGGATCGATCTGTATGATAATTTTGATGATTCCGTAAAGGCAAGCAGTGACTATGTGGCTGCTCTGGAGGATGCTCTTAAGCAGGGATGTTCTAAGGAAGAATCAGATATTATAAATGAGATTCTTAAGGCAAAGGATCAGCTTACAAAGAAAACCTTCTGGATGTACGGAGGAGACGGCTGGGCATATGATATCGGCTTTGGTGGTCTTGATCATGTAATTGCATCCGGTGAGGATATTAATGTCTTTGTTATTGATACAGAGGTTTATTCCAATACAGGAGGACAGTCCAGTAAGGCTACACCTCTGGGCGCAGTTGCAAAGTTTGCATCCAGCGGAAAGAAATCACCGAAGAAGGATCTTGGCTCAATGCTTATGACCTACGGAAATGTATATGTAGCTCAGGTTGCAATGGGTGCTAGTCCGGAGCAGCTCCTTAAGGCATTTAAAGAGGCGATGGCTCACAAGGGACCATCTGTAATAGTTGCCTATACACCATGTACTGCACACGGAATGAAGTGTGGTATGGGCGGAGCTCAGCAGGAAATGAAGAGAGCCGTTCAGGCAGGCTACTGGCTGCTTTGGAGATATGATCCGGAAACAGGCGAGATGCATCTTGATTCCAAGGAACCGGATACGCCGCTTGAGGACTTCCTTGATGGTGAAGTTCGTTATAATCTTCTTAAGAGAACATTTCCGGAGAATGCGAAAGAGCTTTTTGCAAAGAGTACAGATAGAGCTAAGGAAAGATACGAGAAATTCCTTGGAATGTCTTCGGACCATAAATAAAAAGATAAACTCCGACGGGGCAGCTGCTCCGCCGGAGCTTTTTTGAATTAATAGAGTGGTAAAGAATTATGTATCGGAGGTTCTTCCTGTGCAGGGAAGAGTACTGTGGCTGATGGGTAAGAAAATGGATAATTCTACTTTGCGTAGGTACCATCATCGGAAAAACTGATTTACAATCTGTGCATGAGGGAGGTGCCATCATGCGAAGCATGATTGTATTGCACCGACCGATGTGCCGCCGAACGAATGTGAGGGGGCGATACCTATGGAGAGAGGTGAAAACAGATATGAACCAATATGTTACAGGCGCAGTGATTAAGGAACTGCGGGAAAAGAACAAGATGACACAGCTTCAACTGGCAGAAATACTTGGGGTGAGTGACAAGACAGTCTCAAAATGGGAAACTGCAAAAGGATATCCTGATATTACACTGCTGGAACCTATTGCCAAAGCATTCGGAATTTCGTTAACGGAGTTGATATCGGGCAATACCATTTATAATGCAAATGTATCCGCGAACATGCTTAAGTCACAATTCTATGTCTGTCCGGTATGCGGGAATGTGATACACAGCATGGGAGAAGCAGCCATTCATTGTCACGGTATTCTCCTGACACCACTGGAAGCAGAACCGACAGATGAAAGGCACATGATTTTTATCGAGCGTGTGGAAGATGAGTATTATGTTCGGATTGACCACATCATGACGAAGGAACATTATATTTCATTTATGGCGGCAGTTTCATCCGATGATATTCAGATGGTGAAGCTATATCCGGAGGGAAATGCCGAGGCACGTTTTAAGCTCCGGGGAGTCAGGAGAATCTATTTTTACTGCAATCACGATGGCCTTTTCTCAATAGATCCTGTAAAGGGTATAGATGATAAGGAAAGTGGATATGACGATTCAAAGGAAAGAAGAGAACTGGAGAAAGCAGCGAAAATGTTGTTTGGATAGTTACTGCACGGAGTTTGCAAAATTCCCTGAATACGTAGAGGTATTGAGACTAACAGCCGGTGAAGAAATTCATCGGCTGTTTTTTGTTGGTAGAAATTGAAAAAATCAAACTTGACACATAAAAGGTAATATGTTACTTTATTGGGAAAAGAGTAACATATTACCTTTATTTGAGTAGAAAGGATTGATCAATGATATGAAAACACTTGTGATTTACACGTCTCAGACCGGATTTACAAAGAGATATGCCGAATGGATCTCTGAAGAGCTTAATGCAGATATTTATGACCTTAAAGATGTAAAAAAGAAAACAAATGATTTTTTTGAAACATACGAAGCTATTATCTATGCAGGATGGTGTATGGCGGGAATGGTTGTAAAAGTTAAATGGTTTTTTGAAAGGGCTGCCTACTGGAAGAATAAGAAGCTTTCTATTGTTGCGGTAGGAGCGAGTCCAAATGAGAATCCTGAAGTTGATGAGTTTTTAAACAATTTATTAACGGATGAACAAAGACCGTTAATAAGGGCATTCTACTGTCAGGGGGGTATCAATTATGACAAGATGAAATTTCCATCAAGAACTGCAATGAAAATGTATGCCAATTCTTTGAAGAATAATAAAAATTCTTCAGAAGAAGATAAGAAAAAGGGTGAAATGATTTCGAAATCTTATGATATCTCGGATAAAAAATTTATTGACCCGGTTGTGGATTATGTAAGAGGAAATGGATAATGAATAGGAAGAAAACAGTCCAAATAATATCTATTCTTGTAATCGTGTTTTCTGTAATATGTTCTTTATTACCGCTCATAACAAAGAATGAATTAGCAGAGAAAACTGTTATATCAACGTTCGGAGAAACAGTAACTCTTTATGGAAAGGGACTATATGCAAGAAACTCCGTTTCTAGTGCTGTGCAGGCAATCGCACAGGATATGGTGACTCTCATTTTGATTGTGCCTGGAATGATTACAGCGTTACTCATGATCAGAAAAGAGAGAATGATTGGAAAGTTCCTTTTAACAGGATTATTTGGATATATGCTATATACATATATGAGCTATGCATTTCTAATGTACTACAATGACATCTTTCTTTTATATGTGGCAAATATGACATTATCATTTTACGGATTCGTACTTTGTGTTATGATGCTTCTTGATGAGATTAAGATTGAACGATTGAAGTCAGATATGCCGACGAAGGGATTGCGGATTTTTCTTTTCGTTTCCGGTGTTATGATATTCTTCATGTGGATTGGCAGGATTGTGCCAACTATAGGTAAGAATACTGCTCCGGCTGGCTTGGATAATTGTACTTCATTGGTTATACAGGCAATGGATATGGGGATAATAGTACCGGCGTGTTTTGTGATAGCTTATCTTCTGAGGATAAAGCATAAGCTGGGCTATATTCTCGGACCGGTGATAATAGTTAAGGCCGTTACTCTGGTGACAGCTGTTTTGGCAATGGCAATATATATGAAAATATCGGGAGTGGAAGTTGATGTGGCATCATTTGTTATATTTGGACCGATATGCATTGCTTCATATATTTTCTTTTTTATAATTATGAGAAAAATTGGTAGATACAATAAAAGTAAAAATGAGGGATGATTATGACTATTGAAGAAGTTACTAAAAATAAAAATGTTGATTTTACAGGAATACCACCGAGTTATTATCTCCTTGGACTTATAAGTGCTTTTGAAAATCGTTTTCAGGCTATGGCCGACAGTACTATGAAGGAGATAAGCTGGAAACAGTTTTTTGCAATTATATGTATAAATATGTGTAAAGAACCGCCTACATTAAAAGAGCTTTCAGATATTCTGGGGAGTTCTCATCAGAATGTTAAACAGATACTCCTGAAACTGGAGAAAAAGAATTTTATCGAGTTTAAGGTTGATGAGTCCGATAAAAGAAAACAGCGGATAATACTGACTGACTCTTGTAAAAAGTTCTGCGAGAAGAATAATGAGATAAGTATAAATATAATGGATAAAATGTTCGATGGTATACCGGAGAAAGACATTGTGACTACGATTCAGACAATAACTAAGATTGAGAGCAATCTTAAATCTTTAATATATTAAGTAATACAGAAATTAATTCAGACCGTTTCACAGCCGCTTAGTTCTATCGGAATTAGATTTTGTATAAAAGCAAGGAGAGTTTATTATGCCATTAGTTAAAGTTGAAATGCTTAAAGGGAAAAGTGAGGAGTTTAAGAAAACTGTTCTTGACTGTATACATGATGGACTTATGGCCGCCATAGGCATCGAGGATTGGGATAGATTTCAGAGAATAACGGAGTACGAAAAATGTAATTTCGAAAAGCCGGAGTTTAAGACGGATGATTTTATGATAATCGAAGTAACCATTTTTCCCGGAAGGACGAAAGAACAGAAGAGAAAAGTCATAGAAATGATCACGGACAATCTTAAAAACAAGTTATCGATAGCTTCGGGAGATGTTTTTGTCATTATTAATGAACCACCTTTGGAAAACTGGGGCATGAACGGGACGCAAAAGCGTATTTAATGGAGTTGATAATTATGAATGCAAGAGATTTTTTGGAAATATTACATGTGGCTGAGAGGCTTAAAGATACACCACAGCACATAGAGGTAAAAAAAGATAATCAGTGAGGGATACAGTGGCAAGAATGGTTCAAATCATTTTTGCCACTTTTGTTTTTATGAAGCAGGTATTAAGATAGAACCATAAGATATCTTATGAAGGTCGAAGACATTTGTAAAAAAGTGAGGTGACAAATATGGAAGATAATAATAGATTAACGGATTGGGTAATCCGTAAGATAGAAAATGAATATAAGAATGATATTGCATTACTGCTTGCTGTACGTGGGCATAATACAGACGCAGATCAGCATGGTTTATGTTTTGATTATTTCGTTCCAGCAACTGAAAAAGGATATGAGCTGGCAGAAACCTTTATCATCGATGGAGTAGGACATGACCTTTATCCGAGATCTTGGGAGAGGCTTGAGGCTTCAGTTGAAATGAATGATATGCCGATAGTTCTTGATAGAGCTGAAATCCTGTATGCAAGGTCCAAGGAAGATGAAGAAAGATTTCTGGATATGAAGAAAAGACTGAAGGATAATCTCAACGACTTTGAGTTTATCTATGGGAAAGCTCTTGAATATATGGATAAGGCGCTTGAAATATATCGTACGCTCATCTTTGAAGAAAAGACATACCGTGTAGTAACAGAAGCGGGATCTATACAGCTTTACCTGTCAAAGGCAGTTGCGATTCTAAACCATACATATACAGAGGAGCCTATAGTCAGCAAAAAGCAGGCTTTATGTGATGACCCTGACAGTCGGATATACCACTGCCCGGAGATGAGGGAAGTTCCGGAAGGATTCTTTGAAAATGCAGAGAAGCTGATCAGAACAAATGATCCGGAAGAGGTAAAGGAAGTGATCCTGAAGCTTCTTAAGGCAACAAGAGAGTTTATTCTTAAAAAGGATCCGGCAGAAGACGTGCAGGAATTAGCGAAGGAAAGCTATGATGAACTTGCTGAGTGGTATCAGGAGCTTAGTCTTACCTGGAAGAGAATAAGATATTTTGCTAAGAATAATATGGCAGAAGAAGCGTATTGCGATGCGGGCTATCTGCAGCAGGAACTTCTCTACATAGCTCAGGAGTTTGGTATAGAGGAAATGAATCTTATGGATTATTATGACACAGACGATTTGTCAAAACTCGGGGAACGTGCAGATGAGCTGGAGAAAAAGGTTATTAATATCCTTGCCGATCATAAGACGGAAGTGGCATCCTATGAATCTCTTGATGAGTTTCTCAGGGCAAGATCATAAAAGGAGTGGAATAGTGTATGAGATATCGAAATGCATCAGATATCTTTCCGGATGAACTTCTTAAGGAAATCCAGAAATATTCCACAGGGGAGTTGATTTACATTCCGGAAAAATCCGAAAAGAAACAATGGGGTGAAAGATCCGGTGCCAGAGATTATTATGTCAAAAGAAATGCTGAAATCCGCCGTAAATATCGAGAAGGGAAAACAATAATGGAACTTGCAGAGGAGTATGGACTTTCACGTGATACAATACGAAGAATCCTATACAGATAAATTACCATTCGCGGTGAACTACTCCGACTTCTATAAGTCGGAGTAGTTCACTATCCTTTCTCAATATAAATTGGGGAAGGATATTTTGATGACGGTTAGAGAAAGGTACATTATTCCCCCAAAATAAAAAAATGTTGAATTTGGGGAATAGAGGATGTGTTATAATCGTGGAGTTGATAAGACGTGGATATGAAATATATGTAGGAGTAGCAGGAGATAAAGAAATAGACTTTGTTGCCATGAGTCAAGGCGATAGAATATATATCCAGGTGTCATATGATATAAGTGAACAAAAGACTTTTGAGAGAGAAGTAGCTCCTTTATTGAAAATAGGAGATGCATATCCAAAGATGTTGATTGCTAGAACATACCAACCGGAATATAATCACGAAGGTATACGGATTGTTGCTGCTGCTGAATGGTTAACTAATGTAAAATATGAGGGAAATAGCTAATGATAAATGTACTTTTCGTCTGCTGGGGCAACATTTGCCGAAAGTCCTAGAAACCGCAGAATTAGTACATTTATGAAAACAAAACAGGGGATTTTATACCTTGCGTATA
>CAMJHQ010000052.1 GCA_946405625.1 uncultured Lachnospiraceae bacterium | reverse complement strand
TTCTCGTCTTTTTACTAACTATTCCGCTGTTTCCTCATTTCTGTTAGTAAACCGCATCTCGGCATCTTTTCTTCTCTGCATCTTTGCTTCAATAGATAATCTAAATCTGATGTCTTACAACCTTATATTCGTCTCCGTCTGTGTAGTATGGACATTCCTTGAACTTATTCTCCATAAGTCTTCCAAAGTCGTCTTCGTCCATGTTTACATCACAAACATATTCTTCGGTTTCTTCATCATAATTCAGATACGCACAGGTATCACAGGATCTTGCAACTGACATATGTCTCTCCTTGGTAAATAATTTATCTCTTATTGGATTTTCTCCATATCTTACGCTTCTCAGCTTCCTTGATCAGCTCATCGCGGAAATCAGGATGAGCAATGGATATCAGATCCTCAGCTCTCTCCCATGTAGATTTACCCTCGAGGTTTATTACGCCATATTCGGTAACGATGAAATAAACCTGGCTTCGCGGCGACGTAATAATATCACCATTAAACTGCGGAAGAATTCGCGAATGAACGATGCCATCCTTTCCCGTATAGACCGAGCTCATGCAGATAAATGCTTTTCCTCCTCGCGAAGCCGACGCTCCCGCGAGGAAATCCAGCTGACCGCCGGTTCCGCTTATCTGCCTGTTTCCCGAGCTTTCCGCCGCAACCTGTCCGTATAAGTCTACTGCCACACAGCTGTTAATTGAAACCATGTTATCGAGCTGTGCTATAACCCCCGGACGGTTTACATATTCAAGCGGATACGCAGCTATTCCCGGATTATCATCCAGCCATTCATAGAGCTCCTTCGAACCGATTGCACAACCGAAGACGCCCTTTCCCATATCTATATTTTTCTTCTTGTTCGTCAGCTTTCCCGAACGGAATATTTCCAGATAAGCATCCGTGCAAAGCTCCGTATGCATTCCAAGATCCTTGAGATCAGACTTTGAAATCTCCTGGCCCACAGCATTTGGAATCTTGCCGACGCCAAGCTGAATTGTTGCACCGTCAACAATATAAGGGATTATATTTCTAGCCATCTGGATGTCTACATCACGCGGCACCTTCGGCGGATTATCCTGAAGCGGCTCATGCGCACCTTCAACTATATAGTCCACCTCAGAAATGTGCACGCACTCGTCATACCCTCCGTGGATTCTCGGCAAATGCTCATTTACCTCAACTATTACTATGTCCGCACGTCTTACGATAGGTCCTGCCACGCCGGTATTTACCGAATAATTGAAGTAGCCGTGCTTATCCATCGGCGACACACTGACCATGACTACATTTACCTTGATAAAAAACTCATAGTAAGCAGCGTTGTTATGAAAGACCATCGGGATATAGTAGCAAAGGCCCTTGTCACAGAGCATTCTCTCATACTTCGAACAGTGCCACGAGTGATACACAAAATGTTCCTGTGATTCATCGCACTCGGCAACCTCGATCGGCCCCTCCGTCAGGTTTCCTCTTATCTTTACGTCATGTAGCTCGTCACGCCTTTTTGCGAGCGCTCTGTCGAGCAGAACCGGCTTTCCGAGCGTACTGGTATAATCAACCCAGTCGCCGTCCTTAACGACCTTAACCGCCTCCTCAGGCGTCCTTAGCTTAAGTTTATATTCAGCACTGTAATCTCTCAGCATAATATCCCCCGTAACACATATACTATCCTGTTAAATGTGTAACATACCCCTGATTGAATTCTATCTCATTCTTCGAAATCTATTTCTGAAATTCACTTGCACTCACTCAAAGTCAAATTTATAGTTCAATCCCAGCGCGTCTCGCACTGCGATCATATCCTTCTGTACACCTTCGCTGACCGGTACGCCCTTATCCTTTCTGAAGAGCCATACGTCATATTCCTTCTCTCCCGCTGTATAAATGCGGTCATGTCCCGGAGCCTTCTTCGAAGCTCTGAGGGCACGGCATATTTCACCTGCGATTTTCTTGAATTCTTCCCGTCCCATAAAGGCATCAGGGTCGATTACGAAGAAGAAATGTCCGAGATGGTACATTTGCGGCTTGCCGTCAGGACCGACTCCTGTAAGTGCCTTCATAAATTCACCGCCGGAAAGTGCCGCAGAAAGTATTTCAACTACCGCAGCATATCCATAGCCCTTGTAGCCTGCCAGTTCTTCACCGATTCCGCCAAGCGGAGCAAGTGCCGCAGTTCCTGCCACAAGATCCTTCAGAATCTGCTCACTGTCCGTAAGTGCTTCGCCATTTTCAGAAATGACTGTTCCCTGCGGGGTTAGTCGGCCTTCTCTTGCATAATATTCAATCCTTCCGCGCTGCACGATAGATGTTGCACAGTCAAGTACAAACGGAAATTCTTCATCCGTCGGAAGCGCAAATGTCAGTGGGTTCGTACCCATCATGTTCTCGACGCCAAATGTCGGCGCTATGGATGGACGGGCATTTGTTCCCGTAAGACCGATCATCCCTTCCTTGCTCGCCATTGTAGCCCAGTAGCCCGCAATTCCGTAATGTGTCGAATTCCTGATCGCGCCGCCGGCCATGCCGTACGTCTTCGCCTTCTCGATCAGTTTCTCCATCATGCGATAGCTCGCAACCATGCCCATTCCGTCATGAGCATCCATTACAACAGTTGTCGGAGTTTCCTTCAAAATCTCTATTTCTGTCACGGGAAGCAGCGTTCCCTTTACAATCCTGTCTATATAAATCGGCTTAAATCTGTTGCAGCCGTGGCTCTCGATTCCACGTCTATCGGACTCAAGCAGAACATCCGCACAGATCTTTGCATCTTCCTCAGGCACCCCATACCCCTTGAAGGCATCAATCATAAAATTGTTCATCACATCCCATGGAACAAATGGTCTTGTTTCTTGCATAGTATCCCCTCGCTATTTGTTTTTTGTTTCTGGGTCATTTCCCCAGTTTACAGAGGAAAATCTCGATTCCATCGAATCGACATGACTCGTATCCGGTCAAATCACGCACCCCTCTGATTCATCTTCCACAGAGTTTCCTATCCCGCAGATTACGCTATATCATCAAGTCTTCTATGGAGCTCCGATATAAAACGAAGTGTTTCTTCATCTGCCGGGCGTCCTGACATGAAGTAGGTAACTTGCACACGTTGCCCTGCTTCCGCCATATCTGCACTTTCACTATTCGATTTTCCGACAACCTTCATAAGCTGTCTCACTGTTCCTTCATTTCCGTCAATTATAGCCGTATCCTCCGGGAAAAAATCCCTGTAGAGCGGCGTAAAATAATTGAAATGTGTGCATCCCAGCACAAGCGCAGAATAGTCTTCCGGATTCAGACCGTCATATCTTTCACTGAGATATTCTCTTACTTTATCATCATCAAATGTGCCTGCTTCCGCAAACTTTACCAGCCCCGGCATTTCCAGAAGATCTACCGAATGTTCCTTATCCACTTCAGCAAGCAGCTTATGCAGCTTATTCTCCCGTATTGTTACCGGTGTTGCCATGACAAGTATTCTCTTATCATCATGATTTATCTTAACTGCCGGTTTTACAGCCGGTTCCATTCCGATAATCGGTATTGAAAACTCCTGTCTGAGTTTTTCTGCCGCAACTGCCGTTGCGGTATTGCACGCGATCACTATTGCCTCGACATCTTTATCTATCAAGAATCTTACTATCTCACGGGAAAACTCTAATATCTCTTCTTTTGTTCTAAGTCCATACGGTACATGATCAGTATCTGCATAAAACAGAAACTCTGCTTCCGGCATTCTTTTTATTGCCTCATGCAGAACCGAAATTCCACCTATTCCCGAATCGAAAATTCCTATCTTCATCTTAACCTCCGTAATGATGGCATGCATCATTACATTTCACTTCGCAACTTTTTTATGACTATTCACGGAACCACCGTAATTCCGTTCCACTTCGAAACTTATCCCTGCAAAGCACGAAGTAAATCGTATTTCGTTCCACAATCAAAGTCATACAGAATTATTATATCACGATTACACATTCCTGAGAAACAAAAAAGCCATAGAATACAGGCACCTCATGTCCCGTATTCTACGGCCAACAATTACAAACATTTATTCACCGAGTCCATATTCCTTAATAAGCTGTTTCTGAAAGTCCTGATCTTCTGTAGATTTCTTAAGATCATCCAGACGTCCATCCTGAATCAGCATCTGCACAAGGGAGTTGATGACATTTCTTCCTTCTTCTCTTCCTTCTTCTCTTCCTTCTTCTCGTCCTTCTTCTCTTCCTTCTTCTTTTGCCTTCAAAATATCTTCACGACTTCTTGCTAATGCATATTCTTCTAACGTCATAATGCGTTCTCTCCATTTCTTATCACGTCTGGTTTCAACAACCGCGTCATCCAGCTCCTTGGTGAAATCATCTGATATTACCCCCGACTCAAGATAGTCAAGAAAGCATTTCAACTCCTTAGGAATATCATCCATTTCACTTTTGGTTGTAAGATAAATTTTCTTCGTACCATCATTAAGCTTTATTTCACCATCTTCTACACATACATTTTCAAAGGTATATAAATGTCTTCCTGCATTTTTAGTATCAAACTTATATTGACGATCATCATCCTTCTGAAAATCAAATGTGCATATAAATATGACAATGCTCTTCCTGAGTTCACTATATGAATGTCCCTTCTCAAGTTCATCCACATCCATCAG
The DNA here is from genome assembly GCA_946405625.1 of uncultured Lachnospiraceae bacterium. Lineage (GTDB taxonomy): Bacteria > Bacillota > Clostridia > Lachnospirales > Lachnospiraceae > Eubacterium_Q. The sequence goes on along the minus strand of CAMJHQ010000052.1, from coordinate 9,446 downwards.
GCTCTGGTAATATCGGCTTCTACGAGGAAGGTCCTCATATTCACCATTCTGAAGTTCGATATTATACATTGATTTATCATCTTCGCAATAAATATCCAATCGGATACTTTTTGCACTGAGATCAACATCAACTGTCTTCTCGGAATCAGGATACGAAATGTCTGCAATCTTAATTCCAAGAATTCGCTCAAGCGTTATCTTGCATAGTCTTTTTCGACGCATAACCATATTAAACATATAGTTATTACTGAGCGTCATATGTTCAAAATCTATCATTTACAGTCCCTCCAATAATCATTTGTTTTGAAATGTATTCTATCCAATAATGGATAATCTCCTAAACAAAGATTACGTCGGCGGACCGCGAACCCCCATAAAATGGGCAAGGTATCGTATTACTAGCATTTTTTTCTCCGTTTTTTTTATTCCGAAATTAATCGAAATAAAAAAACGGATGCTTCCGATATCAATTATATTTCAGCTATGCCGATTATTCAAGCAACAACGGCGAGCATTTTATAATTCTGTCCGCCTTCTTTTTACGGCAGATCACACATTGTTATCTATGTGAACTACTCAGCAATAGAATCGCCGGAATTCATGCTTAGATATCACGATATCCTGATCAAACAAATGAATAGGGCCGGAAGCCTGATTTCGAACGACTTCCGACCCATGGAGGAAAAATTATGATCAATTAACTATGGTTATTATATCACTCCATTGAGAAAATTTCAACAATTTCAACCTCATTTTTGTTATTTTTTTCGGGATATTTCACAGAAAATCTATATCTGCTCTCTTCTGTGTATTCTTCAACATCCATAAGCTTCGTAATGCCCGAATCTTCAGCATTAAGTATCTTAATAGTACCATCTAAATACTCTTCTGTTTCCTCATTATCGGCTATAGATATCTCAATACAATCAGTCAAATAGTATTCATCATCCTCAGTTACAACACGTGCCTCAATTGTAGCATCAGCAAGTCCATATAATATAACGTTCTTTCCTGTATCTAAATTGTATATTCCGGCATATTTGCTTACAGCAAAATACATATTACGTTTATCTTTAGGAATATTTTCAGTGTCAATTTTCCAATTTTCGGCAACTATTGTATCCTTTCCTCCCAAAGTTTCTACACCTTTGTTTACCGCCTGAGTTGTCGACTCCTCTGCTGCTTCAGTAGCTGCTTCTGTTGCCGCTTCAGTTGCCGCCTCTGTTGCTGCTGCTTCACCGGCTTGAGCTCCATTACTGTTTTCGGATTTTGTATTCATTGAATTTGATGAATCTATATAATCTTCAGACTCAATTGCCTCTGCATCCATAGCAGCTGAATCATATCCACCATTTTCAGCTTCCTCAACATACTCTACAGTTGTTGCCTGTGCCGTTACCGGAGCATTTCCTAACGTACTTTCTTTCTGCCTTCTATTCTGACTGAAAATAACTTTCGCTGCAGGAATCGATACCACAATGATAAGAGCTGCCGCCACAAGAAGTCCACTCCATTTACGAATAACCGCTTTTCTGTCTGACTCCTTCTTGCTGTGACTGTCACCTGCATTATCCTGTTCGGAAGTCTTACTCCTGAACTGAACTACATTATCAGCAGCATCAGATTTCTCACCATTTGCAGCATTATCTGCCACTTCAGGTTTTCCTTCATCGGTAACAGTTTCTGTCAAACCTTCAAATTCATCGAAGCCGGATGGTGAATCAGGAGCATCAATACCGGCCATAATTCTGTTCCAAAGGTCCGGAGTTTCCTGATCCATAGCATCGCGAAGAGCCTTCTCAACCTCTTCGTCGATCATAGGCTCATCTGCCAAAAGCTCGCTGAACTTCTTAGTGGTGCTCAGAATCTTTCCATCAGTATTAACTTTTCTATCATGAATTTTACTCATGAAAGAAGCCTCCTGAGTTTCTTAATTCCTTCGTTATAGTGCCAGGATACCGTACCTTGCGGCATCTCCAGCGCCTCTGCAATCTCCCGGAAGGTCATGCCTCCCGCGACTTTCATGTTAATTACCTGCTGTTCTTTATCCGAAAGGGTCTTCATTGCTTTTTCAAGGGTTAATCGATTATCAACCTTCTCCTCAAAGCCTGAGCCCTCTTCTGTTCCTCCCGGATCGGCGATTTCACGTACATTTCCATCTTCATCCGGTGCATCCAGCGTGGTCATTTCTCTACTGTTTTTTCTGATATAGTCTATGCACATATTTCTGACTATCGTTCCGATCCACGCCTTATGATTCCCTCGTCCGTCATAACTTCCAGCACTGTTATACAGTCTGATGAAAAACTCCGAGGTCACATCTTCTGCTGATTCTTTATGTTTCAGCTTGGATAAGCACAGAGCATATATTAACTTTAGATATGCCTCATAAACCTGCCCGAGTGCGTCGCGGTCACCCGCGGCAATCTTCTGCATGGCGAGGCTGAATTCCTCATCAGTCATAAACTCTCCTGAATCGAGATGCTTTCGAATATCTCATCTCCTGCATCTGATTATTATACGTTTCTACTATACACATTTATGGTCACATTTTACTTTTTTGTAAAAAAAATGTAACAACTCCAACTATACCAAAAATATTGAAAAAAAGCCAATAAATCTTACATTTATTGTAGATTTATCGGCTTAATCCCGCTTATCTATATGCAATTACCACATTACTATGCTTTATCTTCCAAAAATCTTCATCCTGCTTCCGTCGTTTGCGATCTTCAGACTCTTGATACCATGTATGAATTTGGAAAGCGTCGAATATCCGAATTCCTTAACATTGAATTTCGGAAATTCCGCATGGATCTTCTGACCGAGCAGTCCGAGCTCAATTCCCTTATCGCCGGCCTTCTTCACGGTCTCGACCGCAAAGGCGATGACCTTCTCCTTCATGTCGCGGTCCTCATGTATCGAGACATGCACCGTGCTGTTTGTCTTCGTAAGATCAAATCCGTCAGCCTCATCGATAAAGGTTGAAAGTGAACTGTATCCGTAATTTCTGACATCGAAATCTGAATACTTCTTCTGAAGTCGGCTTCCGATCTCGCCAAGTCCGGTGAGCCTGCCCTTGTTGTCATTCTCGGTAATAATCTCGATAATAGCATTCTCAATGATCTTCTGATCGAGCACATTTTCAGCCTTCTTCTTTTTCTTCGAACTGCCTGTCCTCTTGCCGCCGCCGATTGATTCATCTTCGGACTGATCAAGCAGGAGCTCAAGATCCGTAAAGACCGTACACGCTGCTCTGAAGGAACGTGGTGTCTTATTCTCGCCCATTCCGATAACGTGCATTCCCGACTCGCGAAGTCTGCTCGCAAGCCTCGTAAAATCGCCATCACTTGAAACGATGCAGAATCCGTCTACACTCTGCGTGTACAGGATATCCATCGCATCGATGATGAGCGTCGAGTCGGTGGCATTTTTGCCGACTGTATTTCTGAACTGCTGAATCGGAGTGATTGAATTCTCCATCAGCTCCTTCTTCCACTTGGTCGACTGTGATGTCGTCCAATCCCCATAAATTCTCTTATAAGTAACAACTCCGTACTTTGTCATTTCATCCAGAATACTTGTTATATATTTTGATGAAATGTTATCCGAATCGATCAGTACGGCATACCTTTTATCTTCCATCCCGTTCTCCCCTTGTTTTTACGACAGTGAACTTACCATGGCTATCCATATGAGCATTAGGCTTATGAGACTCATCGGCTTCCGATGCATCTCAATCCTTGGTAAATCCCATCGCTTCTTTATATACTTTCTTCAGCGTCTCAGCCGAAGCTGAAAGCTTTGCCTGTTCTTCGGCACTGAGTTTTATCGGCACAAGCGTTTCAATTCCACTCCTTCCGACTATTGCAGGCATACTGAGCGTCACCCCGTCGAGTCCGAAATCTCCATGAAGCGCAACCGATACCGGAAGGATTGACTCCTCATCACGGATTATCGCTTCACATATTCTTCTTATCGTCATTGCGATTCCATAATAAGTCGCCTGTTTCTTCTGAATGATCTCATATGCACTGTTCTTTACGGATTCCGCAATTGCGATCATAGACTCTTCATGTTTGAAATGTCCCCTCATCTCGCAGAAGTCATGCAGCGGAACTCCGGATACATTTGCACTGCTCCATGCTACAATCTCACTGTCACCATGCTCTCCTATTATAAATGCATGTACCGTACGGCTGTCAACACCAAGATGTTCTCCGAGAAGATATTTCAGTCTTGCAGTGTCAAGAACCGTTCCCGAACCGAATACTCTGGACTCTGGAAATCCGGTGAGTTCTCTGGCCACTGCTGTGAGGATATCTACAGGATTTGCGACGATAAGCAGTATACCCTCGAATCCGGAATTCTTGATATTAGGCATTATGCTCTTGAAAATGCCCACATTTTTCTTAACAAGATCGAGTCTTGTTTCACCCGGCTTCTGAGCCGCTCCCGCGGATACGATTACGATTGCTGCATCGGATATATCCGAATAATCGCCCGCATATATATCCATCGGTTTTGCGAAAGGAAGTCCGTGGCTGATATCGAGTGCCTCGCCTTCAGCCTTATCCTTGTTTGTATCGATCAACACCATTTCCCTGAAAAGTCCGCTCTGCATAAGCGCAAAGCAGGACGCGGATCCTACGAACCCGCATCCTATCATAGCTACCTTACTGTAATTGATTGCCATTTAAAGCCTCCAAATTCTGTTAAATAAACTTCTAATCTGCTTTTCTCTTTTCCTTAACACCATACTTGATATAGTGCTTAACATAGAGATAATTATCATTTCCAAATGCACTCTTCAGATCCGCATATCTGTTCTTATATGCTGTAACATTGAAGGTTGCACAAGCCTGGCGTCCCTCGCGGATACCATACTTCACAAAATGTGTAAGCAGTTTATGCTCATCATATCCAAATGCAGCTTTAAGATCCGGATACTTATCTGCATAATACTTTGCATTGAATACAGCACTTATATTGCCGTCCAGAACCGATGCAACACGCTTCTCACGTGCTCCGGAGCCCATATAGTGAGCCGCATAAGCCGCATTATTATTTCCGAACGCAGCTCTGAGATCCGAATATCTGTTCTTGTAAACTCTGATATCAAACTGAGCGCTGGCACATCTTTCCTCGCGAAGTCCGCTGTTCTGGAAATGTGCCATATATTTTCTCACATCTCCCTTAAATGCATTCGCAAGATCCTTATAGTTTCCTGCATAATAACGTGCATCAAAGATTGCCGAACCCTGACGCCCTTCCTTCAGACCATACTTCATGAAATGCTCCGCAAGCTTTACGTTGTTTGCGCTGTTTGTTCCGTACGCAGCCTTGAGATCCGCATAATTATTCTTATAGAAATTTACATCAAAGAGGATACTTGCCTGGCGTCCCTCACGAAGTCCGCTCTTGATGAAATGATTTACATATAGAACATTGTTATTTCCGAACGCAGCTCTGAGGTCTGCATACTTATTCTTATAAAATGTAACATCGAAAACAGGGCTCGCCTGACGGCCTTCATTCAGACCATAGAATGCAAAATGCCTCATCAACTTTTCACTGTCATATCCAAATGCCTTCTTAAGGTCCGGATATCTGTCAGCATAGTACTGTGCATCGAAAATGTATGCATTCTTATACGGTGCAATCAGTACATTTGCAATACGTCCCTTCTGATATCCCCACATATTATAATCATATACGTAAGAATAATTATCTGCACCGTAAGCCTTAACAAGTTCAGGATAATTTGATTTATATATTTTAATATCGAAAAGGTCCGATGCACGGCTGCCGCCTCTTATTCCCTCTGTCATCCAATGAACCTTGAGGATCTGCTCGTCTGAACCGAGAGTCGTATCGATCACGCTCTGAAGCTCCGGATTATATTTCTTGTAGCCTGCAGCTGAAAATGCCTTCTGCATATATATCGTATCCTGATTCCAGGGATTTTCAGGAGCAGGATCTGTCGGATCCCAGTTACGATATGGTTCCGGTGCTGTACTGATTTTGAGTCCCTTTACCTTTCCGAAAGGTCCCGGATCACTGCTTGCATAAAATGTAACCGGCGTTCCTACAGGACAATTATCATAAATCCACTTTGCATCGCGTACTGTAAGTCTTACGCAGCCTGCAGATGCAGTTGATCCAAGCTTGTCATACTCCCAATATTCAAGAGTTGAAGGATCTCTTTCCAGACAAGGAACAGAATGGAACAGGATATTTCCTGTGATAACCTGACAATACTGTCCCCAGACGCCGCCCTTCAGCTCACACCATCTGTACTTATCCTGTGAATAATATGTTCCGCTTGTCGGAGTTGCAGCTCCCGTAGAACATATAAACCCCTTCACAGGACTGCCGTTATAATATACTGTAATTGTATTGGTTTCATAATTTATCCATATGGAATAACCTTCTGCAGCATGCGCTGTAAGCGGTGTCAGCTGAAATGCACCGACTATGATTGCAATAGTTAATAATAAACTGATAATACGTTTTCTCATAAAATCCCCCGATTCTATTTCTATAACCTTATGAATCATTATGAATTATAACAATCCTTTAGTATTTCCACAACCGTAATCCGGACGAAAAAACAGGCGGATGATTTCTCATCCGCCTGCAATATTTCAGGTAATTTATTTCAATTACTGAACGTCGTTGAAACCTTCACGTGCTGCATATGTTGTATGCAGAAGCTCATGTGACTTGTGGCTGTTAGGCTCGCCAAGGAACTTCTCATAAAGTTCAACGATCTGAGGATTGTTATGTGACTGACGAAGAGTCTGTCTCTCATCCTCTGAGTAAAGAGCCTGTGCTCTCTTCTCCTTGTATGTATCCATGATGTCATCATCTTCGTTTGGAAGGAAGCACTCACGAACGTAAGGCTGTCCACCACCGTTGATACATCCACCAGGACATCCCATGATCTCGATGAACTGATACTTTGACTTACCTTCTCTGATCTCATCAAGGAGAACCTTTGCAGACTTCATACCTGAAGCGATAGCTACATTTACTGTAGTACCGTTGATATCGATTGAAGCCTCTCTGATACCTGCGTCATGACCACGAACAGCCTTGAACTCGATAGGCTCAGATTCCTTGCCTGTAAGCTTGAAGTAAACTGTTCTGAGAGCAGCTTCCATAACACCACCGGTAACACCGAAGATAACTCCGGCACCTGTGTAATCGCCCATGATATCCTGATCCCAATCTTCATCAGGAAGTCTGTCGAAGAGGATACCTGATCTCTTGATCATACGAGCAAGCTCACGTGTTGTGATAACTGCATCTACATCATCAATGCCGTTAACCTTAAGCTGATCACGCTGTCTCTCAAACTTCTTAGCTGTACAAGGCATAACTGATACTACGAAAATATCTTCAGGCTTAATGCCGTTCTGCTCTGCCCAGTAAGACTTGATGATAGCACCCTGCATCTGGTGAGGGCTCTTGCATGATGAAAGGTGTGGAAGAAGATCTCCATAGTTATACTCAGCGTAGTTAACCCATCCAGGTGAACATGATGTGATCATCGGAAGTGTTCCGCCGTTCTGAAGTCTTCCGAGAAGCTCTGTACCTTCCTCCATGATTGTAAGGTCAGCACCGAAGTTTACATCGTAAACTCTTGCAAATCCAAGTCTTCTCATAGCTGCTGCCATCTTACCTGTTACAGGTGTTCCGATCTTGTAACCGAACTCCTCGCCAAGTGCAGCTCTAACTGCAGGTGCAGCCTGAGCGATGACAGTCTTACCTGCTGCAAGTGCAGCATCGATCTTATCTATCTCTGAATGCTCCATAAGAGCGCCTGTAGGACATACATTTACACACTGTCCACACTGGATACATGGAGAATCGTTGAATCCTCTGTTCTCAGCTGGTGCAACAAATGTGCTGAATCCTCTGTTCTCGAATCCGAGGATTCCGAGACCGTGAGCATTCTTACATCTCTCTATACATCTTCCGCAAAGGATACACTTTGATGTATCTCTTACGATACCAGGTGCAACTGTGTCAAGGTGTGTCTCTGAATGAACACCCTGGAAAGCGCCCTCTCTTGCTCCTGTTACATATGCAACATGGAGAAGCTCACACTTACCGTTCTTATCGCACTGCTGGCAGTTCATATTGTGATTTGAAAGAAGGAGCTCAACGCTCTGTCTTCTTGCTGCTGTAGCTGCAGGTGAAGAAATCTTAATCTCCATACCCTCTGCTACAGGATAAACACAGCTTGCTACAAGGCCTCTAGCGCCTGTTGCCTCAACGAGACATACACGACATGAACCCTGGTTGCATTCGCCGTGATTGAATGCACAAAGTGAAGGAATCTCATAACCGCACTTCTTAGCAGCCTCGAGGATTGTAAGCCCTTCCTCAACCTGATAGGAGATGCCTTCTATTTTAATATTTACCATCGCCATAGTAGTTACCTCCTTACTCTTTTGTTATAGCGTTAAGCTTACAGTTACTCATACAAAGTCCACACTTTACGCACTTTGCAGGATCAATCTTGTATGAAGCAAGCTTGTGGTTAGGAGCGATGTAATCTGTCTGCTCGATACAACCTGCAGGACAGTTACGTGCACACATACCGCAGCCAACGCACTTATCAGGATCGATCTTGTACTGCATAAGGCTCTTACATACATGAGCCGGACATTTCTTATCAACGATATGAGCGATGTACTCATCGCGGAAATGCTTAAGTGTTGAATTAACCGGATTAGCAGCTGTCTGTCCGAGAGCACAAAGTGAATTCTTCTGGATAGTCTTACTAAGCTCTTCAAGAGTATCAAGGTCTTCCATAGTACCCTTACCTTCTGTGATCTTTGTAAGAACCTCAAGGATTCTCTTAGTACCGATACGGCATGGTGAACACTTACCACATGACTCATCACAGATGAACTCCATGTAGAACTTAGCAACGTCAACCATACAGTTGTCTTCATCCATAACGATAGCTCCACCGGAACCCATCATAGATCCCTTCTGAACGAGGTTATCGAAATCGATAGGCTCATCAAGGAACTCCTCTGTCAGACATCCGCCTGAAGGACCACCTGTCTGGATAGCCTTGAACTTCTTACCGTTAGGGATACCGCCACCGATATCATAAATGAGCTCTCTAAGAGTTGTTCCCATAGGAACCTCTACGAGACCTACGTTATTTACCTTACCACCGAGAGCGAATACCTTAGTACCCTTTGACTTCTCAGTACCAACTGCAGCGAACTCTGCAGCACCTTCACGAAGAATGAAAGGTACGCAAGCAAGTGTCTCAACGTTGTTAACACAGGTTGGCTTGCCCCAAAGTCCCTTAACTGCCGGGAAAGGAGGTCTTGGTCTAGGCATACCGCGCTTACCTTCGATTGAGTTAAGAAGAGCTGTCTCCTCACCACAAACGAAAGCACCTGCACCAAGTCTGA
>CAMJHQ010000051.1 GCA_946405625.1 uncultured Lachnospiraceae bacterium | reverse complement strand
TACCACCTGCTGTAAGGTCATCAGCCTTTCTTGACTTGTCAATGTAACGGATAAGAGCTGGAGCGATAGCTGCAGCGAGGATTGCCATAATAGCAATAACGATAATAAGCTCAACGAGTGAGAAACCCTTGTTCTTCATAAATCATTCTCTCCTTTAATTTTTTTATAGATTTTTGTGTAATAGTGTATAATTACGTCGCTCGCCCCGACGAAAATTACCTTGATAAAAGCCTATGAAAATCTTCTATCTATTTGCATTATAAAGCAAAATCTTTGTTAATTCAAGACAAGAAGCAAAAAATACTATATAGAATTATATACAATCCTCACCTAAAATATTGTGAAAATTAACTATATATTTATTTCTTTAGCGACTCAAAGACTTCATCAGCATATCTGACCGTTGCCATTGCATCCTTGGCATAGCAGTCTGCCCCTATCTGATCGGCATATTCCTGTGTCATAACCGCTCCTCCGACTACCACCTTTGTATCGGGCTTCTTCTCACGAAGCAGCTTTATTGTATCCTCCATACTAACAACCGTCGTTGTCATAAGCGCACTGAGACCGACCAGCGGAACATTATCTTCTATAGCCCTATCCACGATTACTTCAGGCGGAACATCCTTTCCGAGATCGATAACATCATAACCGTAGTTTTCCAGCATAACCTTAACTATATTCTTACCGATATCATGGATATCTCCCTTTACCGTCGCAATGATAACCTTTCCTTTAAGTTCTCGAGGCTTATCTGCCATAGCCTGCTTTACCACTTCAAAGGCCGCCTTTGCAGCATCGGCACTCATGAGAAGCTGCGGAAGGAATACCGTTCCTTTCTCAAAGCCCTTTCCTACCTTATCAAGAGCCGGGATCAGCTCTGCATTTATAACCTCCAAAGGATCCGTTCCATCCTTTATAGCATCCTTCATGGCACTTTCAGCAAGTCCCGTCATGCCTCTTTCGATAGCATTTCCGAGAGGGCTCGAAGAACCACCCTTGCTCTGATCTGCCACTTCACCTGAAGCAGGAGCAGCACTCGCAGCTGTACTCGAAGAAACAATCGAAAAAATATTCTGTGAGCATGCATTTATATATCCCATACACTGCGGATCGAGATCCGAAAGTGCAAGGAATGACCAATATGCCGACATCATCTGTGCATTATTCGGATTCATGATTGCAAAAGAAAGTCCCATCTGCATAGCCATAGTAAGGAAATATGCATTTATTATCTGTCTTTCCGGAAGTCCGAAGGAAATGTTCGAAACCCCGAGTATACTATGTCCATGATAATCATCCCTTATCCGTCGCAGAGTTTCCAGGGTAGTAAGCGCCGATGATGAGTCTGATGAAACTGTCATACAAAGTCCGTCTATAACAATATCCTTTCTCGGAATACCATACTCATCGGCAGCTTTATAAATCTTTTCAGCCACTCTGATCCTTCCATCAGCTGTCTCAGGAATTCCATCTTCATCAAGTGCAAGTCCGACCAGAACTCCTCCATATTTTTTAACAAGCGGCATAACCTCACGGATAACCTCGGCCTTACCGTTTACGGAATTGATCATAGGCTTTCCGTTATAATATCTGAGTCCCTGCTCAAGAGCAGTGATATCTGTGGTATCGAGCTGAAGCGGAAGACCCGTAACTCCCTGAAGCTTTGTCACAACCTCTCTCATCATCTTGGGCTCATCGATTTCAGGAAGTCCGACATTCACATCAAGAATATCCGCCCCCGCATCCTCCTGCTCAAGGCCCTGAGTCAAAATATAATCGATATCATTATCACGAAGTGCCTGCTTAAATCTCTTCTTTCCCGTAGGATTGATTCTCTCACCGATTATAATCGGCTTTCTGTCACAGATTACTGCCTTACAGAACGAAGAAACGACCGTAATATCCTTTGGTGTATTTTCTCTGAACTCCTTAGGTTTTACTACTTCAATGGTTCTCTTCATATGCTCCGGCGTCGTTCCGCAGCAGCCTCCGAGCACCTGTACTCCCATATCCGCTATAGTTCCCATAGTTTCAGCGAATTCATCAGGTCCTACATCGAAAACCGTTTTTCCGCCTTCAGTTCTCGGAAGACCGGCATTCGGATTAACGACTATAGGAATTGATGCGACCTCAATGAGTCTCTTTACCATAGGTATCATAAGATCAGGCCCAAGACCGCAGTTTAATCCGAGTGCATCTACTCCGAGGCCTTCGAGCATCGCTACCGTTGAATCAACATCTCCTCCTGTAAGGAGCTTACCTTTCTCATCATATATAGTAGTAACAATAACAGGCAGATCGCAGGTTTCCTTTGCTGCAAGCACCGCTGCCTTAGCCTCATAACTGTCACTCATAGTCTCTATAAGCACAAGATCTCCGCCTGCTTTAACGCCTGCTGCAATAGTCTCACTGAAAAGCTCGACAGCCTTATCAAAGCTAAGATCTCCCATCGGTTCAAGAAGCTTTCCCGTAGGTCCGATATCTATGGCAATATATGCATCTTCTCTCCCTGTATTAATTCTTGCCTGTTTTGCAAGCGAAACTGCGGCTGTCATCAATTCATCCACACGTCCCGGGAATTTCAAGCTATTAAGACCAAAAGAGTTGGTATTGAAAATGTTTACTCCGGCTCTCAGATATCTCTCATGAAGATCCAGAATCACCTCAGGCTTCAGCACATTCCATGTTTCCGGAAGCTCTCCTCCCTTGAGGCCGTGTTCCTGCAGAAATGTTCCCATTCCTCCATCACAGAACAGCCATTCTTTTCCAAGTCTCTCCCTTAAATCTTTTCTCATTAATCTAATCTCTTCTTTCATAATTTATATTCTTAAAATAATCACCTGTCTCACGCCCGCGAATATTCACAGGTTTCATGCATATTACATTCCTCGCAGCCGGCAGTATGACAGTCCGTTCTGTATTTTGAAAGTCCGACCACGGCTGTTATGGACTTAGTCGGCGTCATAAGCAGGCTTTCCGAAAGAGATACGCCTATCGATTTCGGCATCTCGAGTATTCTCTCGAAATCCTTCTGAACCTCCAGAGGAAAATCTCCATACCCCGGAGAAAACCTCGGTCTTGTGAAAAGCCCTTTCTCCTCGGCCTCTTTTCGGATAATGTCATTAACCTCTTCACACCATGCTTCCGCCATAGCGGCTCCGACCGCCTGATAGGTATATGCCTTAAGCATATCCCTTAATTCAGCTCGTCTCACGAGTCTGTCCGGCCCCGGACCGATCGTCACAGCCATCATAACAATCTCACTGCATCCCTTCAGATTCTTCACAAGATTGCCCGGTCCGACCTTTATTCCGGAAAAACTGCAGCCAAAGGTATCTTCATCACCGCCACCGGTTTCAGAACTGCGATCAACTTCATCACTACATCCGGATTTATCACCGGCCGGACTCACGACTTCATCCCAGACAATCGGAAATGTCTTATGGATTTCCCTCGGTGTCACTTCTCTCTTCATATCCTCTATACATTCTTCTATTATAGAAGACATTTTATCATCTATTACAGAAACTCCTCTGTAACCCAGATATCTTTCAACTTCTTTTCTGTTTACTTCCATATCACATTCAACCTGATTTTCTGAAATTTAACTAATCACATAATCGTTTTAATGTTCTACATGGGATTTTACTATATCATAATCATAAATAAAAGCTATGAATAAATCATAATTTTTTATTTTTGCCATATATAGGGTTTTGTGCTATTATACCCTATTGATTAATATTTATTTATAGTCAAGGAGAAAAATTATGAAGAAAAAACTATTAACAATTGCTGTTTCAGCTGTTATGGCATTTTCTGTTATGACAGGATGCGGAAAAAGCGAAGAGCCAACTACTGCAGTTACCGAAGCTATCACTGAAGAAGTGACAACTGAAGCTGCTACCGAGGCAACAACTGAAGAAGCAACTACAGAAGCCGCTACTGAAGCAACAACCGAAAAATCATCTGCTTCAGATGCTGCTGCTCCGAATGCAGAAGACAGAGCCGGCAACAAAATTGCCATTCCTGAAGAAGTTAATACTATCGTATCAATGGCTCCTTCAACAACACGTTTCCTTATCGACCTCGGTCTTGCAGATAAGATTGTTGCGGTTGATACAAATTCATATGCTTATATCGAGCAGCTTCCTGTAGGCGTTCAGCAGTTTGATATGATGGCACCTGATAACGAAGCACTCGTTGCTCTTAAGCCGGACATCATTTTCACATCAGGCATGAGCAGCTTCGGTGGCGAGGATGTATTCCAGCCTGCAAGAGACGCAGGTATCTGTGTAGCAGACATCCCATCAAGCAACTCTTTCAATGATATCATTGAAGATCTTCAGTTCATCGGTGACGCTGTTGGTGAATCAGATAAGGCTCATGAGCTTATCAAGACTTTCGAAGGTACAATCGATGAAATTCATGCTGCCGGAAGCACAGTAACAGATAAGAAGAAAGTTCTCTTCATGATCTCACTTCCAAGTGCCGATTATCCTTCAATCTACACCTTCGGTAAGGGAACATATCTTGATGAAATGATAACAGCTATCGGTGCCGAAAACGTAACAGGCGACCAGGAGAGCTGGATTTCAATCTCAGAAGAAGAAGCTATCGCTATGAATCCTGATGTCATCCTTACAAATGTTGACTACATCGAAGATGCTGTAAATGTCATCAAGACAAGCGAAGGTTGGGAAAATGTTAATGCAATTAAGAACGATGAGGTATATTATATAGATGCAACATCAAGTAACCAGCCTAACAATCACGTTGTTGACGCTATGATTGAAATGGGTAAGAAAGTTTATCCTGATCAGTTCGCTGACTTCCAGTAAGAAATATACGCGGATTAAAGATCAGTTTAGGTATTCTCATGAAAAAGTATATTCTGTCTTTAATCATCTGCATAATCATTCTGATAATGTGCATAAATATAGGGAGCGTCCATGTGTCGCTCCCTGATGCACTTTATATTACTGTGCATAAACTATTCGGTTTCAGTCTTCCGGATCATATAGAGCCGATGACTGTGTCTATCTTCTGGAGCATCCGTGTTCCGAGAGCTCTTGCTGCATTCTTTGTCGGAGGTGCTCTCAGCGTCAGCGGTGCAGTCATGCAGTCGCTCCTCCAGAATCCACTTGCCTCATCCTATACGATGGGTGTATCATCCGGTTCCGCGATAGGTGCCGCGATCGTAATCATTTCAGGCATTCAGTCCTTTACACTTAGAAGTATATTGCTTCCGGGAGTAAGTTTTGTTTTCGCACTGCTCACCGTATTTTTTGTTATTCTTTTTTCAAGCAGGATCGATCAGAATATCCACAGCTATACGATCATTCTGATAGGAATGGTCATATCTCTTTTTGTAAGCGCATCACTGACTCTGTTAGCTGCACTTTTCCCGAACCATTCACAGCAGATATATTTCTGGATGATGGGTTCTTTCTCAGCAAGGAACTGGACTCATGTTCTGATACTTATCCCTACATGCATCATAGTTACATTTATAATAATGCTGTTCTCCAGGGAACTTGATATCATGACCTTCGGAGACGACCAGGCCATGTCAATGGGAGTCAACACAAAGAACCGTAAGGTTTTCCTCATCCTGCTTACCGCACTGCTTACGGGTGTGTCGGTTGCTTTTACGGGAACTATCGGTTTTATCGATCTGGTTGCCCCTCACAGTGTACGAAGAATATTCGGATCACGGCATAAAGCAGTTATCCCAATGAGTTTTATATACGGCGGTGCCTTTATGTCTGTAATGGATCTTATAGCAAGAACAATACTCTCACCGCGAGAGATTCCTGTAGGCGCCGTGACCGCTCTGCTCGGAGCACCGTTCTTCATAATCCTGTTCTTCAGGAAACGTGACAATGCAGCCGCCGAGAAATGATACCCCTGACACCAAAGAATCCATATGGAGACACTGAGCTATGAATGTACGTTTAGACAAGGTATCCGCCGGATACGAAAAAAACAACTTCATACTTAACGACATCTCCGTAAGCTTTACGGATGGAGGCATCTGGGGAATACTCGGCCCTAACGGTTCAGGAAAGACTACCCTGCTCCGTGTTCTCGCAGGAATTCTTCCCTACACGGGAAATGTGCGGCTCTCCACCGCAGCCGACGCGAACAGCAAATCCGATACCTTAGAGGAAAAAGAACTGTCTTCTCTCTCCAAGAGAGAGCTTGCCCGTTATATAGCAATGATGCCGCAGTTCACTTCCATCTACTTTTCATATACCGTATATGACACGGTATTACTCGGAAGATATGCTCACTCGGGAAACAGTCTCGGTGAAATGCTGGGCAGAAGCTCAAAGCATGATAAAGAAATAACAGAAAACGCCATTGAAGCCACAGGTCTAAGCGGCATCAGGAAGAAGCAGCTTTCTGAACTGTCGGGAGGACAGCTCCAGCGTGTCATGCTTGCAAGGACCATAGCACAGGAAACACCGATAATACTGCTTGATGAGCCTACCAATCATCTCGATCTGAAATATCATATTGAGCTTATTTTCTATCTCAGAGACTGGGCATCACGACAGACCGAAATAAACGGCGTGTCTTATCCGAATACTGTAATTTCCGTATTCCACGACATCGGGACAGCCGCAACTCTCACAGATAACATCCTGCTTATGAAGGATGGAAATATCATAAAAAAAGGACCTTCACGGGAGGCCCTTACCAAAGAAATTCTTAATGACATTTACGGTGTCGATGTAGTATCATACTACGAGGAAATTTGGAAAAATATAAAACAGCTTTAGGGGAAACATAATGCAGCTTAAAAATGACAATAACGACAATAACAGAAATAATAATTTCAATAACAATTATGGCAATAATAACACATACAGACCTTCGCATGACTCCTTCGATCACGTCTATGACGACCTTTATGCCAAGAGTCATCTCGACGACGATGATCCATACACATACACAACTAACAAGGTTAATGACTTTGATCGCAGTGTAAAAATAGAAACAAGTTCAAGAAATGTATCATTTAACGCACGATCCATATTTTTGATCGGATTAATTGTACTCTATGCCGTTGTTATGATCCCATTGTTTTTTAAAACATTGAAACAGGCTTCTACACCTGATGAGAACGCAACTCAGGTTACCGAGGGCTATGTTAAGGAAGTTTCAACCTCCAGAAAACAGGTAACTCAGGGCGGCGGAGGTGTTACAGTAACCTCAACCGAAAAGGTCTTTACGGCAACCTATGAATTCGAGGTAGAAGGAAAGAAGTACCGCGGAGAATATGATTCTCTCAATGAGATCAAGGCAAATACCAAGATTGATGTTGTTTACAAGGTAAGTGACCCTTCAGAAAACCATCGTCAGTCCGCAGAGGAATCAGTTAAACCAAAAGCAGACAAGAAATCCAGAACCTGGTTTGTTTTCGTAGTTGCAGCAGCAATATATGCTTTCGTTCTCTATGTAATATATCGCCGAATACAAATGGGATTTACAGGAAAAACGTGGTGGATGAGATAATAAGAAGAACCGACCCAAGATGGGCCGGTTCTTTTCGATTACTGCTGTCTGTAAGTATAATCTGCAATGATCCTCTTACTTGTAAAATATGTAAGAAGGAAATATCCTCCATAGATCAAAACGATAATAATAGCAGTGATGCATATTGACATCCCCATCTTGTCCGAAGAATAAACCGCAAAGATATTATTTGTCGCCTTCAGGCCGAATATTGAATGAATGATTGCAAAGAACATAGGAAATTCAAAGAACATTCCTATCTGTTTGAAAAGCGAACTGTTTATCATCTTCTCATCAGTGCCTATCCTTCTGAGCACAGCATATCTCTCAACATTATCTGTACTTTCCGAAAGCTCCTTCAAGGACAGGATTGCCGCACTGGCTATAAGGAATATTACTCCGACATAGAGACTTATAAATGTAGCCATAGCCGCAAGTCCTATCGACTGCTCTTTCATTTCGATTTTCGTTCCGTAATACATATCTTCATTGATGCCGCCTCGAGATTCGAAAAAGTCTACAACATATTTATCGGTCTTAGCCAGTTCTTCCTTGGTCTCACCCTTAAAGTTGGCAAAAATCCTCTGACTTAAGACTTTGGAACCTTTAAGCAGATCATCATTTACAACTACTACACCTTCATTACTTTTGTTAAGACTCATTGTAACTGCACCCTTCTTACAATCCAGGTATGCAGGTGTAAGTGTATGTCCTTTGAATTCAAAGCTTCTGCCGGCTCTCATCGAATTGGTTCTTGCCTCTACGACTATCCCGAGATCCGCAACCATCGCATATTCATCTTCTTTAAGTGACAATTCCTCATTTCCAAATAGTCTTGCCAGTGTATTATAATCCGTCAGACTCATGAATGTTTCCTGACTTTCCCTGGTGACAAATATATAATTTCCGAGAGCAGGCTCCAGATACTCACCCATTGTGTCACTCATTGTAAGGCCTTCCGAATCATAATATTTTACAACCTCCACATCCTGAAGAACACTCATATCAAAGCCTTCTTTGATATATGCGGAGACCACATCGCCCCCATCATCACCGTGCTTTCCGATCATGACATCACAAGGAATAAGATCTTTGATATTACTGTTCATGGAATTTGCAAGGCTCAGTGCACTTCCGAGCAAAACTATCGTAAGAAAGAGCATAAGGCAGATTACCGTCATTGACATCACCATAGTATTTGCCTTGTTGCTGAACTGTCTCAGAATGAAGCTGTTCAAACGCTTAAAGTAATATCCCTTCATCTTTGTAACAATGTAAAGTATACTTCCCGATACAGACCAGAAGACAAGAAATGTAGAAACAGCTCCCACTGCAAGTATGATAATCAACCCTGTTTCGGAATGTATATCATTCAATCTGACGGTTACTGTATAATAATCAACTGCAAGTGCAGCCGCTGCTACAATAAACAAAAGGAAACATACTATCGGATTTCTGAGTCTCAGCTTTTCTTCCTTTTTTGCTCCGTACAGAAGATCTATAAGTCTTGCCTTACCTACAGATACAGTATTAAATATCATTACGACAAGATACATAATTCCAAAATAAATACCTGTCTTAATAGCTGCATCCGCAGAAAACACGAATGTGAATCTGCTCATATCTGCTTCAAAGATATTTGCAACGATAACACTCATAAATTGTGACAAAGCCGTTCCCAGAACAAGTCCGATAGCAAGAGATAAGATACCTATAATAATTGTCTCGGTAAGGAGTATCATTGACATTCTTCTCTTACTCATACCTAGAGTAAGATACACACCGAACTCCTTCTTTCTTCTTTTGATAAGAAAGTTTCCGGCATAGATGATAAGTCCGCCCAAGATTATTGCAACAAAGGCGCTGACTCCGTTAAGAAACATATTCAGCATGTTGATGATCTCTCTGGTCGATTCGGACACACTCAGCATGGCTGTCTGTGAATCAAGCGCATTGAAAACATAAAATACAACAACGCCTATTACAAGAGTGAAGAAATATATCGAATAATCCTTCACGCTTTTCTTTATATTTTTTAATGCAAGTTTAAAGAGCATCGCCTGCGTCACCTCCTAAGAGAGATATCACATCGATTATCTCGTTAAAGAATTCTTTTCTGCTGCGGCCGCCTCTGATAATCTCATTGAAGATTTTTCCGTCTTTTATAAAGATAACTCTTTTTGAATATGATGCGGTAAATGCATCATGTGTTACCATCAGGATTGTCGCCGGAATACTCTCGTTCAGATATTTAAAGCTCTCGAGAAGCATTTTACTTGACTTTGAATCAAGAGCTCCCGTAGGCTCATCCGCAAGTACCAGCTTTGGCTCGGTTATGATCGCACGAGCCGCAGCAACTCTCTGCTTCTGGCCTCCGCTCATCTGATAAGGATATTTATTCAGCACTTCTTCTATTCCGAGCTGAGATGCCATATCTTTTATACGCTCATCAATAAACTTTGCATCCTTACCCTGGATTGAAAGTGCAAGTGCTATATTCTCATATGCGGTCATAGTATCAAGGAGGTTAAAATCCTGGAATACAAAGCCCAGCTCTTCACGTCTGAAACGATTCAGATTATTTCCTTTCAGCTTGGTAATATCCTGACCCGCAACATATATATGTCCGGATGTAACTCTGTCTATAGTGGAAATGCAGTTAAGCAGTGTAGTCTTTCCACTGCCGCTCGCTCCCATTATGGCTACATACTCTCCCTCTTCAACTATAAAGGACACATCATCAAGTGCCTTTGTAAGCGAAGATTTGCTTCCATAGTACTTTTCAATGCTGTCAATTTTCAGTATCTCACTCATTTATAAATCCTTTCCGGAGTTTCTGCTGTATTCATCCACTGTAAAAAAACTCCTCTTTACTTATGGCTATCATCCGGAATTTCCGCTTCCGTGATAATGACATGATAAACCATAAGAAAGAGGACGTCGTCATTCTAATATTACTTAACATTACAAAACTGTAATATTGGCACAGCATCATACCACACCATAATAGTCATTGTTCTTCATCATTATAGTAACTCTGGTCCAGCTTCCCTGTTCTGATTCAATCTTCACATCATGTCCCAGCTTACCACATAATTCCTTTACAATATAGAGTCCCATTCCCGTCGAACGGGTTCTGGTCTGTCCGTTATAGCCTGTAAATGATTTCTCGAAAACTCTTTTCAGATCCTCCGCAGGAATTCCGATGCCGTTATCCTCTACTGAAAGATATATCATATCCTCGGAACCGACTTTTTTCTTGTCGGTAATGATTTTTACATACGGCTCGGTGTTATCTCTCTTATACTTGATACTGTTGGCGATCAGCTGTCCCATTATGAAGACCATCCACTTCTGATCCGTATTTACCTCTGTAGAACCGATGTCTACATCCCCGGTTTCAATCATAAAATTCATGTTGTTGTCCTGAAGATTTTCTCTGTAGGTCATGGCTGTTTCATGAATTATCTGACCCAGGCTTACCTTTGAAATGTGATAATCTCTCTCAGCAGTTCCGGATCTTACATAATAGAGAACCTGATTGATAAATCCTTCGACTCTTCTCGTTTCCGCAAGAAGCTTCTTATACTCATCTATCCTTGTTTCCGGTATACTCTCTTCGACAGTTTCCGCATTTACAAGATTATGAAGTTTAAGACTGATAGCCGAAAGCGGCAGCTTCACCTCGTGAATCCACATTTCAAGATATTCCGCAAAATCGCTTCCCTGCTTTTCAAAAAAAGCAACATTTTCAGCCATTGATTTGTTAATCTCATAAAGCGCTTCGCAGACAAGATCACCCTCCAGAAAACCGGGCTTCTCCAATGTCTCGAGCACGAGATATGCCTTATCCAAAAGCTCTGAATTCTTTATCAGACCGTTATAGAAATCCCTCTTACGGCTATAATCCATTATTAGGCAGATTAATTCATAAAGAATAAGCAGTCCCGCTACGAGCGTTACAGCGACCACATTCAGCTTAAATAAGATCAGTAACCATATTATGATCGCAAATATAATAATTGATGTAATAAGCTGTGCGGATCTGTCTTTTAAATACTTCAAAAATGTCATAACAAGATATACCCCTGTCCTTTACGGGTTTCGATTGCATTTTCCATTCCCGCATCTGCAAGCTTACTGCGAAGTCTGCTGATATTTACCGTAAGTGCATTATCATTCAGATACTCGCTGTTGTTCCAGAGATCCGTCATCAGATCATCACGGCTGACTATCTGCCCCTTGTTATTATAGAGGAAAGACAGGATCAGCATTTCATTCTTAGAAAGAACTGTTTCACTTCCGTCTTTTGCGATTATCATGCTTCTTCTGAAATCGATGCTTACATCACCGTATTCGGCTGTATCAGATGAGGAACCGCCAAGACGCTTAAATATATTTCCCATTCTGAGAAGGAGCAGCGTCGGATTATAAGGCTTTGTTATATAATCATCTGCACCGTAGCCTATCGACACAAGCTCATCTCTCTCGGCATCACTGCTCGTAACCATAATGACCGGAACATCTGATTTTGTACGAAGTTCCTTCAAGATATCCTTTCCGTTTTTATGCGGAAGATTTATATCAAGAAGCACCATATCAGGAGCCGCCTTAAGTATATCCT
Organism: uncultured Lachnospiraceae bacterium; assembly: GCA_946405625.1. Lineage (GTDB taxonomy): Bacteria > Bacillota > Clostridia > Lachnospirales > Lachnospiraceae > Eubacterium_Q. The sequence goes on along the minus strand of CAMJHQ010000051.1, from coordinate 2,726 downwards.
CTACAGAATTTTCAAACGAGGTCAGTCCCTCTGCACTATATCCCGAAGAAGAAAGAAGGATCACCAGTTCGTCTCTGATGGCTTCTTCGTCCTCTAAAATAAGAATTTTTTTCATTATTCAGCCTCACTTTATATAAACGATTTACACATGATCTGCCGAATTACAGAACCAGGTTTCAGTCTAATAGACATAACTAAGTTCCAATCAAATATACAAAACCCTTAACAGGCCGAGTCCTCCGGCAAATCTCATATTGAATAATATAATCATTCATCCGATAAAATACAATCAAATCTTATCGGCATATCAAATATGATAATAATCTTATCTGCATGCCGAATATGATTATAATCTTATCAACATATCGTATTTGATTATATGATATAATGTGAAATATTGAATCAGCAACATCAATGAGGTGAATCCAATGGATGAAAGATATATTTCTTCCGGCCGTTTTGCAAAAATGGCCAGAGTTTCCGTAAGAACGGTAAGATTTTACGACAAACAGAATATACTTAAGCCCAGCTATGTAGATGAAGATACAGGTTCTCGTTATTATACTTCGGATGACCTGGTACGTCTTCAGCAGATACTTCTTTATAAGTATCTCGGTTTTTCATTGGATGAAATCAAGGAACTTATGGTCAAAGCCGGCGATAAAAATTTCATGGTCGATTCCATGAAACTCCAGCAAACCCTTATAAGCGATAAGATCGATCAGATGAAACTGGTTCAAAAAGCAATAAACGATACGCTCACGGCTTATGAAGAAGGACAGGAAATTGACTGGGAAAAAATGCTTCGCATAATAAATCTTACCAGTATGGAAAACAGTCTTAATACCCAATATCACAATGCCAACAATGTTTCTGCAAGAATCCGTCTCCACAAGCTTTATTCAACAAACACGACCGGCTGGTTCCCATGGCTTTTTAAAGAAATGAATCTTAGATCAGGTATGAAGATTCTTGAGCTGGGCTGTGGAAATGGTGCTCTTTGGGTTGAGAATATGGAAAATATACCGACAGGCCGCGGAACTTCTATCATTCTTTCTGATATATCCGGCGGTATGCTTCAGGATGCCGCAAAGGCTATTTTCGGTGATCCGGATTCGAATACTTCAAAAGGGGAACCGAATGCTAAGCAGAAGAGCCGCCTTAACATCGAAAGATTACGCCGTATAATCAAGTTCGCGGAATTCGACTGCAATCATATTCCATTTCCTGATGACAGCTTCGATATAGTTATAGCAAATCATACTCTCTTCTACTGTGATAATCCGGAAGATGCTGCCGGTGAAATAAGACGCGTTCTCCGTCCCGGCGGTTCTTTATATGCAAGCACATACGGAAGCAGACATATGAAGGAGATTACAGAACTGGTCAAAGGATTTGATGAAAAGATTGAGTTATCTGCCACACAGCTTTACAAAATATTCGGTCTTGATAATGGTGATGAGATACTCGGCAAACACTTTGAAACAGTGGAAAAGCATGTTTTTGATGATGCACTTCTTGTTGATAAAGCAGAGCCGCTCCTCGAATATATCATGTCCTGTCACGGAAATCAGAATCGTTTTATAGTTGACAGATATAAGGATTTTAAATCTTATATAGAAAAGAAAGTACAGCGCGGTAAAGGTTTCCGGATTACAAAAGAATCCGGTTATTTCAAAGCCCAATAGAGAAATCGAGCATCACAAACGTCATCTATTCTTTGTTTCTATATATGTTTTTATATATGTATTTTATATATTTTTCACAAAAAATATTTTTTTAAAAAAAGTGCTTGCGCATGACGTAACGTCACCCTTTATAGTGATATCAGTTCAAAATTAATGAGCATTACTAATCATAGTTTACAGCGATATTATACATTTATGATAACACGAAAGGAGTTATGTTATGACTATCATCGTTACCGGTGGTGCCGGTTTTATCGGAAGCAATTTTATCTTTCACATGTTAAACAAGTATCCTGATTACAGGATTGTGTGTCTTGACTGCCTCACCTATGCAGGCAACATGTCAACACTTGCTCCTGTTATGGATAATCCTAATTTCAGATTTGTTAAGGAAAGTATTACTGACAGAGCCGCTGTTGAGAAGCTTTTCGAAGAAGAGCATCCTGACATGGTTGTCAACTTCGCAGCAGAGAGCCATGTTGATCGTTCAATCGAAAATCCAAGCATTTTCCTTGAGACAAATGTAATCGGAACTTCAGTTCTTATGGATGCCTGCAGAAAGTACGGCATCAAGAGATATCATCAGGTATCAACAGATGAGGTTTACGGAGACCTTCCTCTTGACAGACCTGACCTCTTCTTTACAGAGGAAACACCTATTCACACAAGCAGCCCATACAGCTCGTCCAAAGCAGGTGCAGACCTTCTTGTTCTTGCATATCACAGAACTTTCGGACTTCCTGTTTCTATCAGCCGCTGCTCAAACAATTACGGTCCATACCACTTCCCTGAGAAGCTTATACCACTTATGATAATAAATGCTCTTCATGACAAGCCGCTTCCTGTTTACGGCGAAGGACTTAATGTCAGAGACTGGCTCTATGTTGAGGATCACTGCAAAGCTATCGATCTTGTAATCCATAACGGCAGAGTCGGTGAAGTTTACAACATCGGCGGACATAATGAGATGAAGAATATCGATATCGTTAAGCTTATCTGCAAGGAGCTCGGAAAGCCTGAAAGCCTTATCACATATGT
>CAMJHQ010000050.1 GCA_946405625.1 uncultured Lachnospiraceae bacterium | reverse complement strand
CTTCTTGATAACAAGCTTTCCTACCTTATCAGGATACTCGTTATTAAATTCAACTTCCTTTGTATTTCCGTTTGTAATAGTTACAGTAGCTACGTCGGATACAGTCTTTGTTCCGCCGTCAATCTTATAACTTACTTCTACCGCTACACCACTTGCTTCATTATAATTTGTTTCTGTTACTGTATAGTTTCCATCTTCTGTTACAACGATTTCCTTGGTATAAATACCTGTTGAAGCATCGTAGTCGAAATCTGCAAGCTTGTATGTATTGCTGTCACTGCTGCCAACCTTCTGTACTACGAATGCAAGAGTTTTCTTATCTGCTTCCACAACAGGACCACCAAAGGTCTTTGTGATAACGATCTTACCAGGCTTAGTAACTTCTTCGTATTCATCTGAAAGATCGATTGCAGCCGGAGTACCCTTTGTTACTTCAGCAGATCCTTTCTTAACGCTTGACTTAAGAGCATACTCAGATGTATGTCCGTCAAGTTCCTCAGTAACATAATATGTCTTTCCTGCAGGAAGATCTCTTACTGTAAATTCATACTTTTCTACATTTCCTTCTGATGAAACCTTATGCCACATATTAGGGCCATCACCTACATTACTAAATGTAAGGTCAGGTATGCTGTCAACAGGAGTATTTTTGTCATCAGTTATAGTAAAGCTGATTTTCTCAAGCTTATTCAGCGGAGCACCGCTTATTGTCTTACTGATAACAATATCTCCAACAGGTTTTGTATAAGTATTATTTACCTTTACATCCTGAACTGCCTTATTAACAATCTTATGTGTTTCACTTGGATATGTAACACTATTGAATGCATATCCGTCATTCAGTGAATCAACATCCTCTATTACCTGATACTCTGTATCTGCAGGTATGTTTGTAATCTGGATGTACTCGTCTGCTTTGATTTCTGCCTTATATTCTGTCCATCCTAATTTGTCGGATACTGTTGCAGTTGAAGGAGTAACCTTAGCACCTGAAAGGTCCTTGCCTGCTGCCGGCTTTAACATAACTGCTACAGTATACTTCTCATCTGCATTGTAAGAAACATCTGTTGTATCGCCTGTTACCTTCTTTGTAACCTTAATATCGCCTACTTCAGCTCTCTTGTTTGTAAATGTAGCATTGATATCTCTAGTACCTGCTGTACCGCTTGCATTCTGTGATGAAACCTCAAATCCGTCAGTACTGTCTTCAACGATTTCATATCTGATTCCCATAGGAATCTGGAATGAAACATTATCCTTATTTGCAGGAGTGATTGAAACCTTTGCTACACCATCAGTAAATGTAACATCTCCGAATGTACCGTTTACTTTCTCTGAAAGTGTTATAGTGAAGCTGTATGCCTTATCTGCATCACCGGTTTCCTCATTTGCGAGTTTCTTTGTAAGCTTTACATTTGTAAGCTTTCTTTCATTTACAACAACTGCTGAAGATGCAGAAGTACTTGATATAGTTCCTGTAAGTCCTGTACTTTTCGAAGCACTGAATGTGTAGTTACTGTCTGCTGCTTCTTCTTCAGTAACCACATAGCCGATTCCTTCAGGAAGACCTGCAGCTGTCTTTGTCTCTCCATTCTGGATATAAAGTGTAGCTTTGCCGTCTTCGAATGTTATGTCACCATAAGTACCGCTTAACGAATATAACTTTCCTTCAGAATCCGTAAGCTTAATATTAATTTTAAATATTTCATTAATTGCCGGAATCTGAGACTCATCAATACTCTTTGAAACCGAAAGGGTTCCTGTCTGTACTTCCTGCTTCTCATCAACCATCTTAATTTCAACTGGATTCTTTGTTCCGTCAAATGCATTGCTGCTTGATGTAATAACACCACCGGATACAGTAATTGTTATAGGTGCTGCTATTGCATATTCAGGCGAAGGAGAGCTTATCTCCTCCAGCTTATATGTTCCGTCAACAAGTCCCTTAACAGTAAGAGGCTTATCGGCTCTTGATACCCATGTAATACTGTCCTTACGCTGAGTAGGACCGTTTGCTGATGAAGTTGCCTTCGGATCAAGCTGAACAAGATCAAGATTTGAACCTGTAAGTTTAAGCTTTGCACCCGCAAGTTCCTTACCATTTTCATCAACCTTATGAATAATGATAGCATTTGGCTCGTTCTTTACAGTGATTGAGCTTACAGTTACAGTATATGTACCGTCTTCATTACTCTTCTTAACAAGCTCAACAGGAATCATTTCACTATCGGTAAGAACGTGGCCATCCGGTGCTGTAATCTCTTTTACAAAGTAATCACGTCCGGCACCGAGATCCTTAAATGTGATCTTACCGTTCTTATCTGTTGTTGCTTCATCTATCTTCTTAAGATTCTCATTTCCGCCACCTGCAGGGCCCTGATACAATTCAAATACCGCACCCTGAAGAGGACTGTTTGTATTGGCGTCAACCTTGATTATCTGAAGGTCTGCATGATTCTTATTTGCCATTCCGCCATATACGAAGTGGAACTCACCATTCTTAGTTCCTACTTCAACCTTGTCAGCAGCAACAACCCATCCGCATGATGAACCACCTGCATAAACCTGAGAATCTTTTTCAGGCATAATAAAGATTGCACCAGTATTGATCATATGCAGTTCCTTAACACCTGTAAGGTTAAGTACTACATGCCTTGTTGCAAGATCTGCTTTTCTGTTCTGCTCATCATCAGGGTTTGTCCAGTTGGTGGTTGTATTATAATATCCACCGCCGTACTCTGTATCTCCGCAGTCAACGCAAATTCTTTCAACCTTAACACTCGGAATATTCTTAAAATTTACTACTACAAGCTGATTCGGCTCTGTCTTAACATTAAAACCATCAGGTGTGGTAAGTGCCTTATAGACCGGATCATCCACACCATCTACTGTAATGTAGATTGTAGAATCAGAACCCATTCCTGTAGTATCTATGAAAACTTTACCGCTTCCATCTGTCGAGTTAACAACATAATTAGCCGGATGTGCTGCCATGTCAGCCGATCTTGACATAACTCCGTCTATAATGCTTTGAACACTCGGAGCTGTTCCCTGACCTTTAACAGCTCTGCCGGACTTATCATCAAGTCTGCTATCATAATCAGGCATGAAAATATCAGCTGAGCTATAGGTCTTAACACCGATATTCAGCTTACTTGTATTATCGCCGAAATTCTCGATTATAAAATTTCCAGGTGCCGATGAAGGCGGATCACCTGCAAGATTTGACTCAAGAACATCAGAATTATTTGATGTAAAATTTACTGCTGCAATATTTGTCTGAGAATGGCCGTTGTGAGCCATATTCTTTCCGACAACACCGTAATAGAGTGCATCACCGAGGACATCCTCATAACTGTAATCATGACTTACCTGGATACTATTGAATGTAATATCAAAATAATCATTTGACGGATCATAATTATATCTGTCCGAACCATATGTAACCGTTGAATTCTTAACTGTACTTCCGTTTCCTATTGTCACACAAGTATTCTGGCTATTATTTATGAAATCATTTAATCTTAAATCATTTCCCTTAGCCCTAACAATCGAAACCTCTATAGATGCCTCATTACCTGTATAGTAATCATTCTCATTTACAGGTCTGTCTTCAGAATAAAACCACTTATCATTTGTAACCTGAATAACCTCTCCGTCTGCAGGTATGCTTGTAAGCTTCTCAAGAAAATATATCGGAGTTCCTGTTGTATGATTAAGCTTAGCTGCAAGATATAAATTTGAATCACTTAAATCAATCCCACTGCCGACATTGTTAATAAGATTAAAATTAAATAACTTATCTTCTGCCTTCTGCAAATTAATTACACCGTTACCGGTTGATTGCATAAATGCAAATCCTTTTACAGTCTGACTGCAACTTGCAAAAATCTGATCATAACCGAGTGTATTAACCTTATTGTCATTCGAAACGTAGTCCTTGAAGATACGTACTACAGGAGTATAACCGCTTATACTTTCTGTAAATTCCGGAGGACAATTATATGGATCATCAAAATCCACATAATACGCTTCCCTCATTGACATATCATAGAATTTATCTACCGATCTATTAATCGTAGAATTTCCCGAAAGGTCACCAAGCTCGCAAATACCGTATGCCTTAGGTTCGTTGTTTGAATCCATCAGGCTTACTACTGCAAAATAATCATCAGATATTTCTCCTGATTCCGGCGTATACGGAGTCACTCCATCCACATTATAGAAATTGATTGTGAAAGGATATGACTCACCTTGTGCCGCATGTACCTTGAGGTTGCTCGGAATAACCGAAAGCACCATGGCAAAAGTCATAAGGAATGCAATAAATCTCCTTATACTAAACCCTTTTCCTCTTTTCTCCATTTTTAAATACTCCCTCTCTCATCGGTTTATAACTGTTTACCTATTTATAATTTATAATTAAATGCAGGCCGAAACTGCATATTATGGAAATAAAATCTTCATAATAGGTTTAATGGCATAGTAGCCCTAGTTTCACGTATACATAATATACAGTTTCAGTATACATAATTCAAACCATTTCTTGTCATTTTCCAAATTTCAGCACATTTTACAATTTCCTTTAGCCATTTATACAAACAATTATCAATTTCTTTGTTTGTTTTGTACAACTCCAAAAATCAAAATTTGATTTATGTCAATTTTCAGTTCGCACTTACAACACATTTAACACCCGTTTATACGCGATTTTTGCCCTTTTAAAACTTTCTTGATAAATATATTTTTATTGTGTTAAAATAATCTGGATTATAGCAATTTGCTGTCGTCTAATTTTGATTTTATCATCATGGAGGATATTAAGATGAGTATTAAAATAGGTATCCTGGGATATGGAAATCTCGGACGCGGAGTGGAACAGGCTGTTCTTCATAACAGCGATATGGAACTTGTTGCTGTTTATTCAAGACGTGACCCTGCATCTGTTAAGACAGTAACGGGCGTAAAGGTCGTATCGACAGAAGTTCTTGATGAAGGAAAGGAAGACATTGATGTCCTTATCATCTGTGGAGGAAGTGCAACAGACCTGCCTCAGATGACTCCGAAGTATGCGGCTATGTATAACGTGATTGACAGTTTCGATACCCACGCAAACATCCCTGTACATTTTGCAAATGTAGACTCTGCTGCAAAAGCATCAGGAAAGGTCGGACTTATCTCCTGTGGATGGGATCCTGGAATGTTTTCACTGAACAGACTCTATGCCGAGTCAGTACTTCCGGGCGGAAAGGCATATACATTCTGGGGCAAAGGAGTAAGCCAGGGCCACAGCGATGCAATCAGAAGAATCGACGGTGTTAAGGATGCACGTCAGTATACAGTACCTGTAGATGCTGCCCTTGAAGCAGTAAGATCGGGTAAGAACCCTGAACTTACAACTCGTGAAAAGCATACACGTCTCTGCTATGTAGTTGCTGAAGATGGTGCAGACAAGGCACGCATCGAAGAAGAGATCAAAACTATGCCAAACTATTTCGCTGATTACGATACAACTGTTAATTTCATTTCCGAGGAAGAAATGAAGCAGAACCACAGCGGTCTTCCACACGGAGGTTCCGTAATCTACAGCGGTTCAACAGGCGACGGCTCTATGAAGCATGTCATCGAATACAAGCTTACTCTTGATTCAAACCCTGAATTTACAGGTTCTGTTCTTACTGCATATGCAAGAGCCGTATATCGTATGAACAAAGATGGTCAGTCAGGTGCAAGAACAGTATTTGATGTAGCTCCTGCCCAGCTTTCACCACTCTCGGGAGATGATATAAGAGCTCATATGCTTTAATCTGAATTTACGAACAATAAATCAAAAAGTCAGTTTACCTGCTGTATGTAAGTAAACTGACTTTTTATTTTCTATGCAACCACAAAATCGCTCTCATCATCCACTATCGGAATCTGGCTGACATCCATATCTTCTATATAGATAAAATGTCCTGAATTAATTTCCGCAAACATCCTCGGAATAAGTTCCTGATCTCCCTGGATTTCCATTTCAACACGTCCGTCATACAGATTCTTTACAAATCCAGTCAGACCGAGTCCACGTGCCGCATGATATGCTCTATATCTGAATCCTACTCCCTGTACAAAACCTGATATATAGTAATGCCTTCTGACTGTCATTTATACTCCCCCATATCATTTAGTTTTTTTGTTTATACACAGATTCTCAAAGCTGATTTCCGGGCTATAACCCCTTCTTCTTCAAATCTGCTACCAATTGAACATAGAATTCTCTGACATCAAAGCCCGGGATATTCTCTCTGTTAAGATCGATCATATCACCGTGAGATATTCCTCTTTTAGACTTCTTGTTTTCCAGAAATGTATAATTCTCTCCGAAATGGAACGACGGTTCTCCGACCAATCCATCATTAGGTCCGTCAAAATGTTTAACAAGCAGATATGACATATTAAGCGGAAATGCGCCGCTCCCTGCTTCCTTCATCCAGGAGCCGACACTCTGGGTATAAACGCCATGTCTTCTGTAATCGAATCCACCTATCTCATTATTCAACCTTCTGCATGCAGATGCCGTAAGATCGGATACCGCTGCAATGAATGACGGATTTTTATCTCCCAGCTTCTTAAGAGCCGAATTATATGCCTTTGCCACCTTATCCTTAAGACCTTCCGGAGCTTTTCCCAAAAGATAATCGGCAAATTCGCATCCTGTGTGCGGAGTATTGATCGTTGTAAGCGATGCCACATGCTTATCCATTCCAAGCTTTGCTATAGCATATTTCGTATCAAGTCCTCCCTTGGAATGAGCTATTACATTTACCTTGTCACATCCTGTCTCTCTGACAATACTCTTTATCCTGTCGGCAAGTTCCTCCGCACTGTCGGCTACAGAAGCTGCTGACTGGTGCTCGCCGTAATATATAGTAGCTCCGTTTCTCTCAAGTTCAGCCGGAACACGTCCCCAGTAATTGAAATTCTGAAAATCTCTGAAGAAAACTCCATGAACCATCAGAATCGGATACTTCGTTCTGCATATCTGCTTATCTGCTCTCTTCTCGTTCAGTTTCTGCTTTTTCTTTTCAAAACTGCACTCTGCACCGGTAACTCCGATAATCTTTGTAAGTACGACGAGATTCACAACAGGAATCCATCCGCATAAAATGCCGAGTGCTCTGTATTTTACACCGAGCTGTTTTGATGTTATGTAAACCAGCCCTATTCCTATAAAAAATATGATAAGCTCAGCAAAAACAATCAGAAGTATTTTACCCCAATTATCTGCCCACGCCTGCTTAATTCCGTTTTTTACGATAAGCGATATGACCCAGGCACATGCCGCTACCAGCGCTACCATAAAAAGAATCAGCAGCTTATTGCCAAGCCCAAGCTTACTTAGTCTCTTTTTTTCCTTAAAATCCACTTTTAACCCCCTCGTTTTATAACACGTTTATTTATTTTCCAGCCTTCTGATATACAAAATGTTACTGAAGATATAGTTGTCACATTTCTTCACATAGTCTGTATATTCTTTGAAATCTATATAATACTTTCGTCCCCATGAAGAAATCTCAAGAAGCGTCCTCTCTTCATCCTCTACAATTCCGGTGACCGTAACATAATGATCCTTAGTGGTTCCCTTCCTCTTAAGACTGTATTTCAGATTTCCTGACTCAAATTGCCCTTCCTTATCAAGCTTCATCACATAAAGCCCCAGCCTGTCCTTCCTGAAGAAACCCGGACCGATTCCGAGAGTAGCAGGAATATCAGCTGCGAGCATTTCCTTAAGTCGTGTAAGAAGCTTTTTACCGGACATTCCCCATTTTGCCCTGTAAGGCAGCTTCTTTCGTCTGAAGAAACGATTCATTTTTCTCGCAAGTCTCGTACCCGGAATTCCCAGCCAATAGCTCACATGGAAATGTATCCTCTCAAACTGATTTATTCTCTCCCTATATTCTTCCAGAGTCATACATTCATCTGTACACTCTTCTCCTTCAGGATGACCATGAAATCCGTTCAGCTCAGATTGTTTTTCCGTTTTTTCAATATATGCCAGAATATCGACTGCACTGATCAGTCCGCACCCGAATGCCCTGATAATGTTATTCTTCGACCTTTTGGATTCGCTGTCCTTTACAACCCAATCCTGGCTGCCTCCGAAACTGAGTGAACCATCTTCTTCCAATATATTTATGTAGTTGGATTTTAGACCGATCGTGTTCTTCAATCCGCTATTCCTCATTCTGTCATGCCGTTCATAATAAGTTACAGATATAACGACTGCTTATTGAATATCATATTTACTATGTGATATACTTAATCGTCGATTCAAGAGCGACAGATGAATATCCGTCACTCGCTATTATATATATTTTTTGTTTTTTCGGCAATGGAGGAATATTATGATCAATCAGATATCGGTTTTTACCGAAAACCGCAAAGGCGCAATGAAGGACATCACTGAGACTGTTTCAAGCGAAGGAATAGACATCTACAATGTCGTAACTAACGACAGTGCTGAATACGGTATCGCAAGGATGCTGCTCACAGATCCCGAGAAAGGACTTGAGCTTCTTCAGAAGAAGGGATATATGTGCAAGATAGATAAGGTTATCGGTGTACAGATTCCCGATGATGTAGGAAGTCTCACAAAGCTTCTCAAGGATATTGAATCCATCAATATCAACATAGAATATCTCTATGTTTCCTACAGCCGTGACTCCAAGACACCGCTTGCAGTTATGAAGGCTTCAGGATATGCAGAGATTGAAGCATCTCTTGTAAGCAAAGGATATACAATTGTATAGATTTTTCCTAAATAAATCGAGCCATCACATATGATATGTACCTTAATATCACTTGTAACGGCTCGATTTATTTAATTATTCAATCATTTCTATTTCAACTATCTGAAATGTACGATATTTCAAATTCCTTGCTACAGCTGATCTCTGATATCCATTATCAGCTTCTCTGTCTTCTCCCAGCCGAGGCAAGGATCTGTAATCGATTTACCGTAGATTCCCTCACCTATCTTCTGAGCTCCGTCCTCGATATAGCTCTCTATCATAAGTCCCTTTACGATACTCTTTATTTCAGACGAGCTTCTGATTGAATGAAGAACGTCATTTGCTATTCTGATCTGCTCAAGATACTGCTTATTGGAATTCGCATGATTCGTATCTACTATTATTGCAGGATTCTTCAGATTCTGCTTCTGATATTCTTCATAAACAGCCTTCAGATTCTCATAATAATAATTCGGCTTGCTGTGACCGAGATCATCTATATATCCTCTCATAATCGAATGTGCAAGCGGATTTCCCGGTGTTCTGACTTCCCATCCTCTGTAAATGAAATCCTGAGGTGACTGAGCAGCGGTTATAGCATTCATCATAACCGAAACATCTCCACTCGGAGGATTCTTCATTCCGACCGGAATACCGACACCACTGGATACGATTCTGTGTTCCTGATCTTCAACGCTTCTTGCACCTACTGCTATATATGACAGAAGATCAGACAGATATCTGTGATTTCCGGGATATAACATTTCTTCCGCACATGTAAATGAAGTCTCTCTGACTATCCTTGTATGCATCTGTCTTATTGCCACAAGACCTTCAAGCATATCCTCATGGCCTTCCGGATCCGGCTGATGAAGCATTCCCTTATAGCCTGTACCCTTTGTACGCGGCTTGTTTGTATATACTCTCGGAATGATAAATATCTTATCCTTAACCTTTTCGTATACATCTGCCAGACGATGCATGTAATCTACTACTGCTTCTTCGTTATCCGCAGAACACGGACCTATTATCAGAAGAAACTTATCATTCTTTCCGGAAAAGATATCTGCGATTTCCGCATCTCTTTCTTCCTTAATTATCTTTATCTCTTCTGTGACCGGAAACTCTTCCTTTAACTCCTGTGGTGTAGGCAGCTTCCTCACAAATTCCATTTGCATTTCCATTTGTATTTCCTCTTTTCTCGCATAGCATTTTTGTACGTTATGCAGTTTATCACACTAAAGTGATAAAGTAAAGCAATATTTTAAATATTTTCATCAATAAGCTTTAATTCATCAATACTGAACTCGTAATCTTTTCCGCAGAAATCGCAATGAAGATTAACAGGTTCTCCATCGACTATCATTGATTGAAGTTCTTTATGACCCAGACTTATAAGAGCCTTTGTAACTCTCTTACGATCACAATTACATTTATATTGAATCGGTCTTTTATCCTCAATAACTATGTCTTTGAGAAGACGCTCCATTATCACCTCAGGGATTTCTCCGTCATTCAGATAGTCTGTTACGGATTTAAACTTACTGAGCGCATCCTCTATAGCGGATATAGTTTCCTCTGATGCGAATGGAAGCAGCTGGATTATAAAGCCTCCCGCATGTTTTACAGACCAATCCTTTTCTACCAGAACACCGAGTCCGATAACCGTCGGTATCTGCTCGCTGTTGGCAAAATAATACGTCAGATCCTCAGCTATCTCTCCCGATACAATCTGCGTCTGACCAACATAAGGATCCTTAAGACCGGTGTCTCTTATAACTGACAGAGTTCCGTGACCGATTGCTCTTCCTACATCCATATGATTATCCGATTCACGCACCGGAAGCTCAACATGAGGATTTGAAATGATTCCTTTAACGTTAGACTTTGAGTCTGCGGTAACCGTAACTGATTTTGCCGGTCCGTCACCGTTAAATCTGATAGTAAGAAGATCCGAATCATTCTTCAGCATCGCTCCCATCATTGCACCGGCTGTGAGCGTTCTTCCGAGTGCAGCAGTACAGACCGGTGTCGTATCATGAATCTTCCTGGCATCCTCAACTATCTTACTCGAATACGCCGCAAAGAATCTTACTTCGTTATTAAATGCCATTCCCTGAACTAAATAATCTTCCACTGTATATTAACTCCTTTATATTTTTACACAATAATCCCAACATACCGGGCTATTATTCATTTTCATTTCAGATATCTGCCACAGGTACATGCCCTTTGGTTTTATCATTCCCAGTTTCTTACCGCATCATTATAATACTGTATCATAACAGGCTTGGTAAGCTGATTTATTTCAATATCATTCATATCGGCAGGCTTTTCATCCTTTCCGAAGATAAAGAGTGAAGCGATATTCTCATTTGAGAGAAACCTGGTCTCTATATTTTCATCCAGTTTAATCCTGCTTATATCAATTTTCCCTTGAACCGGAGCATACTCCGAATCAACTTTATTCTCAGATGAATCCGCTACCGTCATGACCTCTTCTTCAGATGACGCACCTTCATCAACCAGATAATCATTATCACTCTTCACCGCCAGATTAAATCCCCAATCGCCAAAGGCGGGAACCTGAAGATGATACGGTGCCACCGTAAATCCTTCACTCTCGAGCGTCTTAGTCACACACCAGAAGGATTTTGTTGCATAATACGGACTGGTTGACTGAACATTAATAACACCACCCGGGTTAAGAACCTGTCCGCACAGACGATAGAATACATTTGAATAAAGCTTTGCAAGAGCTTCGTTATTCGGATCCGGAAGGTCAACTATGACAACATCATACTTCTTATCGCATTTTTCCAGATATTCATAAGCATCCATATTGATGATGGTCACCCTGTCAGAACTGAGTGCATGTTCATTCAATTCCGATATGACCTTATCTTCACTGCAGATTCTTGTCATCTCACTGTCAAGATCGATCAGCGTAATGTTGGTATCCGGATATTTAAGCAGCTCTCTTGCTGCCATTCCGTCACCTCCGCCGAGTATAAGAATATCCGAACGACCGGATGCCACGCTCATTGGGACATGAACAAGCGCTTCATGGTATCTGTATTCATCCATGGAAGAAAACTGTACATTTCCGTCGATATACAGCCTGATATCGTCCTTATGACGCGTTACAACGATTTTCTGATAAGTTGTCTGTTCAGACATTATCACATTGTCTCTATAAAGTCCCTGTTCTATGATATTTCCTATATTCTCAGAAACAAACATTCCCAGAAGCATAAGAACAAGCAGAAGTATCGTAGTCAGCTTGTAATAACGCGATCCTCTGATCCTGTCCTGATACTTGAACACTATAAGCGTCGCACATATAAGGTTAAAGCTACCTGCCATGAAAGCCGTCGCAAAGAAACCGAGCTTCGGCATCAGAATAAGCGGAAATGCTACCGAGCCGATCAGTCCACCTATATAATCAAAACTGAAGAGATTTGAGAGTGTGAGTCTCAGATTCTTCTTGTCCATTTCTATTATCCGAGTCAGGATCGGTATTTCAGCACCGACCAGCGTTCCGATCAGGATGATCTCTACATACATCACAAGTTCATAGGATTCAAGATAGAGATTAGCCAAAAAAAGAAGAAGTGAGCTAAGTCCGCCTAAAACGCCCACTCCGATCTCAATATTAGTGAACCAGTTGAAAAGATCCTTCTTTATGTATTTAGAGAGATAGGAACCGACTCCCATCGCAAACATATATAATCCGATGGTTATTGAATAATGCAGGGTGCTGTCCCCTACAAGATACGAGCTTACCGCACTGATTATCAGCTCATATACCATAGAGCATCCGGAGATGATCAGCGTGGTAAGCATCAGAAGTCTGTAATTTTTCATAAATGGAAATTTCCTCTGTTTTATGCGATAACTCCGCTTATAACAAGACCAAGTCCTACAAACATACCGAATACCATGATGCCGGCAGCTGCATTTCCTTCGCCGACTTCTTTGTTAAGATCATATCTTCTGTTTATAATCTTAAGAAGAAGATAACCGATCATAAGGAATATTGCTCCGATAGCATAATAGAATACAGTGCTGAGCAGTCCTGCTGCAAGGTTGTTCTCGATTGCATCAATAACTTCGCCCGGTGATGAAATTGCTGCTTTGATTATAAATCCGACAGCAATATACACTCCCGCCGAAATCCATCCGATTGCCTTATTACCTTTCTTGATCTCTTCCGGAAAAGAACAAGGAATAACGAGATCTACAAGGAAGCTTCCGAGAAGCATGAGTGCTATTCCGACCACTGAGTATATTGAAATGTTGATCAATTCATGAAGTACAAATTCCATTATCTTATTCTCCTTACTATATGCTGATTTTTGCCGTATCCACCTGAAAAATCTATAATTTACTTTCCGCTGCTGAGACCTCCACCCGAAGAATTTCTCGATGCGGCACTTGTCTGTCTTACACTGTTTGAATACGTATTCAGGCTGTTATTTGAGTCATAGGCTATCCCCGTATCCGAATATCCTTCATAGGATGATGATGATCTCGAGTATGTACTCGAATCACTTCCGTATCCCGTAGAATGATAGAACCTTCTGTAATATCTATGTGTTGATCTTCTTGAATGATACGGTTCTTTATCGGATGTATATGCATACTTTCTATTAGAAACCTGCACATATATCTTATCATCCTCGCCTCGATATATGATGCAATATTCTTTCTTTGTAAGAATAGCTATCGAATTATCGCCATCCTCCGTATTCTGTTGAACAGATTCCGTATTTCCTTCAACGCCGGATATTATATCCTCGGCACAAGCCTTTAACTGATAATCTTCATCGGGACTTGAAACAATTGATGCACTCTCTTTATACAAATATACATTTGCTTTCTGCTTTTCATTTCCGGTTATAGATGTAACATATTCATATTTGATGTTGTTTTTAACATAATTTTCTATCTTCTTTTTTCCTGCAAAAAGTGCCGGAACAGCCTCTGCCAAAAGACCGATTAAAAAAATCATGCAGACCAGGATACCTGTTATTATATTACCGATATTTCCTTTAACCCTCTGCATCGTCTGGCTCTCGCCATCCTTACCGAATTCCCAAGGATCCAGATAATAACCTCTGGAATACTCTGTACCATCATCCCAATCTTCAACAGATACTATTTTTTCTTCTTCATTATCTTCGTATTCTTCAAATCTTGCGGTATCTCCGACCACAACATCTCCAACATCTCCGGAGATAGCTATGACCTGTTCAATGCCGCTGTCGACCTGATGATAACCCATTGCACCCGTCAACGAAACCGCTGTTGGATCAACTCTGGAAATCGAATACTCATTATAGAATTCATCCACAGAGAGCCAACGTTCCTCATTCGAATATTGAACCGACTTCAGGCGGTATTCATCCCAAGTCTTGTTGTCGGCTTTATTTCTGAATGTTATTTTTCCAAGTATTGTATAATAATCTCCATCGGCCTTAATCTGATCGCCGACGAAATATTCTCGTTTTCCCATCTGCCCACTAACCTTCCTTATCCGGTCTTTCGCCTATAACGCGTTCAACCTGCCGCACCTTTATATCCGATGCTCTGAATTCTCGTTTTAACAGCTCGGATATTCTCTCTGTAACCTCTTCTCCGCAGGAAAATACATCCACTGCCGCATAGCCGTATTCGGGCCAGGTATGCACAGAAAAATGCGAAGTCGTTATAACAGCAAAGTAAGTGATTCCGATCGGTTCAAATGTATGAATACATTCCTCAACTATCTCTGCTCCGATATCCGAAACCACACGCCTTGCGATTTCTTTGATATCTTTCTCGCTATTTAATATTGTCACATCGCAGCCATACAGATCTGCAAAAAGCTGACTTGCCATTATCGAATCACCCTGTTTAATCTAATATATTCTTCTTGGATTCAACCAATACTTTGATTATTTTACTTTATATTGCATTCACATGCAACAATCACTTATATTATCACCATTATCCGGCAATCCATCCGGACAAAACAAAATCCCTCGGATTCGCTTCTATCCGAGGGATTTGTATGGATATCCAAAGTTTTTTAGGGTCTGTGATTTTTAGGGACAACCTTTAGGGTCTT
>CAMJHQ010000049.1 GCA_946405625.1 uncultured Lachnospiraceae bacterium | reverse complement strand
ATAAGCCTGATAGGTGTTATGACACTTGGACTGACGGGCTGTGGAGAGGCTGCAACCTACGATGGATATGTCTTTCCGGATCAGCCTGAGTCAAGTCTTGTGGCTGTATCGGATACATATGTGAAAAATCCTATACAGTTTGAGGATGCGGGCACAATCGATAAGGAGACAGCTACATTTTCATCGGATAACGGAGCATGTGTCATAAAGAAGATGGAACATTATTATGATGTAACTCTTGATTATGAGAATCATACTCCGGAGGAGATAGGAAAAGCTCTGGCTGAGGAAATGATGGAAGCATACCCGGAAGTTCATGAAGTTTTAGAACCATATATTTATGAGAATATATATTCGGGATTTCCTGCGCTTATAGATGATTATGATCCTGTATGGGATAGAGTATCTTCACTCGCAAAGGGAGTTGAAGAGGATGACAGACTTTCGGACTATTGGAAGGAACTGGATGCTTATGCGACTGCGCTTTCCGGAGGAGTTCACGGATATCAGGTGGACGGCCACATAAGTTATGAGGAAGCGGTTACATTCAGTTTTATACCGGAAGCTCTTCGAGGAACTTCCTGCTCAGCAC
The DNA here is from genome assembly GCA_946405625.1 of uncultured Lachnospiraceae bacterium. GTDB lineage: Bacteria > Bacillota > Clostridia > Lachnospirales > Lachnospiraceae > Eubacterium_Q. The sequence goes on along the minus strand of CAMJHQ010000049.1, from coordinate 14,549 downwards.
TTTCACTCTGGGGAAGCAAGACCGAAACAGGGGACCGAATAACAAGCAGACTCCTTGACTGGAACCTGGGAAGCAACAATCAGATGTGTATGATTCATGCTGTGATCCATGTAAAGAAGGGTGATCGTTCATATACGGGAATATCATTTCTCGGTTTTGAAAGTATAGTATCAGCCATAAATGATGATGGTGTATTTGCGGCTATTTTGGATGTCGGAAGTCTTAATGAAGCATATGAGTATAAGGACAGAAGATGTTATACCTATGATCTTCGTTATGCACTTGAGGAATATGATACAGCGAAGGAAGTCGGTGACTTCATGGTGGGCAACAGTGCGAATTATACATGGAGTCATAACCTTATAATATCCGATAAGGACTCAAGCTACTGTGCTGAGGATGCAGTCAGCCAGCTTCAGGATAAGGGTAAGGCTCACTCAATACTTCGTGATAATGAGACACCGCTTATCAAAGGAGTTACCTGGGATAATCCCGACAGCCTCTGCGTGGTCAATACATTTGCGGCAGAAGGTAATCAGGACGTATTCTTCACTGACAGTAATGCAGTCAGATGGAATAAGTATAATGAATGGGTTAGTGAAGAGGATAAGTTTACAGTAGGTGAACTGAAGACCATGTTGAGTCATGAGAAGGTTAACCAGGGACAGGTTAACGGTGAAGCCAAGGTAAATAATGTAAGAAATACGGGAACGGCTCAGATGATAATAATTGATTATCATACGGGAAGAATGCAGGTTTCTTTTACACCTTCAACCGGTCCGACGGATGATGTTGTATTTACCGATATAGGAACATATTAAGATTATTAGATTACAGAAGATGGCAGAATGACGAGAACATTTTGTCATCTTTTGGGTTGCAGGGATATAAGATTTGACATAAGATTGAAATATGTCAAGGTTAAGGATTGATCGTGAGGATAAGATATGACTGATATTTTGATTATAGAAGATAGTGAAGAATTAGGAAATCTGATATCTGATTTTCTGAGGAGAGAAGGCTGGTCGGTCACTCTTAAGGAAAGCGCGGAGGAAGGACTCGAATTTCTGGAGAAGGATGTCGCAAGGCTCCTTCTTCTTGATGTTATGCTTCCCGGAAAGGATGGTTTTGAGGCACTTAGGGAAATCAGAAAGACAAGAAGTATGCCTGTAATGATAATGAGTGCAAAGACGGATGATGAGAGTAAGATACTCGGCGTTGAGATCGGTGCCGATGATTATGTGGAGAAATCCGTATCCATTCCGGTTCTTACATCCAAGATTAAGGCTCTAATGAGGCGCAGCTACGAAGTATCTGAGGATAAGCAGATTATTTCGGCGGATGAGATCACTGTAGATGTCGGTGCAAGGACTGTATATAAAAAGGATGAGAAGATAGATATCATGGGAAAAGAATTCGACCTTCTCGTATATCTGATGGAAAACCGCGGAAAAGCTCTCAGGAAAGAAACCATTTTCAACGCTGTCTGGGGTGAATCCTGCTTCAGCGAGCTTTCGAGTCTCAGCGTATATATCAGCTGGCTCAGAGATAAGATAGAGGATGATCCGAAGAATCCGAAATATATCAAAACTGTTTATAAGATCGGATATCAGTTCTGCTGATTGTTGAATAATCGGTGCAGTAATAAACGGTAGTAAATATACATTGTAATTGAGTTGATGTTTTATCGGAGTTGGATAGTTTATGAGAAAACTATGGAAAAACTTTATAATATTATTTCTTATTCTGGCGGCAATGCTCATCACATCGAATGTCATCGTTAAGAGATTAACTGAGAGACATAAAAGTGAGAGAATGGTTGTGACTAATCGAATCACTGATGAGATATATAATAAGATCGATTTACAGACGGCTAAATCTGATCTGTACCCGTACGGAATAGTTCCGAGCGGACTTGCAAATGAAGTCTTCTATAACAGAAAGGCTGAATGGGAGTCACTCTACGGAGAGGATGCTTGTCCTGATGATGTTATAATTCATATATTCGACGGTGGAAACTTTGAAGTTTCTGAACCTGTTGATACTTCTGAGAATAATATTTCTGAGAATGATGCGGAGAGTCTTTCCGGGGAAAAAGGCTATGTTGACGGAGGAGTTATCGTAGCTGATCTTACAGTTCCGGATTCGGTAAGAGATGATTTAGGAAAGAAGGCAGATGATATAAAGCCTATCGGTATTGTCGAATATCGCTTTGCCGATAATTCTTATAAATTCATTTCGGTAATCCTTAATGTAACTATTGTATTTGCCGCAGTATTGATGTTCATATATACATTATGGATAAGTATAAAAGTTTTGGCGCCGTTCAATAAACTATCGGAATATCCCGAGAGGCTGTCAAAGGGTGAAATGACGGAAAAGCTTCCGGAAAACAGGAATAAATATTTCGGAAGATATATCTGGGGAATGAACATGCTGTCGGATAAACTCGAGTATGACAGACAGACAATCGGAAAGCTCTCGGTTGAAAGACAGAAATTCGTGACTACGATGGTTCATGGGATAAAGACACCGACCGCAAGCATCAAGCTTCTCGCAGAGGCTATAGCTACGGGGCTCTATGATCCTGAAGGAAAAGTAAATGCGAAAGATGCAGAGCTTGCAGGTAAGATAAAGAAAAATGCGGATGAGATTGAAATACTGGTTGAATCAGTTATGGAAGAGGGGACGAAAGCTGTTTTTGAGTATGATCCGACGATTGAACCGTTCTATAGAAATGAGGTAATAGATTTTATAGAACAGGAATATACAAATAAGCTTAAGTTGAACAGGATTCCGTTTACTATCGAGTCAGAGGGGAATCCACTCATAAAAAGTGACAAGGATGGTATATTCCGCATTCTGAGACAGCTTATGGATAATGCTATAAAGTACGGAGACGGAGAAGGAATAACACTCAGCCTTTCAAAGAACGAAGAGGGCCATTTTATCAGTGTTATTAATTCCGGTTCGCCGCTCCCTGATTCGGAAACGGTCTATGTTTTTAACAGCCTCTGGCGTGGTTCGAATTCAGGCGGTATTCCGGGCAGCGGAATCGGTTTATATGAGTCACGGCTTATCGCTCGAAAACTTGGTGGAGATATCAGGATGAAGACAGGTGAAAACAGAACGGAGCTCGTTCTCTTCCTGCCGGAGTAGATGGACTGTTTCTTCGCGAACAGATAAAACCTCACGGGATGCCTGAACAGTAAAATCTCACGTCTGATTAACCGGATAAATATCTCACTTGCTAAATTATCGATAAAACATTAAACTATACATCGCGGTTTCGTAAAATATCAGAAATGCAGGTATAAAGATTTGAGTATATTAAATGTTGAACACTTAACACACGGCTTCGGAGACAGGGCTATCTTTGATGATGTGTCCTTCAGACTCCTTGCCGGAGAGCATATAGGACTTGTCGGAGCCAATGGTGAAGGTAAGTCCACTTTTATGAATATAATTATCGGAAAACTCCAGCCGGATGCCGGAAAGATTGAATGGGCAAAGAATGTAAAGGTTGGCTATCTTGATCAGCATGCAGTTCTGAAGGATGGAATGACTATACGTGACGTACTTGCAAGTGCATTTGATCCGCTCTATGAAATGGAAGCGAGAATGAATGAACTGTATGAGAAGATGGGCGAAGCAACTGAAGAAGAAATGAATGCTTATATGGAAGAGACCGGTACAATCCAGGATCTTCTTACTAATCATGATTTCTATATGATCGATGCTAAAGTTGAAGAAGTGGCAAGAGCACTTGGACTTCTTGAACTCGGACTCGACAGGGATGTAACAGAACTTTCCGGAGGTCAGAGAACTAAGATTCTTCTTGGTAAACTGCTTCTTGAAAAGCCTGATATACTTCTTCTTGATGAGCCTACAAATTATCTTGATGCCGAGCATATAGCATGGCTCAAGAGATATCTTCAGGAATATGAGAATGCATTTATCCTTATCTCACATGATATTCCGTTCTTAAACAGTGTTATAAATATCATCTACCATATGGACGGACAGTATCACAGTCTCGACAGATATGTTGGCGACTACGATAAATTCCAGGAAGTATATGAAATGAAGAAGTCCCAGCGTGAGGCGGCTTATAACCGTCAGCAGCAGGAAATTGCGGAGCTGAAGGACTTTGTCGCAAGGAATAAAGCCAGAGTTGCCACAAGAAATATGGCCATGTCACGCCAGAAGAAGCTGGACAACATGGAAATAATCGAGAAGATATATGATAAGCCGAAGCCGGAGTTCAACTTTAAAACAGCCAGAACACCGGGAAAGATTCTTTTCGAAACACAGGATCTCGTAATAGGCTATGATGAGCCGCTTTCATCACCGCTTTCCGTATCAATGGAGAGAGGTTCGAAGATAGTTCTTACGGGAGCGAACGGAATAGGAAAGACAACTCTTCTGAAAAGTATTCTCGGCCTTATTCCTGCAGTAAGCGGAACAGTTGAACTCGGTGAAAATCTTGAAATAGGATATTTCCAGCAGGAAATGCCGGCTGATATAGAGACTACATGTCTTCAGGAGATATGGAACGAATTCCCGGGCTTCACCCAGTATGAAGTCAGATCCGCTCTTGCAAAATGTGGCCTTACAACAAAACATATAGAGAGTAAATGTAAGGTCCTCTCCGGTGGAGAGCAGGCTAAGGTTCGTCTCTGCAAGCTGATCAACAGGGAATCGAATCTTCTGGTTCTCGATGAGCCGACAAATCATCTTGATGCTGATTCAAAGGAAGAACTGTCCAGAGCTTTAAAAGAGTATAAGGGAAGCATCCTGATGGTATGCCATGAACCGGAATTTTATGAAGATATAGCTACTGAAGTGTGGGACTGCACGAAGTGGAGTACCAAATTGTAGATGATTTTTTACATAAATCAAGAATAATTATTAAGAATAATGTTAATTTGAATTAAAATGTGCTATTATAGGAACATGGGGAACAGTGTGATCTAGTACATCAGGGGTAATGTATGGGAGAGAGCAGCAGAAAAAAGATAGCACTTCTTCTGGGACAGGCAGATGAAGAATACCAGAAGGATTTTATTGAAGGCGTTATAAGACAGTCACGTAAGAAGGATTACGATGTCTGTGTTTTTTCGATGTTTATAAAATACCAGAACAGCAGAGAACGTGAGATTGGCGATTCGAATATTTTCGATGCCGTTAATTTATCGCGCTTCGATGCTGTTATTTTTCTTTTAGATACTATTCAGACTCCTGGCAAAGCCAAGGAGATTGAAAACAGGTTAAAGAAAGAGTTTACCGGACCGGTTATCTGTATAGATGCATCTATTGACGGATTCGACTGTTTCTATACCGACGGATATAATTCAGTCTACAGCATGATCTCGCATCTGATCGAGGTACATGGATTCAGGGATATTGCATTTCTTGCCGGAAAACGTATTCACAGACATTCCCAGAAAAGAGTCGAGGCATTCCTTGATTCAATGAAGGCTCATCATATCGATGTTCCTGAGAATAGGATAGTATACGGTGATTTCTGGTATAACAGCGGTGCATCTTATGCAGAAACGCTGATCCGAGATAAGGGAAATATGCCCGAAGCGGTTGCATGTGCAAATGACTGTATGGCAATCGGTCTTGCCGAAAGACTTACCGAGAACGGAATCAGGGTTCCTGAGGATATAGCAATTACCGGATACGGAGCAACAAGTGAAGGAACTACAAGTCCGAGCCCGCTTACATCGGCATATGTTCCTGCAAAGTATTACGGAAGTTATTCTGTAAAATGTATCGATGCATACCTGAAGAACGAAGAGCCTCCGAGATTCGCAACCAGACCATCCCTTTTCATTGGATGCAGCTGCGGCTGTAATGAAGGAAATCGTGAGGTTGTTACAAAGCCGATTCATAGAGATAAATGGACAACCGACACATCTGATGACGGTATCTTCAGTATCCATAATTTTATGATGGATGATATGATGATCCAGACAACGCTGGAGGGTGTTTTAAATACTGTTTATTCAAACATTTATCAGCTCAAGGGAATAAAGAGTTATCATCTTTGTCTTAATAAGCAATGGATAATGGACGATGATTTCGGTCGTGTAAATATGCCTGTACACGGCTATTCAGACGAGATGATACATGCAATAAAGTATTATTCGGGTGTTCCGTCAAGGAATACCGTAAATATAAATGATGTTTTTAAACAGGAGGATATGCTTCCTGAACTTTGGGGGTCACCGAATCCGGAATGTTACATATTCTCACCTATTTTCTTTGAGGATAAGAGTTTCGGTTATTCTGTTGTAAGCTATGAGGGTGACAGATACTCCTATGATGATATATTCAGGATGTGGACGACTACACTTACAAACGGACTTGAGTGCTTAAGAAGAGAGATGCTTCTTCAGATGTTCCTCAACAGGAATTCGGAAAATCTCGTATGCAAGATTCCTGTACGATCATTTGACAAGGAAGATAAAGCCGGTATGACGGCCCTTTCAAAGGAAGAGAAGGAAGAGCTTAAGGAAGTTGAAAGACTTCTTGATAACAATCTCTTTGAATATCATTTTCAGCCTATCATATCTGCAAAGACCGGCGAGATATTCTCCTATGAAGCTCTTATGAGAACAAAATCCGACAAGAAGATATCACCGCTTGAGGTCCTCAAATATGCCGGTATTCTTGGCAGGCTTCAGGATGTTGAAAGACTTACTTTCTTAAATGTACTCCATAGAGTGGAAAATGAGGGAGATCATTTTAAAGAAAGAAAAGTATTTATCAACAGTATTCCGGGATGTATTCTTGATGGTGATTCCTTAAGTGAGATAGAGAATCTCCTGGTTTCGAATAAATCCGGTGTCATAGTTGAACTTACAGAGCAGGCAGAGCTGAGCAATGAGGATCTCGAGAGAGTTAAGAAGCATCATGAGAATTATAAGCTTGAGTTTGCTGTAGATGATTACGGTACAGGTTATTCGAATGTAAGCAATCTTCTTCGTTATATGCCTGATTTCGTAAAGATAGACAGATCGCTGCTATCGGATATTCAGAACAGTTCGGCAAAGAGACATTTCGTAAAGAATATTATCGAGTTCTGCCATGAAAACGGAATACTTGCGATAGCCGAAGGCGTTGAGACGGTTGATGAGATGAAGGAAGTCATAGAGCTCGGAGCAGATCTCATTCAGGGTTATTATACCGCACGTCCTCAGTTCGAAGTTATTGACGAGATAGAAGATAATAAGAAGAAGGAAATAGTTTCCTTCTATCTGAAAGGAAATACCGTTGGCGGACATAAGAAATATGTTGTCGGCCGAACCAACAGGATCGTACTCAACAATCTTGTCAAGGAAGGCATAGATACGATAGTTATCGGAGATCCGAAAGCTATTCACAGAGATATTACGATAGTCGGTACGCCGGGCGTGAAGACAGGTATCAGTATCGAGATGGCAGACGGATATGACGGACGCGTTACATTTGAAAATGTATATCTGTCGAATTCGGTGTCTAAACCGGTTATCGGTCTGGGTGAGAATTGTAAAGTCATTCTCGAACTGGTAGGAGATAACCGTCTTGATAACGGTGGAATTCTTGTTCCGGAAAGTTCAGCGATTGAATTCGAAGGTGACGGAGATCTCTATATTACCACCAATTCCAGTAAAGGTTATGCTATCGGAAATGATCTTGAAAGCAGGCACGGTAAGCTGAGTTTCTATCAGGATGGTTCGATATATATCAACATAAGCGGGTATAAATGTGTAGGAATCGGTTCGGGACTCGGCGGAGAGGTACTCATTAACAAGGGAAGATATGTTGTAAATATAAATGCTGAAATTGCGGTCGGCGTTGGAACATTTACAGGAAATGCGATCATGGATATCCATACCTGCGATTTCGAGACCAACATGTCAATTCTTAAGGGCGTATGCATCGGCTCTATTGATGGAAACGTCGAGCTGCGTGTATGGGGCTCATCGCTTAAATGCTATGCAAACGGTAAGGAAATGACTGCACTCGGAACGATAAACGGAAAGACGACAGATATCGATATACATGAAGCAGCTACTCATATAAATGTCAGAGGTGATACTTGTACTGCTGTCGGAAGCATTTACGGTAAGACTGAGTTCAGATATAAGATCGCAACGCTCAGGGCTATTGTAAACGGCGATAAGGCGACAATCTTCGGAAGTCCGATAGCCGGTAAAAAGAATACCAGGGTTATAATGCAGAAATCCGATGTTCAGGTCAACCTCAAATCGTCTTATGATAAGGACTGTATGGCGGATGAGGGTAGTATAAGACTTGATGATGGAAGATATCGTTCGAATATTAACGGAATAGATTACGACAGTGCGGCTATGGAATAAGATGATCTGAAATAGGACCATGGAATTGTGAGATGTGCATAAAAACATTTGGTAAATGTGTATAAAATTCTTGTAATAAGGCGGTTTTTAAGCTATAATTTACTTACAAGAAGTGATCAACAACCTATCTATAGAAATGGAGGGATGTTTATGGCAGCACTTATCAAATGTCCGAATTGCGGATCGACCAGAATCGAAACTTTGGGAGCGGCTCAGGGACTGGCCGGAAAGATGGGCAAAAACCTGATGATCTGCAATAACTGCGGGAGACAGTTCAAGCAGAAATCCAAGTAAGAATATGGTTTATAATGATTAATGAAGTGTCAGCTGATATTTAATTATCGGCTGACACATTTTTTTATTGATTTTGTTGTGATTATTCAAGTTATTTGTTACAATACAGATTGGCTGTTCGGGTCCTGATGTTTTTGAGACCTCATGACAGCACATTGTTAGACAGGAGGATATTACCTGTATGCTTGAAGAAGCTATGAAAGCTGTAAGCAGTGCAGAGGCAGAAGCAGACGAAATAATCGAAGCAGCGAAACTTAAAGCTGTTGAGATCCGTAAGCAGGCTGAAGCAGATGCTGAAGAACTTAAATTAAAAGCAAAAGCAGAATCAGATGAATATCTCAGTCAGGGACTTAATAATGCATCGGCAGATGGAGAGACTTCTCGTGATAAGACAGCTCTCGATGCCGAGAAGCAGGCAAAGGAGATGACTGAAAAGGCTGCGGCTAAAGAAGCCGAGGCAATAAAGGCTATTATTGATGAAATAGTAAATAATAAGTAGAAAGGCGGGACAAGAGTTGGCAATCTTAGAGATGCAGAAACTTTCGGTCTGTGCACTTAAAGAGCATAGAAAAGAAGTCCTGGAATTTCTGCAACGTACAGGAGCCATGGAGCTTATCCGCGAAGACGCAGATGACTATCAGAAGATGGATACTTCTCAGGACAGAACGAAGTATGAGAAGATAGCAGATGCCTTCGATCATATTCTGGAAATAATTCCGAAGTCATCGGGTCTTGGGCTTGAAAAGCCGCTTGTAACAAGATCCGAACAGAAGGAAGTTATAGATCATGTTTCAGAATATTACAGTCATACCAAGTCGATGCTTAATCTTGAAAAAGATATAGTCGAGGCGGAAAGCAACATAGCTCGTAAATCGAATAAAATAGCGTCTCTCAGACCGTGGGAGAAGCTGGATATTCCGCTGAACAGTACAGGAACGAGGAGAACTACTATTTTTATAGGAAGTTTTCCTGCCGCTTTAAAGGAGTCCGATATACTTACAATCGCTGCAGGCGATATGGAGGAACCGGTTCCTATAGAAGTTCAGGTAGTAAGTTCCGAAAGTCAGCTTACCTGCTGCTGCGTGGTATGTACCAATGAGATAGCAGCTAAGGTAGAGGAAAATCTGAGACAGGGAGGCTTTATAAAGCAGCCTTTTATAACTCATAGAAAACCTATTGATGCGATCACAAAGCGTGAGCGTGAAATAGCTCAGGAGCAGGACAGAATAGATAAGTCCAAAGCAGAGATCGCTTCATACGGAAGATACAGACGTAAATATGAGATAGCGTCGGATTATTACAGAACAAGAGCTGAGAAGTACAGAGTTCTGGGTTCTATACCACAGTCAGCAAATGTATTCTTCCTCGAAGGCTGGGTTCCAAAGGAAAAGGCTGAAGAGATAAGCAAAGTTCTTACTGAGAAATTCGATGCAGTGGTTGATTTTGAAGAAACGGCAGAGGGCGAACAGCCGCCTGTAATACTTCGAAACAACAAGTTCTCATCAACAGTTGAAGGAGTGCTTGAGTCATACGGACTTCCGCAGCACGGAAGAGCCGATCCTACAACGATAATGTCATTTTTCTATGTATTCTTCTTCGGAATGATGCTTTCCGATGCAGGATACGGAATTCTTATGGCTGTTGTCACAGGAATAGTGCTTCTTAAGTTTAAGCGAATAGAATCAGGCATGAAGAAAATGCTGCAGCTGTTCTTCTGGTGCGGCCTTTCAACTGCCTTCTGGGGCTTTATGTACGGTGGTTTCTTCGGAGATGCGATAGATGTTATCGCAAAGACTTTCTTCGGTTATACCGGTGAAACACCGATCCTTAAGCCTATATGGTTTGCACCGCTCGAGAATCCTATGAGACTTCTTATCTGGTGTATGGTATTCGGACTTATCCATCTTTTCGCAGGACTTGCGGTAAAGGGATATGAGTACTTAAGAGATAAGGATTTTGTAGGTTTTGTGAGCGATATAATAGCGTGGTACATGTTCATACTCGGACTGGTACTTATGCTTGTTCCTTCAAGTATCTTTGCTTCGATAGCGGGATCACAGATCGTATTCCCTGACTGGGCAAATACACTGGCAAAGGTTCTTACGATCGCCGGACTTGTGATAATTCTTTTCATGTCCGGAAGAGCTAATAAGAACTGGGGACTCAGAGTTGCTCTCGGAGTTTATGATATATACGGAGTTACAGGATGGCTGTCCGATGTACTTTCGTATTCAAGACTTCTGGCGCTTGGTCTTGCGACAGGAGTTATCGCAAACGTTATAAATATGATGGCCAGCATGAAGGGGAATACAGTTATCGGAACTATAGTATTCATAGTTGTATTTATCTTCGGACATATACTTAATCTTGCCATAAATCTGCTGGGTGCCTATGTTCATACAAACAGGCTTCAGTATGTAGAGTTCTTTGGCAAGTTCTATGACGGCGGAGGCAACAGCTTCAAGCCATTTAAAACGATTAATAATCATGTTGAAATCAAGGAGGAAAACTAAAATGGAATTAGGTAATGTTATTGCAATAGCAGGTGCTGCACTCGCTACTATACTTGCAGGTATAGGATCTGCACTCGGTGTTGCTAAGGGTGGTCAGGCTGCAGCAGGTGTTGTAAGTGAAGATCCTGCACAGTTCGCTAAGGTTCTTATCCTTCAGCTTCTTCCGGGTACACAGGGTATCTACGGACTTCTCGTAACGTTCATCGCACTTTCACAGATCGGAGTTCTCGGTGGAGCTGCTACAACTCTTACAACTATGCAGGGCTGGGCATTCTTCGCAGCTTGCATGCCGATCGCTATTGTAGGACTTGTATCAGCTATTCATCAGGGTAAGACATCAGTTGCATCAATCGGTGTAGTAGCAAAGAAGCCGGATCAGTTCGGTAAGGCAATGCTCTTCCCTGCAATGGTAGAGACATATGCAATCCTCGCACTTCTTATTTCAATACTTGCAGTTACAAACATATTGAAGTAAAACTGCCAAGGTACAAAACATCGTGCGCACTTGTGCGCTAAGATGTTTTGGACTTTGGTAGTTAGAACAGCATGAGCATGAAGCGCGATAGCGCGAAATGCGAATCTGTTCTAGGATTACGAAAGCTGCGAAGCAGCGTAGTAATCCGTATTACTTCAATAAAGCAAATTGGTGTGATATTTACTTTTTCACATCGTTAAGAAAGGAGTGCAACATGGCTGGTATTGAAAAAATAATCAGCTCTATCAAGTCGTCTGCAGAGACAAAGGCCGCCGGCATAATCAGCGAAGCTGAAGCAAAGGCTGCCGAGCTTATCGAACAGACGAAAAAAGAGTGTCTTGTATACTCGGTTGAAGAGAATGCAAAATCAGACAAAAAGATAGAACTGGCTGTTAAAAGATATAATGCCCAGAATGAACAGGCTGCAAAGCTTATATTCCTGAATGCCAGACAGAGTATGATAGAATCGACTATTTCCAAGGCGCTTGAATCAATCGAGAAGGCACCTGCAGAGGAATATTTCGATATGCTTTTAAAGCTTATAGAGAAGTCATCCGGAAAAGGTAACGGAGAACTGTATATGTCACAGGCTGATATAAACAGACTGCCTGCCGGTTTTGAAGCTTCGGCAGCTAAGATTGCCGCTGCAAAGGGCGGCACACTAAAGATTGCCGGTGCATCTCAGGATATAAAGAGCGGTTTCATACTTAAGTATGGGCAGATAGAAGAGAATTGTACATTTAAAGCTCTCTTCGAGGAGAATCATGATAAGCTTCAGGATATAGTTAATTCAATCCTTTGGAGCTGATAACGTTAATACAGAGGATATAAAATGAAGGACGCAGATTATATATATGCGGTTGCGTGTATACGTACCAAAGAGAAAAGTCTGCTGAAGGATTCCGATATTACGACAATCTCAGGTCTTCCGTCCGAGAGCGCAGTTATTACATATCTTACTGAAAGAGGATGGGGTAATAACGATACCAAGGAAGCTGAAAAGCTTCTGAGCGTCGAAGAAGCGAAGACTTACAGCGTACTCAGTGAACTGGGCGTGGGTGAGAATGTTATAGATATACTTATGTTCAAAGAATACTTCCATAATCTGAAGACTGCTATCAAGCAGGTATGTACAGATGAAGCGGATGATCCGAGAGCATTTTATCCGAGCAGCAGATTTGATGGTGAAAAACTGAAAACATATATCAGAGAAAATTCCTTTGATAAACTGCCTCCATATATGAGTAAGGCAGCTGAAAAAGCAAAGGATGTCATGCTGACTGCCCGTGACGGACAAAGATGTGATTCCATCATTGACAGAGCGTGTCTTGAAGCTATGATCAAAGAGGCAGCTGATACAGGTGACAGATTTCTTATAGATTATGCAGAGTCTAAGGTTGCAACTGCTGATATCAAGATTGCCGTTAGAGGCTGCGGAACGAAGAAGTCTTATGATTTCATTCTTGAAGCGCTTTGTCCTTGTAAGGCATTTGATGTAAAGAGGCTGGCTAAGGCTGCTGCTGAAGGTAAAGAGGAACTTCTCGACTTCCTCTCACATACCGAATACAGTGAAGCGGCTGAGGCGGTGAATGAATCCTTCTCAAGTTTTGAGAAGTGGTGTGATGATTTCATGATCAGGAAGATCATGGATCAGAAGACTAATATTCAATCAGTAGGACCTGTAGTTGCATATTATCTTGCTCGTCAGAATGAGATAAGGATGGTCAGAATCATCCTTACTGCCAAAGCAAATGGATTTCCTGACCGGATAATATCGGAAAGGGTAAGGAAAATGTATGGATAAGATAGCGGTTATGGGAGATTATGACAGCATTTACGGCTTCGCGGCTCTCGGGCTTAGTACATTTCCGGTAGATAATCCGGAGACGGCTTCTAAAAGGCTCACAACGCTTGTGAACAGTGGATTCGGTATCATATATATCACCGAAGAGCTTGCTGTCTTACTTGAGGAAAAAATAAATGAATATAAGAGCAGGATGTCACCTGCAATCATTCTTATCCCCGGCGTTAAGGGTAATACCGGAGAAGGAATAATGTCTGTTCGTAAATCAGTTGAACAGGCTGTAGGATCGGATATTTTGTTCAGTAAGTAAAAATAGGGAAAGGAGAAACTTTCCATGGGAGTAATTGGAAAGATTAAGAAGGTCGCAGGACCACTCGTTATCGCAACAGGTATGAGAAATGCGGACATGTTCGACGTTGTGCGTGTTAGTGATAAGCGACTTATCGGAGAGATAATAGAGATGCACGGTGATGAGGCATCCATTCAGGTTTATGAGGAAACATCAGGCCTTGGACCGGGCGAACCGGTTGAATCAATGGACGTTCCTCTCTCGGTTGAACTTGGACCGGGACTCATGGGTTCTATCTATGACGGAATCCAGAGACCTCTTACAAAGATTCTTGAAGTTACCGGAAGCAACCTCCTCGACAGAGGTGTTGAAGTTCCTTCACTTGACCGTGAGGCTAAGTGGGATTTCGTGGCAACTGCAAAGGTCGGAGATAAGGTTGTTACAGGTGATATCATCGGAACAGTTGAAGAGACTTCCGTTGTAACACAGAAGATCATGGTTCCTTTCGGAATAGAGGGAACTATCAAGAGTATATCAAGCGGATCTTATACGGTTGAAGATACAGTAGCTGTCGTAGAGACAGAGGCAGGAGATAAAGAGCTCACTCTTATGCAGAAGTGGCCTGTTCGTAAGGGAAGACCATATCAGAAGAAGCTTCCTCCGAAGATGCCTCTTGTAACAGGACAGAGAGTAGTAGATACATTTTTCCCTATTGCAAAGGGTGGTGTAGCTGCCGTTCCGGGACCATTCGGTTCAGGTAAGACAGTTATCCAGCATCAGCTTGCTAAGTGGGCAGATGCAG
>CAMJHQ010000048.1 GCA_946405625.1 uncultured Lachnospiraceae bacterium | reverse complement strand
CGCTTTCATCTCGGTAATTGAATTACCGAGGATTCCCGCTTAGGTATCCTAAAAAGCTTATCCATGTAAAGATTCAGAAAAAATCGGATATCCCAAGTTTTTTAGGGTCTGAAATTTTTAGGGACAAACTTTAGGGTCTTTCAGTAGGAACAAACTTTAAATATCACTGAAACGACTTTCCAATAAAAAAAGGGGGCCAAGCATGCCGACCCATACTTAACCCCAAAAATATCTTTATCCAGTAATATATTAAATCTATTACATTAAATTACATTATCATCAAATAGAAATAAATTGAAAACCTTTTTTATATTTCAATGTATTGAATCAAATACATATTCCAGTACACTCTTTTTGCCTGTAACAATACTCGCTTTACACATAAGGCCGTTTATCAGATCTGCTCTTTCTCCGTTCCTGTTGATCAGTTCCGATGAATCCAGATCTACCCAGGCAGAAAAATATGAAATACCTTGTTCCTGCAAGAAGGTAGCTTCTTTGGAAATCTTACGGATATGACCGGTTAAAACTCCATATTCCCTGGATGGAAATGCATCTATTTCGAATTTTACTTCCATACCTTCACGTATTTTACCGATATCAGATGTAAATATAAAAAGCTCAACCTGAGAAGCTTTTTGTTCGCTCGGATATATATCACCGATATGACATCCCTCATCAAGAGTATCGCCGATTTCATATTTTTCAGATGAATAATAATATCCGCTTTCTTTAGCTCGAATCACATATCTTCCGTCTTCAAAACAATCCTCGGATAATCTTTCATTAAGCTCACTGTAACTTGCCTCAAGTGTCTGGATATCTTTAACCACAGTCATCTTTTCATTAAGTATTTTGTCTTCAAAAGATTTCACATCATCCTTTACATCGATTAATTGATTCAATAGTATTTTCTTCTTAATCTGATATTCTTCGAAATATCGATTCTCCGTCAAACCATCAAGTTCTGAAGAATCAAGATCTTTGATCTTTTTTGCATCAATATTTAAAAATGTATCATAAGCCCTTAGAGCATCCAGATTTTCACGTGTTTTAATCACTTCTGCATAATCATCATGAATTCTGTCTGAATCAGGAAGATCTTCAAGCTCAAATAATATATCTCCGCTGTTTACATATTGCCCGTCTTTCACATTAGCCTTAACTATTTTTGAATTATAGTCGCAATCCACTTCCGCAAGACTATCTACTTTACAGATAACACCATCGGTCTTAAGTACTGTATCTATATCTGAAAAAGCCATCCATAGGAGAGATATCACTGTAATCCCGAGTACTATATAGACAAATGCAACAATTGCCGGATTTGGCTTTTTTTCATAGATTGTAGTACTCTCTGACAGATCTTTCATATCTATTATTATAGGTTTCAAGTTTTTATCCCTCCATATTTCCATCGCCGAGAGATTGTTGTCTGACAAGCTCTGCATATTTACCATTCATGGCAATCAGTTCTTTATGAGTTCCTGTCTCTATAATCTTCCCCTTTTCCATTACGAAAATCTTGTCACAATTCTTAATAGTACTCAGACGATGTGCGATAAAGATTGTAGTCATATCTTTTGCAAATTCGTGAATAGTATTATCCAGGGCCCTTTCGGTAATGGAATCAAGATTACTGGTCGCTTCATCAAGAATCAGTATATCCGGTTTCTTAAGCATTGCTCTTGCAATTGCGAGACGCTGTCTCTGTCCTCCGGAAAGATTTGCCCCGTTTTCTTCAAGAAATGTTTCATAACGAAGCGGAAGCTCATTTATAAAATCAGCAGCCTGTGCGGCCCTAGTCGCTTCCATAACATCGTCAATCGTAACGTCATCCATGCCTAATGTTAGATTTTCATAGATTGTTCCACTAAAGAGAAATGTTTCCTGAGGAATGTAAGCTATCTTTTCACGTAATGCTTCAATACGTATATCTTCGATATTACGGCCATCTATAATAATCTCACCCTTTTCAGGTGAATACATATGAAGCAGCAGTTTGGTAAGTGTTGTTTTTCCCGAACCGCTTTCTCCTACAAATGCAACATTACTTCCTTTGGGAATTTTAAGATTGATATTCTCCAAAACCAATTGTCTTGTGCCATAACGAAAATCAACGTTTTGAATGGAAATATCACCTCTTAGAGTTTCAGGAACTATCTTCTTAAGTTCTAAATCTGTTTTCTCGGCTTCAAGATCGAGGATTTCACCAAGTCTTTCCGCAGCAACAACAGCTGTCTGCATCTGAGGCTGAAGATTTATCAGGTTCTTGATCGGATCAAGAAAATAAACCAGAAGAGAATTAAAAGCAATCAGTGCACCTGCCGTCAACTCTCCTTTGATTACAAGCGCACCGCCGATCCAAAGAATGATAACTCCGCCGATCATTTCTATGGATGCCTTAAGTCCTTCCTGAAGATTTCCGGCCCATCCAAGTCTGAAAATACTTTTAAGAAGCTTTACAAACTTTATCTCCGTATTATGCTTAGTCTTTCGTTCTGCGTTATAAGCTTTAACTGTCTGAATTCCGTTTAGAGATTCAACCATATAAGAAGTAAGCTGAGCATTGTTCTCCATCACTGCCTGATTAAGCTTTCGATACCAGTTTTTGAATGACAAAACGATCACACCATAAAATATGATTATCACAACCGCTATCAAAAAAAGCTTCGTATTCTGCATTAAAAGTATGATTGCACCGGCAATGACCATCAGTGTATCGATCATAATCGTAAGCGTCGCACCTGATATTGCATCTCTGACATTTCCCGCATCATTAAATCTGGAAATTATTTCTCCGACTCTTCTGGTACCGAAGAAACTCATAGGTAGATCCATAACGTGACGATAATAACCGAGAAGAAGCGATATATCCAACTTTTGGCTTAAATACAGCATCATATGTGATCTGATCATGCTTAATGCAATTTTAAATACGCTAAGCAAAATCATCCCAATAGAAAGTACGGACAAAGTTTTCATAAACCCGCCCGGAAGTACTGTATCTATCAGTGCCTGATAATAAAATGCTCCCAACATACCAAACAATGTATAAAGCAGCGAAGCCAGGAAAATATGTAATATCAGTTTTCTCTGTGGAATCAAAAGATAAAAGAAACGACTGAATAACCCCTTTGTTTCAACGCCCTTTTTAAAGGAATCATTCTTCGTTAATAGAATAAGATTGCCATTCCATTTATATTCAGACTGACGACCGTCCTCTATATTTTCTCCGAAAAATTCTTCAGGTTTAAGTTTAATAATCCCTCTTCCCGGATCTGCAATAACAATCTCTTTTTTAGAAATCTTATGTACAACAACATAATGCAATAATGAACCATGTACTGTCATATGAGCTATACAAGGAAGTGGAAAATCAGTAAAGAAATCTTCTTTATCTCCCTTAACTCCCGTAGCAGTAAAACCTAACTCTTCGGCTGCTTTAATAACACCATATGCGTTAGTTCCCTGTGTATCCGTTCCGGCCGCCTCACGGATTTTTGTTATTCCGATCTTATATCCGTTCTGCTTACATATAGTAGCCAGACATGCCGCACCGCAGTCTGTTATATCATGTTGTTTAACACAATAATACTTCATCAAATTTGCTCCATGTTTAACGATTAATTATGATTATCAAAAAGACGGGCCAAGTCATGCCGAAACATGACTCAGCCCAATTGCACATTGTTATATTATTTCCATATGTATATATAACTGTAACTTAGTTAATAGGCTGATTCTCAATCAGATATCTTTTGTTCGATTAGTAAATTATTGCTATGTCTGATAACTGTTGTTCAGCCGTATATCTGTTGCTAAACTATACTTAGTACTAATATAACAGATTTTCTTCTTGCAATATTTTAGAACAAACTATTATTCACTTAGATTGCTGATTAATATGTTCCGCCCGGAACATACCAATATAAGCATTTTCCATTCCTGTCATAATAGTATGTCCATATACAATATGCACATCTTGGATCGGAGGTCCAAGTATATCCACTTGACTTACCTGCTTTAAAATTCTCGCTGCATGTGTAATATGGAACAGCAAACATTCCTCCATTAACATCCATTAACTCGTTTTTGTTTAATACGTTAAACATTTTTTTGCCTCCTATAATATTAAATACTTTTTTCACCCGCCTGCGCACAGCAAATGAAGAATCTATAAAATGGTTACTTTGTCGACGATAACCAATTTACACGTTTTTTAAACCTCACACTGTTTTCTAATATAATTCGAACTCAAAAATTGAGCAACATCAAGTTAGTGAACGACACAAATTTTGTGTGAACGACATGTTTTATAATGTGAACGACATTTTATTTAATGTGAACGACGCTTTTCCTGATAAATATATAACGTAAATGAAGTAGTTTTTGAACAACATATATATTTCGAAAACAACATATTTACTGCCATAAACAGCAATCAATATTTTAAAACAAAAAACACATACACGGCTGATCCATGTATGTGTTATGTAAACCTGTTAAATATGTATATTTATATCAAATACAAACGAACCCGAAATCATTTCATTATAAATAAAACAATAAACCTTATCACATAAAAATATATAAATGTGAGGCCGAAACCGCAAAGTAATCCTGAGATCAGTCTTCTGATATTGCTCGATTCACGTATCTTCAGATACTGAATTCCCCAGTCAAGCCCCATTACCGCTATAAAGATCAGTGCAGCATATATCGGAAGCCTTAATCCGAATAATAAACTTATCATTGCCGAAAACTGGCCAAGAATTACCCCTGTACATCTGGCACATACGGGAAATTGATAACCTTTATAGGAAAAACTTCTGGATTCCATCTGATGACATCCGAGCTTCTCACCGAAATGCATAAGCTTTAACCATATTCTGTCTTTCTTAGTCATACTTTCCATAAATATTTGTCATACCTTCCAAATACAATACTCTTATATCTGCAATCATCAAACCATCCAAATATATAACGCTTCGATCTCAGATTATCAAACCTTCCACTTATATCCGCAATTATTGCATACCCAGTAACTTCTGCTGCGAACTGTCTTTCCATCGCTGCATAAACCGCATAGAAGTCCGGTCGGTCCGAAAATCCAATAACCGCAAAGACCCTTTCCAACACTAAAATCTTTGCCACTGGTAGTTGTTTCATTAATAATTGTACAATTAGCTCCTCCGCATCTTGGACACTGCATAATTAAGTCCTCCCCTGATTTATTTTTTCTATATGATATAATTCTCAAATTAAATAGTCTTTTATCTAACATTAAAATCAGATTAAACCGTAATAAAACAGATTAAATCGTAATAATATGATTAAACTGTATAATTTCAAATAATTACATTTGTATGAAAAAATACTCTTACAAAATAACACCTCTGAAGTAATTTACTTCAGAGGTATTGATTTTCTTATTTATCAAAAAACTTCTTTATTCTCAACTTATAATCCGGAGCTTCGTCATATACACAATGACTGTAATCATCGTAGAAATATGATTCACATCCGAGAATATCAACAGTTTGCTTCATTCGTGCCAGATCAAATACTTTATCCTTCTTCGATCCGATAAGCAATACAGGACAATGAATAATATTAAGCCGGTCTCTTATATCAAAGTCATGGATTCCCTTAGACATAATAATAAATCTTCTGACATCTTCCGGTTTTACCATTCTGTCCATCGCGGAAATAGCCCTTTTAAAACGTCTAAATGTATTCTCGGAATAAACATCCTCCGCAAAAGAGATATTCAGCTCATGAATATTTCCGGCCTCCGCAAGTTCAACCCATTTTTTTAATATAGCTTTTGATTCCAGATTCTTTACGCATGATACTGTAGAGCCCAGAACCATTTTGGATACAAGTTCAGGAAATTCAATTGCAATAACCTGAATTATCATTCCTCCCTGAGATGTCCCGAAGAAATATGCATTTTCAATTCCAAGCATCTTAACAGCACGCGCTGTATCAAATGCCATATCATGAACTGAATAAATATCAGGCATATCCTCGCGTCTGTCAAAGAGATATATAGTATAGTCATCCCACAGCTCTTTATATGCCATAGCTGTCGTATCTGCAAACATCATTGTACTGAGCAGGCTGATTCCGGGTATCATAACAATAGTTTTAGATCCGGTACCAAATGTACAATATTTCATTTTAAATCCGTCAGTCTCTACCTGCTTAATTTCTATTGCCATGTCTGTTCCTTATATATAGAAATGTATTTTTAAATAGAAAATAATCCGGGAGATGATCAATCTCCAAGTGGCGGACCATAATCCGTTTGAAGCTCATTTGATTCAGTAGTAATTTCTGTAGTAATTTCTGTAGTATTCTCCTCTTCAGTATCTCCGGAAGCTTCAGGCGGTCCATATACAGGATCATTTATCTGCTGTTCTGTAACCTCACGCGGCTCTATCGGTGGTCCGTACACACCCGATGCTTCATTTCCCCCACACCCTGAAACAGCGAAAAGAGTCGATGCAGCAAGTCCGATAAGCGCCATCTTTTTCTTATTAACCTTCAACGATTGTCCTCCCTTGAAAATATGTATGCATAAAATACATTTACATTACATACTACGCATGACTTTTTCATATTTATGGAACATAATAACATATTATTGCTATGTTTACAAAAAATTTACAGATTATTTAATTTGCGTCCATCTATTAATAAAAAATAAGTCGTATTATAATATCAGACCAAATGATGTAACGGAACAATCATCTCTCTGGTTTATAGATTAATAGTGTAAAGAAAGAGCACCCGAAAGGGTGCTTTTTTCTTTGTCTATTTAAGCCTTAACAGTCATACTCCGGAACATATTTATTCACCAAAGACCAGCTCTCTCAATGTTGGATGGATGAACTCGTATGCCATTCCGCAATTTCTGACATGCTGGGTATAAACAAGGCTTGTTCGCGAGACTGTGTCCATTTGAATGCTGCTTCCTGCTGCTCCGTCCCATCCGAAGATACCTGTCGGTGCTGTTGAACCGACAAGCTCAGGATACATAAATACCTGCATTCCACATCCGTAACCATAACCTTTACGTCCCATATTTGTTGCTATTTCTTCCATTCCGGCATCACAAAGCAGATTCTTCTTAATCAGCTCTATCGTCTCAGGCTTCAATATACGAATTCCCTCCGCAGACTCTCCGCCACATGCAAGCGCATCGCCAAGTTTAGCATAATCTTCGGTACAGCTTATCAGACCTGCACCACCACTCTCGTAATTTATTGTAAATTGATAATTGCATGTCTGCTCCATAGGAACAATTCCGTCATCATTTGAAGTATATTGCTGAGCCAGTCGTTCCAGGCCTGAATTATCCGGTTTAGCAAAGAATGTGTCTTTCATATTGAGCGGTTCCCAGATATTATTCTTTAAATACTCACCGAAGCTCATTCCTGATACCACTTCAATTATAGCTGCAACGACATCATGACTGAAGCTGTAGTGAAAATGAGTTCCAGGTACAAATTCAAGCGGCGATTCAATAAAGGAGTCAACTATATCTCTCGTAGTTGCACTTTGACCCTTTTCTTTCAGAACCCTGAGAATTCCCGGTCTCTCTGCATTATAATCAAGTCCGGACTGCATCGAAAGAAGATGCCATATTCTCATAGGCTCATTCAGTTCTCTTAAGCCTTCTTCATCATCAACCATAAGTTTTTTATATGCAGGAAGATATTTTCCAACCTCATCATCCAATAACAATTTTCCTTGTTCCACAAGCTGCATAACAGCCGTCATTGTCTGAACTTTGGTCATGGAAAACATAAGATAACGTTGATCCGGACGTACATTTATCTTCTTATCTCTGTCTACTGTACCATTCATATGTCTGTATATCTGTTTATGGTCCTTATAAACTATACAGTCAACTGACGGTATTCCTTTATCGATCAATGAATCAAGATACTCGGTCAGTTTATTTTCATCAAATCTGCTCAAATTTAGAATCCTCCAAGAAAAACTTCATTTAAAACGATCATTATCCAGGCCATATCATATCCCGAATTATAACGATATAAATCAATCAATCAATCATTTAATCAGCAACACGGCTTTCACCTGTCTTATAATCTATTTCAATCCCAGGCTGCACATTATAGATAAAAACATGAAAACACAGGCTTTTACCGTTATCTTCGACTGATAAAGCCTCCATCTCCACTCCGCGGGCAACCGATTCATCCCCTTTAAAGTACGGCGTAACTCTATATAAAACATGATCAAATGTACCGTCCAAATGCGGATGTTCGGAATCATACAGATAATCGGCAACCTGATTTTCATACTTCAACATAAGCTCCGAATTAAAATATCTGGTTCCTGTTATAAGATTCTTCGGATTTGCATTCTGTCCCGTAAACATATATGCAATCAAATGACATCTGTTATAGAGGTACGGAGGATCAGAATTAACAATTCCCGGATACTTCTCCTGTTTCCACCCTGAAGGCTTGATATCTCCGATATCTCCCCTCTTTTCTGTCGGCATCATGGAATAATCAAGCATTGCAATTGCGGATCCACATCTGCCCAAGGAATCAAGTTCCGAATAAATCTCTCCGGAAATGTGCTCTAGATCATACATAGTAAAATTAGGTCTATCATCGGATATGATAACTATATCCTCTCCAATATAATCAGGAACCAAATCCGGAAAGCTCTCTACCGTACTATTACTTGCTTCATTTTCCTCAAAATGTGCTTCCGGGAATACTGAATTATCAGTACTACTCGCGGAATCATTTAATGATGAACGCTTAGCTCCGTCTTCAAACCATTTAAAATGTATAGCAAAATAAGCAAGTACTCCAAGAGCCGCAAGAATAAAAATCAATATAATATTGATCAGGATTTTCTTTTTACGATCACTCATAACAAAATCTTAAATATACTTATCCACAATCTGCTTAATCTTATCTCCTGAACCAATACGATTAAGCATCTCTCCATTTATGATCTCTGCACCAGGCGCACTGACCTGAAGCAGTTTTGCGGATTCTCCAAGACCTGAACCGCCTGATGTAGCAAAAAGAATGATCTTCTTTCCGGCCATATCATAACTTTCCAGAAATGTATTCATTATCGTAGGAAATTGATACCACCATATAGGTGCAAGGAGCAGAATCGTATCATATTTTGATATATCTGCAATCTTTTCACCACCTATTGCAGGCCTGCTGCTCTTATCCTTCATTTCAACCGAGCTTCTGGAATTCTTGTTCATCCAATTCAGATCAGCCTTTGAATAAGGTGTTTCCGGTTTGATCTCATATATATCTGAACCTGCGGCAGACGCAAGAATCTCTGCCACTTTCTTTGTTTTTCCCGTAGCTGAAAAATAAGCTGTTAAAATCATATCAGTTTACTCCCTTCTTCAGAAATTTCGACACCATTTGATATGATTATACTTCCTAAACTTGAAGAAAATCAATAGAGAAGACCTGCAGATAAATTAATCATAACTAAAACTATCATACATTTTTTGAAATAAATATAAAAAGCGTGAGCCGTAAATTCAACAGCTCACGCGATTATATCCTTATCCAAAATAATTTTATAAAATACCATTCTGTCTGCAATATAATAATATAAATACAGCACCGCCGGCAATAGCTCCGATACCATAAAGAATTTCCGTAAACGAACCTTCAATATCAACATACTTTGTATTTGACGGGAAGAAAACTATATTCACAGAATCACCGACTTTGTATTTAAAAGATTCCGGACTTTTTGCAGGAACACCTCCGGTAATGTTATATTCCTGACCGCCATGAGAAAAATTAAATACAGGATAGATAGAACTGCCTTCTTCCTTGAAACCGACTAATCTTGAAGTAATATGTTCTCCCTTTGTTCTATGATATACGGTTTTAATGATCAGATAAAATCCCGCAAAAACTAAAATTCCACCAAATAATAAATAAAACATAGTTTCCAAGCTCCTTTAGAATAATACTTTCGAAAATTACTATTAATAAAAAATAACAAAACAATAAAGATAATTTTAAATATAAATATCTTATTCGATAATTACACTATTACAAACACGCGTTAAATATAACACCATCAAGTATACATGTCAATATTTCATCCGGCATGCATAAAAATGAGACAAAGCATACGCTTTGTCTCATAAATAAATTCATTCTGTATATAGTTTACTAAGTGCCTTATTCATTTCCTGTTTTACATTTTCAGGTCCGGTGATAACTACTCCTCCGCCGAGTGCAAATATCCATCCGAAAAATTGTTCGCTTACCGCAACCTCAACCCTTACGCTGAAGTGATCATCGTCGATCGGCATCATCCTTGCATCCGTACCGAACTGATCAACAATTATATTTGCCATTTCATTGGTACATTTTAATGTTACGGTTTCTATATTTCCACCGAACATTCTAAAATATTGCTGTGAATACTTGGATTTGTTGGTTCTCTTAAATTCACTGATACCTTTTCGCTTCTGATCGGATATTGAAACAAATCTCATCTTATCTACTCGATAATGATGTATCTCTTTCTTATCCATATCATAGCCTACAAGGTAATACCTTTCATCATCAAAATGCAGTGCCCACGGAGCAACTTCATAATAATCACCGTTTCGCCTGAATTCCTCTTCGCCCTTCCGATTCCAACTGAAATACTTGAATTTTATACATTTATCTTCAGCCATGCCATGATAGATCTCATCAATGGAATAATAAATGCTTTCATTCATATTCTTAACTCGACCGGAAACAGTCACTTCACGGTTAAGAAGAGTTTTATCATAAGTGCTGACCGAGCTTTCAAGTTTCTCGATAAGCTCTTTTGTTTTCCTTTCGGAAATAAATTTTGATGCCTGGATCGCATCAACAAGGAATTTAAGTTCTGCAACTTCAAATTCTCTACTGCCCAAATGGTAATAAGTATGTGCGCCTTCACGAGTCTGGATAATATCAAGACCATATTGCTGCAGAGAATCGATATCAGTATAAATACTTTTTCTGTTAGCTTCTATACCATATCGATTCAGCTCAGCAATAATCTGAGGCATGGTCATATAATGGTCATCATCGGTTTTTTCCTTGAAAATCTTTTCAAGATAAAGTAGCTTAAGCTTCTGATTAGCACTTCTTGCCATACCTGATCCTCCTTATTCAGCCACACACTCTTAATATAAATGTACGGCAATTATTTCTTGGTTCTTCTTCCGTTTGAATCAACGTAATAACCGTCTATTGTTTTATTTGTCTGCATTACACCCGATGAATCAAAATAGTAATAATAGCTTTCTATCTTAAGCCAGCCGATCTTCATCTGACCGCCTTCATTAAAATAATACCATGAACCGGACTTTGTAAGCAACCATCCACTGTACATTCTGTTAAATGCTAAGTGCCACCTTCCCGTTCGGCGGAAGGTGGCACTATTTGGGTCACCGAGTGACCATGTTGGTAGGAAAATATTAGGCACGCAAGGGATGCAGGAGGTTCATCATCCCGGCGTATTTTACTTAAATCATTCACAATAAGTGATAAGAAAATCTTTATGTTATTGCATAAATGTAAATACAAATGATAATCACAAACATTGTTGCTACAAGCTTTCCGGCAAATGCCATAATTGCATATCCGAAAATACCGATCATTAATAAGATGATCACTATATCAGCTATACCAAGCTTTCGTCCGGTAACACTACTATGTAACCGTCTTGTATGAGATGTACCTGATTTACCATGATTCTTTGCATTAAAGGCTTCAAGCTCTTCCGGTCTGAGTCCGTAAATCGTTACATCTTTAACAGATTCATCTTCATAAACCGGTTTTTCTTTCTTTATCGAACTACCGGATTCTGTCGACCTGTCCGTATCCTCCCATCCATAGATAGGATCATCTTCTTTTTCATAACTCTTAAAATCATCCCATCCCATAGAGTACTTCCTTTCTAAATATAATATGAATCACCACACCGATCCTTAACACATATCTTTATAATTTTTCCTCAAGTTATATTAATTCTCACCTGTAATATATTTAATAACTCAGCTTTATTATGTCTGAATCATAAATCGAATCATAATCTTTCCAATTGAAAATGTGGAAATAGAATTCTATATCTTCAATCTTGGTTATATCGTTTTCTTTAAGATCATTACTCAAAAACTGCAGATCTGTAATAGATTTCTTTCCGATCAGAACTTCCTCTGAAATCATACTTTCAACCATGTATCCGTTAATTGATACATCTCTTACCTGAACCGTTATATCCTGTTCAGAATTATTCTCGATATAGAGAACAACTCCCGGTCCCCAGAATGATCCATTTTCAGAAAGTCCCTTTTCTATTATTCTGATTCCGTTATAATCAACCAGAACATTTCCGGAATCATCATATTTCTGAACATAGCTGTGTGCTATAGAAGTATCTACTTTGATTACATCCGTCTCATCAATATGTTCCCAGCTATCTCCGTCTATAATCACAAATTTGAATTCCATAGTTGCTATTTCTTCAATGCCTGATTCCTTTAATCCTGATGTCTCAAATGTAAGACCATCATTGATCTTTTTACCTGCTGCAACATCTGCAGACATCATAGTAGGAACCATATATCCGTTTACATTAGCATCTCTCGCCTGAACTACTATACTTTTATCAGAATCATTTTCTATCAAAAGCTTAAGATCTGTTCCGAACCATGAATCTTCAAGACCCTTAACCGTAATCCTGACACCGTTTTCTTCATAGATGACCTTCTCATCAACTGTCACCTTATTCTCGGTTGCTTCAAGGCTTTCTTCCGATCTTCCTTCTGTATTGATATCTGCTTTGGTTTCCTCAAATCCGACATCAACCTTAGCAGCTGCTACCGAAGAATCTTTTGTGGAATTATTATTTTTGTTATTTCCTCCAAATGAACCGACAGCACCGATTATCATCATAATTAAAGCCGCTATACCGATTTTCGGAAGGATCGATTTCTTCTGCTTCGGGACATTTCTGTTTACAGCAGCCGGTCTGACATTATTCGAGTTCTGAAGCGACGGACTGAATCTCATCGCAGGATTAGGCTCCTTCATATACCTTGAAGGGATCTGCGAACCTCTTGGCTGTTGAGACATATCGTTGTCATCTCGGAACTGATATCCCTGAGTTCCCGACTGCCTTGATCCCTGCATCTGATACCCTTGTGTTCTCTGACCTGCAGAACCTTGAATCTTATAACCCTGACTTCTCGGCTGCTCATTCTGCATCTGATAACTCTGAGGTTTCGGCTCAGTGCTCTGATACTGATTTACAGGCTGAGTATTATCTTTCATTGTAAGCTTTCCCGTCACTGGACGACGCATACTCTCTGTAGTATCGTTTTCAAGCAGATCATCAAGCGAAAATGTCATATCATCCTTTACCGGTTCCGGTTCAATTATTCGACCACAGGTCGGACAATTCTTTAATGTGTTATTTACTTCTGTACCACAGATTGGACATTTCATAAGCTTTTCCTCCTCCTAAATCTCTTCTTTGCTTTTCCTCCAATTTTTATATAAACCCGTTGTTATTCTTGCATCGTCAGGTTTGCTTACATCTCTTGGGATTGCCCAAACCTTACCGAATCTTATAACTCCGGGGATCCGTCCTTCCGAGCACAGCTTCTGTACTCTTCTGACAGTCAGATTCCACCTTTCGGCTGTTTCTTTAATAGTCTCATAATCATTCATAGGCGTTATCTCCGTCTTAAATAAAAAACAGCACCAGATTAGAATTTGGGACTAATCTGATGCTAAATAACTTAATATTAGATGCAACTGGCTGCCATAATATAACAATCTCTTAGGCCCTATAGCTTTGCGTCACAGCGTTTCCTCTGCTTTGCCAATGTATTAATTTGTCTGACAATTTTATTATATTCATTAATACGAACGGTGTCAATGGGGTTGGATAAAGTTGTCTGAAATTTGAAAAAAATGGCTTGATTTCAATATGAACCAAGCCATTTTTTTATAACTAAAAACATAATATTAAAATTTCAGACAATTTTACTTTTTGTATTGTGAATCATCGCCGTTAATTAATACAGCTTCTAATTGATAAATTTCTACATCTGCATTGTATGATCTGTTAACTACTTCAGTTTCTCTGACTGATTGACTCGTATATGTTTTACCGTCTTCCGAAACATTCCACTCTTCAGCACTAATAGTAGTTTTATATTCTTCAAACTCTTCCGGCTTCATCTTAACAACAGATGTAAACATTGTCTGATCATGATCCTCAGAAGCATCATCAACATTAAATCCATTGGTAAATAATCTTTGTACTACCTCATATCCTCCATCAGGTGTAGAGCCGTAAATATTATATCCTAAGCCTTTGTTATCGAGTTCTGCATTATAGCGAACATCCTCAACGTTATATCCGCTTTCAATATAATATGTTGCAATGCTTTGCATATATTCATCATATCCGCTGACATCAACCGGAATCTTGCTGCGTTCTTCCCTCAACAGATCCTTATAAGGATTATCTTTAATTGAATAGTATTTTTCATTGGAATTTTCCGGCATTTCATGCACTATATAATCCGTATAATTTTCATTTCTAACTTTTACTATTTCAGCATATTCCTTTTTTACTTCCTGTCCTTCGACAACTGATACAGTTTCAGCATAATACTTCTGATCAGCATCAGCATTCATTATATCATTTAAACTCGGACTATTAGTATTTTCTGTGTTTTCCTCTGTTGTTTCTTCTGTTGTATTCTCTTCTTTTGTATCTTCTTTTAGAATATCTTCCGTTGTATTCTCTTCTGTGACATCCTCAACATAAGCGCTTTGTTGAGTCACTTCTGCCTCAACGTAGATCTTCTTTTGAGAATCATTCTTCTCATCTTCGGAATCAGCCTCATCTGATATAACATCTTCATTCGTCGAAGCTTCCGGAATATCAATATCATAATGATCAGCAATATCAGTATTAACTCTGTCAGAAAAATCCGAGAGTATGCTATCTTCATCTGAATCAATATCATCCATGATCAATAACGAAACCGCTTCTTCATCAACCACATACATTACTGAATTGCCATCAATCGAAGCATGAAATTTTGAGTAGCTTACATTGTAAAATGTAGGTAAAACAAATCCGATTGAAATAATCAGCAGAAATAATAAATATTTAAGTTTCTTTCTATTCACATTTCCACCCATACCGAAAAACCTTATATATAAATAACGAAATAAAATAATAATCAATACTGATTGCCTTCCTCCCTGCAAAGCGATATATCAGGGGCAATCGTTATAACAAGGGGAAGGCTTCAAAAAAAGGACGTAAGCCATGAAGTGCCGACAAAAACTGTTTAAAAACACGCCGACATATGAGGTATGATAGCTTACCACATTACTATACACTAATTTGCTAAAAAAAAAACATAAATCTATCATATAATTATTTAGATTTTATTAAGATTCCTTATATCATCTTTTAACCAATGTTAACATGTATCAGAAGCCTTACATCTGTTCCCTTACCTTCAGTACTGCTAATATCCAAACTTCCTCCATGCATTTTCATAATTTTGTCCGCAAGAGAAAGTCCAAGACCCGCACCATGTTCCTTACGGCTTCTTGATTTATCAACCATATAAAATGCATCCTTAACACGTTCGAGATTTTCCTTCGATATTCCAGGACCGTTATCCGATACCGTAATCGAATATGTATTATTGTCAAAATCTTCACCAATAATACTTATCTCATCAGCACCTGCTTTTAATGAATTATCGATCAGATTCATAACAACGGTTTTAAAAAGATCATAGTCTATATTAATGTATTGATCGGTAATCGAATAATTAACCTTAACATTTTTAGCTTCTGCCTTTGGATTAACCGTAGCCTTGATATCTTCAAACATATCCGTAGTATTAATAAGTTCCAAAGAAATGCCGGATTCTTTCAGAGAAACAATATCCATCAATTTCTCTGAAAGCGCCTGGAGTCTCATTCCTTCATTCATAATAACTCCGGCAGCCTCACGTTTATCATTATCATTCAGCTTATTCTGATATATCAGATCCGCATAACCGATAATGCTTGTCATCGGAGACTTTGTCTCATGTGCAAAAGCAGCAACAAAATCCTCCTTCTGTTTTACAACAAGTTCAAGAGCATCCATTTTCTCACGAATGGTTTCTGACATATGATTAAATGTTGAAGTAAGTTCACCAAGTTCATCATTTGAAATCACCTTGATCTTTTTGCCATATTCACCACCGGAAATAGCCTTTCCGGCGTCAGAAAGATGCCGTATAGGCTTAGTAAGGTGCATTGAGAAAAAGAATGCAAACAATGTACCGCAGATTAATACCAATAAATAAATAGCATAATATCCACGTCTTTGTATATTATTCTCCTCAATGATCGATGTTATATCATATGCCGCAACGCAAGTAAAAATAACACCATATTTTTCAAAGTTACTGCAGCATGAAACATACTGTTTGTCATTCAATGTTACTACTTCATATCTGATTCTTCCGTTTTCCTGATAATAGACCTTAATACCATCGGGAATATCATCTACCAGAACCTCATCATTCATGATAACTTTAATATCAGCCTTGGTAGTACCTCTTGTAACACGAATTACTTCTTTTACAGCCTCCGGATTCGCCTCTTTATTTTTTACGGATATGATCAGATTAGTCTGAAATGCATTAAGAAAAAGATTATATTGTTCCAGACAATTATCAACCTCATGATCCAGAGAATTCTTAATAGAAGTTGTAACAATAAGATATCCTGAAATAAGCAGTGATGATATAAGAATAACCATTATTCCGATATAGAGTTTGATGAAGATTTTCACTTCTACTCCTCCAATTCCATCCTGTATCCTATTCGGAAAACAGTTTTTATAACATCTTCGAATCCAAGTTTCTGACGCAGCTTCTTTATATGATTATCAAGAGTTCTTGTATCTCCCATATACTCCTCTCTCCAAACTGTTTCATAAAGCCTTTCACGACTGAGAGCAACATTTTTATTCTGAATAAACATATTAAGAAGATCAAATTCCTTTGGTGCAAGATATATCTGCTTTCCACCTTTGATAACCTGCCTTGATGAAGGTTTAACAACTACATCTTTATAAGTAAATGTATCATCATAAGGCATAGTTCTTCTGATAACAGCCTCGACTCTTGCAATCAGTTCACCGATCTGAAATGGTTTAATGATATAATCATCAGCGCCCATTTTAAGCCCTCTGATCTTGTCACTCACCTGATTCATTGCTGAAATAATAATAACAGGTGTTTTCGTATAATTTATATATTCAAGTAATTCATAACCGCTGACTTTCGGAAGCATAAGGTCCAGAAGAACAAGATCCCAGCTATGCTTATCAAACAGTTCCTCTCCTTCCTCACCATCATAAGCATACTCACATTTATATCCCTCACCCGAAAGTGTTGTACCGATCAATTTAGAAATTGCTATATCATCTTCTATAATTAAAACATTCATTAAAACTATCCTCGATAATATTATTAGAATTTTTATAACATTCATTATACACAAAAGATGTGCATATTCCGGTCGAACTGCATGACCATTCCGATTTGAACTGCATGTGCATTC
>CAMJHQ010000047.1 GCA_946405625.1 uncultured Lachnospiraceae bacterium | reverse complement strand
CACATCTCTTTCAGCTTCTGATGTTGATGTGTAATCAGATGTCACATCTCTTTCAACTTCTGATGTTGATGTGTAATCAGATGTCACATCTCTTTCAACTTCTGATGTTGATGTGTAATCAGATGTCACATCTCTTTCAACTTCCGGTGTTGATGTATGATCAGATGTTATCTCAGATTCACTTTCTACAGCGGATGTATTATATGCTGTATGCTCTGAATCAACTGATGATGTTTGATCAGCAGTCACATCTGATTCAGAAGCTTTTTCTCTTTCGAGTTCTTTTCCGAAAAGAGATGTATAATCAAATCCTGAACTGAGAATAGGCTCGCCTATAAGCTCTGCTTCTTCATCATATTCAGGCTCTGCTTCTTTATCTTGTTGAGGTTCTTCACCGACGAGCTCTGCCTCTTCATCATATCGAGGTTCTTCTCCGACTAGTTCGGCCTCTTCATCATATCGAGGCTCTTCTCCGACAAGTTCGGCCTCTTCATCATATCGAGGCTCTTCTCCGACGAGCTCTGCCTCTTCATCATACCGAGGCTCTTCTCCGACGAGCTCTGCCTCTTCATCATATCGAGGCTCTTCTCCGACGAGCTCTGCCTCTTCATCATATCGAGGCTCTTCTCCGACGAGTTCGGCCTCTTCGTCATATCGAGGTTCTTCTCCGACTAGTTCGGCCTCTTCGTCATATCGAGGTTCTTCTCCGATAAGTTCGGCCTCTTCGTCATAAGAAGAATCCTTATGAATCTCATCAGCGGATTCTGTATCCGTCTCCTCTGATGATTCTTTTCCCACTTCATAGAACGGCTCAGACAGATCATTAAACTTGCTTCTGTCTTCTATCTTAGGAGCGAATACCTTTTCAATAGCTGCAGCAAGCTCTTCATCTGTCATAGATGCAAGTTCTTCATCTGTAAGGGATGATATAAACTCTGTAGTAACAGATAAATATTCTTCATCAATATCCGAATAATCAAAATCTGAATATTCATCGGAATCCTCATATTCCGAAGTATACTCTTCTTCATAAGAAGCAGGAACAGAAACAGGATAAGAAGTTTCTTCAGTACCATATCCGGCTTCTTCTGCTACAGGCTCTTCCTCAACTTCATTCTCTGCAGCAGCACTTTCCTTAGACTTTCTGAAATCAAGTTCGGCATTCTGTTTATATCTTTCAAGCTCTTTATAAGCACTGATACTGTCGAACGGATTCTCGAATGCTTCCTCTTCTTCTTTATCAAGATCGTAAATCGATTCGGATTCAGGTGCAAATCCATCATCAAAATCATAAGAAATAAATTCTTTCTCAGGCTTAATCTCCTTCATATCCGACTT
This sequence comes from uncultured Lachnospiraceae bacterium, assembly GCA_946405625.1. Taxonomy (GTDB): domain Bacteria; phylum Bacillota; class Clostridia; order Lachnospirales; family Lachnospiraceae; genus Eubacterium_Q. Next base: position 16,540 of record CAMJHQ010000047.1, on the reverse strand, counting down.
ATTTGTTCCTGTCGGACGAATATTGAATATACCCTTTATAAATTCGGTTGCACCAACATTTTCAGATTTTGTTTCAGTTGTACCGGAAGCATCTGTCTGATCAACAGCTGTTCCCTCTGCAGAAGCATTTACAGTAGCTGCACCTTCAGCCGAAGCTGCCATTCCGGCCGCTGCCGCATCTGTAGCTGCAGCAGTTCCGGCCATTGCAGTTTCTGCTGCTGTTCCATCAGGATTCAAAGCTGCTTCTTCAGTATTATCATCAGTCTTGGCAGCAGCTTTGCCTTTCAGGAACTTCTTCCTGATAAATGATTTAAGTCGTCTTTCGACCGCTTCATTTCTTGAACGGGTTGCTTCATCAACCTCGCCGTTTTCAGGTTCTATAAGATTACCGTTTTCATCATACTCCGGTTCAGCACTGCTCTTCTTTTTCTTATTTCGGAATTTAGGAGCAGGCTTTTCATCATCGTACATTTCTGTTATATAAGCTTCACTGTTCTGAGGATTACGTCTCAGATAATCCGCTTTCAGTACTTCGATTTCCCGGCTTCTAATATCTTCTTCTTCCGGATCTTTATCAGGGACTTCATCCTTCGGATATATATAAAAATAAGTTTCCGCCTTTTCATCACCTAAAAGGATGTCCTGAATTGCCTGATTATATAATCCTTCCTTAAATGTGGCCAGATAATCCGAACCCAGGATCATATAATCTTCTCTTTTACCCATCAAACAAAGAACGAGGAATAATTCGAAGCTCCAGTTCTCATCCATCTGATCTCTGAATCTGGGATACAGCATATCATGAAGTACACTAAGATCTACCGGAACTGCTTTCTTCATGATATAGTTTGCTTCCGAGAAATCACCCGAAAGACCTGTATCATTAGCCTCATATTCCTCATAATATCTTGCAGCAAGACTGCTAAAACCTCTTTTAAGATAAAAATTTATGATTGAAAATATAATCCTGTTTGCAACAGGCGCCATGGAATGTGCCTTAATATAAAGTTGTCTGGCTTCTTTTAATCTACCTACATTTTCATATATTTCCGCACACGAACGTAAAAACTGTGGATTAAGAGATCTCTCAAGATCCTGAGAATCGAGTATATCCACAGCAAGATTATACTCATGCCTCTCAGCCATCTGCTTAATCTTATTCACGTTTGCCATACTAAGTCCGGAACTCAAAACCTTATAACCTCTATTCTTCAGAATCTTCCTCGAAAAGTTTCTCAACCTTTTCGATTACGCTGTCTTTCATATTTCCTCTGGTCCGTTCATACTGAAGACCGGATTCCATTATTTCTAGAAGCGGCATCCTGTATTTCGAATCTATTTCTTTGAGATGTCCCATAAGAACATCCTTAATCTCTATAACATATTCTTTCTCACGCATTTCCGAAATCATCTTTTCGTAATTGAAGCGCGGCTTAACCATAATATCCTTCTGCTTACGTTTACATATTATGCACTCCGTAAGTCCGGCCTCGTTTACATGACCGCAGATACAAGTCCAGATCATACCATCTGACTTATATTTCGAAACTGCATCTATACCTTTTTTCTCCTTAAGTGATTCAAGCCTCTTATAGCTCATATCAACATTTATCGGAGAATCATTGCATGCAATGATTCCTCTGGAGGTAACATACTTGTTAAGGAAAACCTTTGCATCCTTAAGTATTTTAACATCATTCGGCGATATCTTGCTGAATATAAAATCAGATTCTATAACTGAGAGATTTCCGCCTTTGCTGAATGTAAAATCCACATTCTTGATCAGCAGTCTCTCATCATAAAGATTCGTAAACTCTATATCAGTCCTTATCGAGATGATGTCGTCATTATTGTAATTGACGCAGACAATGCCAAGATTAATCTCGTTCTTATCGCCATCGAGGATAATCTTAACGGGTCTCGGGACAATTCTGGTGTAGTAATTCATAACCAGAAGTTCTCTGTGGATCGAGTTATCCACAACAACCTTCTTTCTGACGACCACGGCATTACCGGTCATGATCACGCCATATGAACCACCGTCCAGAGATGCCTGTGACATCTTAAGACCAAGGATTGCATTTGCACCCTTTTTCTCAGCTTCAGCAAGAATTCTCTTCTCTGCTGTTTCACGGCATTTGTCAAGTTTTGTCATTTCTTTCTGGGAAACATTCGTCACTGAAGACGCAATACCACTAAGAAAATTCGAGCCCAGAAGTGCCTGGCTTGAAATAAAGCCCAAATACTCTACGATCTCGTACCCCTCGAGACTCGAACCTGTACTGATAAGAACACTTTCAGACATTCTATCCCCTCCACATTGTCATTATCATATTTTACCACAAATGTCGGTCAAATTAAAGCAGTTTCGGGCTTTTATTCTTATAAGTTACATAGTTATATTCAATACTGAAATATGTCATTTCATCACTTTCCTCAACCACTTCCCAATTTTCCTTTGAATCAAGGTTCGGAAAGTATGTATCGGCCTGATATATATAATTCAGTTTTGTTATATAGGCGGTATCGCAGTAATCATAAAGCATCTCAAATATCATACCGCCACCGACCACAAAAATGTCGTCACTGTTATATTCTTTCAGTTTTTCAAAAAGGGCATCAACAGAATTTACAATTTCCGCACCGCGAACATTGAAATTCGGATTACCCGACAGAACAACATTTGTTCTTTCAGCAAGCGGAATACCGTTAGGAAATCCGGCAAGAGTTTTTCTGCCGAGAACAATCGCCTTACCGGTAGTAAGATTTCTGAAACGTTTCTGATCCTCCGGAATCTTTACAAGAAGACTTCCGGCATTACCTATAGCCCAATTATTATCTACAACGGCGATCAGATTCATTGTAACACCCCCTTCACTGATCTTGCTGCCGGACAAAGCGACCCGATTAAAGAGAAATCAAAATATCGATTCCGAGCCGGATCCATACCCCCTCTACGGCATATTAATAAAACACAAAGTCAGACTGCCACAGGAATATCTTTAACCTGCGGACCGTACTTATAATCCTCTATAGTGAAATCCTTCGTCGTAAACTCGTAGAAATCCTTAACTTCCGGATTAAGAGTTACCTTCGGTGCCGGATAAGTTTCCCTCTTTATAAGTTCCTTAATGATCGGAATATGTCTGTCATAAATGTGTGCATCACTGATAACATGGACAAGTTCACCCGGCTTAAATCCTGTAACCTGAGCAATCATCATAAGAAGTGCCGAGTACTGAACTACATTCCAGTTTCCGGCAGCAAGCACATCCTGTGAACGCTGATTAAGTATAGCATTAAGCTTATCACCCATAACATTAAAGGTCATGCTGTATGCACAAGGATAGAGATGCATTTCATGCAGATCCTGATGAACATATATATTTGTCATGATTCTTCTGCTGTATGGATTATTCTTCAGATCATAGATTACTCTGTCAACCTGATCAAATTCACCTTCAGGATATTTATGCTTAACACCAAGCTGATATCCATAGGCTTTACCGATCGAACCATTCTCATCTGCCCACTGATCCCAGATATGGCTCTTTAACTCATGAATATCATTCGACTTCTTCTGCCAGATCCAGAGTATCTCATCAATAGCAGACTTGATATAAGTCTGTCTTAATGTAATAGCCGGAAATTCCTTTGAAAGATCATATCTGTTAACTATTCCAAACGCCTTAACTGTATAGGCATAGCTTCCGTCTTCCCATTTAGGTCTTACCTTTTCTCCTTCTGTACTTATTCCCTCTTCGAGAATCTTTCTGCACATTTCAATATATATTTCATCTGCCTTACTCATAATTTCCCACCTTATCATAAAAAATGTAGTCGAAAAGTCAGTTCACCACCACACTCGGTATATTCGAACGCATTTTCTCTAGAAAACCAACGTTAATGATAACATATAAACACAAAAAATAAAAGGAGGTAGCACTCATGTCACAAATGTTAATTTTCTGGGGTTCGATTCTTCGCGATATGCGAAAAGCACATCATCTGAAGCAGGACGAAGTTGCATCAATACTTCATATATCAAGACAGGATTACAGTCATATTGAAACCGGCAAAGTAAGGCCGACTCCCGAGATAATATCCATACTATCCAATCTGTATGATAAGGATCTTTTTATACATGCCCTGGACGAAATGCCGGAAGCTCTGATCAAAGAACAACGTGATTTCAAACTGTTTATCAAATCCGGATTGAATAACAAATCCGATAAAAACAAAGGCTCCGATAAGCCAAAATAAAAATCCGGGCATAAACCCGGATTTTCAACCGATCATATTGATCTGAATATTTCTATTGCAAGCTCTGTATCTGTATCCATAAGTCTCGAACCGCGGACGAGCTTTCTGCGGATAATATCATCAAAGTCATATTCCAGGAGGAGCTTCATCATACTCTCCGCATACTCCTGATCATAGTCGACAAGAGCTACTATAATATCTTCTACTCGGTCACGCATATCAGATTCGGATATCCATATGCCGTTTGACTTTATCTTCGACTGTTCAAAAGCAGACTGAACATATTCCTGCTTACCGAGCCAGTCAGCCATTCCTACAACTACATATCTCCATTCCGCCAGAAGAGTCTTCCAGTTCTCCTGAGCCACCTCAAGAGTATCCTCCTTGGCAAGGTTGACATGATCATCGAAGATATCTGCAAGATGGATTGCACCAAGCTCACGCGACTTTTCACGAAGCTCTCTTACAACCTCCATATATTTCATCTTATCATTAAGAGCAAGCGCATCAAATGCCTTATCTCTGTTAGCATCATAATTCTTGCAGAATTTCTCGGCCGCTTCCCTGTAAAGAGTAATATCTTCATCAAATTGAGCAAGCCCGACGCTAAGCCTGACATCACATCTCTTAAGTCTTCTGGTGGTTTCGCCTAAATCTTTTATATAGTTTATTGTTCGCTCATCCTGAGGAAGCATTTTCTTTGGGACATAGTTGAGGATTACATATTCAAGAACACATTTTTCAACAGGCTTTCTGATGATACCGTCAAAGCCCATATCAAGATAATGCTGATCCTTATTCTTATCTGTTTCCGAAAGGATTACAAAAACCTTTGCATCGCGGCATTTACTCTTATCACTATTCTTCATGTTCTTAAGAGTCTGTTCTCCGTCCATACGCGGAAGATCCGCAGCCACAAGGATAAGATCATACTTATCCTTTATGATCTTCTCAAGACCTTCAGCACCTGTTCTTACCGTGCAGACACTGCTGCCCGTATTCTCTGCAAGTTCCTTTTCATGTTCCAGATCATTATAATTATTATCAATGATCAGTATATAGAAGAATCCCTCCTTGTTATACAGGTGAAGATCCTTATCGAACTTGTTTTTCTCATCCTCTTCATCATTCTCGGTTCTTCCGGGAATAGGGATTCCTTCAGGCAGAACTCTGTTCAAAAAACTTCTAAAGCCATTTCTGATACCACCAGGCATTCTATCACCCCTCTAATGATTGAAAACTATCTTTCTGAAATTCTTCTTACCCTTTTTGATAACAAACTCTTCATTAAAATCATCTTCACCATAGTCAGCTTTAACATCAGAAACCTTCTCGCCGTTAACGGTAACACCGCCCTGCTCTATAGCACGTCTTCCTTCAGTCTTAGAAGCAGCAAGTCCTGCGGCTACAAGAAGTGACTGAAGTGATATACGGCCGTCTGTGAAGTCAGCTGCTGAAATCTCGGTTTCCGGCATATTCTCTGTTGTTCCCTGCATGAAGATTGCCTTAGCGGCTGCATCTGCTTTATCAGCCTCTTCCTTGCCATGTACAAGCTCTGTAAGATGATAAGCAAGGATTTCCTTAGCCTTATTAAGTTCAGCGCCTTCCCAGCTTTCCATAGGTCTGATTTCTTCAAGCGGAATAAATGTAAGCATCTTGATACATTTGATAACATCTGCATCATCTACATTTCTCCAATACTGGTAGAAATCATATGGACTCGTCTTCTCAGGATCAAGCCATACCGCTCCCTTTGCAGTCTTGCCCATCTTCTTACCTTCTGAGTTAAGAAGAAGCGTGATAGTCATTGCGTGTGCATCTTTACCGAGCTTCTTACGGATAAGCTCTGTTCCTCCAAGCATATTCGACCACTGATCATCTCCGCCGAACTGCATATTACATCCGTATTTCTGGAAAAGCATATAGAAATCGTAGCTCTGCATAAGCATATAATTGAACTCAAGGAAGTTAAGACCTCTCTCAAGTCTCTGCTTGTAGCACTCTGCAGCAAGCATCTTATTAACGCTGAACTGCGATCCGATATCTCTTATAAATTCTATGTAATTAAGATCTCTGAGCCAATCGGCATTGTTTACCATCATGGCCTTGCCTTCGCCAAACTCGATAAATCTGCTCATCTGCTTCTTAAAACATTCGCAGTTATGATCGATCTGCTCTGTAGTCATCATGCTTCTGAGTTCTGTACGTCCTGTAGGATCACCGATCATACCGGTTCCTCCACCGACCAGAGCTATCGGCTTGTTTCCTGCCATCTGAAGTCTCTTCATAAGACAGAGCGCCATAAAATGACCTACATGAAGGCTGTCGGCTGTCGGATCAAATCCGATATAAAATGTAGCCTTGCCGTTGTTTACCAGCTCTCTTATCTCATCTTCACTTGTTACCTGAGCTATAAGTCCTCTTTCGACTAACTCCTCATAAATCTTCATCTCTATATCTCCTTATGTCAAATTATATAAATGTTATCATAATTCGGGGTTTTCTACAATATACTTAAAGTGTATCTTTCCCTATTTAAGACTGCTCTTCTTCAGCAAAACGCCGCTTAAATCTTATATAACCTATACCGGCCGCAAGTAAAACAAAATAAAGCGGAGTCGTTATCGGCTGATTAAGATAAACAAGTCCCTGTACCCAGTAACCTGCCACTCCTGCCATAAAAATCAGAACAGCCGGATCACCCTCAGAATTCTTTATAAGATACGATATACCCGATATAAATAGCCCTACATATGTAAGTGCTCCGAAAATACCCGTAGTTACAAGATACTGAAGGAATTCATTATGAAGATTGTCATAAGTACGCTTGGTAATTTCAAGCATTTCGTCATTATAATACTTTGTCATATATTGGGAAATCGTCTCATTACCATATCCGAAAAGCTTCTGCATCGGATTTGCTCTTTCAAAAAGACTTACGCCTCTCCGCCAGATATATCCTCTGAGTGTTCCCCACTGATCATTAAACACAAACAGGGAAAGCTTCATCCTGACACCTATAACGCACACAGCAGCGATAAGTGCCGCGATAAGGATACCCAATATAATCATGAGCCTGATCGTCGGTCTCTTTCCGAGTTTTCTGAGAATTTTGAAATCAACAAAAATGACTATCATAGTCATTATGAGAAATCCGATAAGAATCATCATCATTATCTTTGGACTCTCTATCACTTCGGCTATACCGTTTATATGTTTCTGACTGCCTTCACCTGCCAGATTGCGATGTGCCATAAAAAGAAGTCCCATAAGCATAAAGTCACAGCATACCATAAAGTAGCTCAGCCGCTTATAGTATATTGCGACAAAAAGCATTATAAGCATCGCCGCTCCCACTCCGAGATACACATTGTCGCTCTTCGCGGGAATAATACCGATTGCCAGAATAAAAACTCCTGCCGCCGAGATACATTTTATCCAATACTTCTTGGAAAAGATAAACATCGCTGCGGCCATCGGTATAATAACCGCAAGGAATGATCCGTAGGTATTTATATTACCGAACAAAGAAATAAAGAGCTCCCTCTGGTCTTCACGCATCATGGCTTTAAGTTTAAAAGGATCCGCTCCGAAATGCTGCACATATGCCATAACTACCGCAAATATCGAAACCGCAAGCCCCAAAAAATAATTTATATAATTCACATAACAGCTTCTGGACAGCATAAAGAACATCACCGCCGCTATAAAGATCATTTTCAATCCGAAATAGCGGCCGGATTCTCCCGTCCAGGCAGTAAGCTTATTTTCCGCATTGATATACGCAAAGACATTTGCAAGAAAGAACAGCCCCATCCATAACTCAGGAAGTTTATAAAACTTCGTGTCCTTTATGAATATCATCTTCTTTAGGCCGATTTTTACAGGATCTCTCATTTCAATAAACAGATCATAGAGATATGCAAGAACAGCTATAACAATAAAAGTGAGCGAACCCTTCCAAAAGACATTCGCTCTTGTAAATGTAATATTAAAATACATATCATCCATGTATATCAAATAAAATGTAAACATATACAGGACGAACAGTCCGCTTATATAATCAATCGGTCTAAGCTTCTCAAAATACTCCAGAAGCTTTTCCATCTTATCTTCAAATGTTTCATGTGTCTCAGCTTTGACTGCCGACGATACGGCAGCTTTGCTGTAATTCTTTTTATCTTTATTTGAGCTGCTATACTTTACGTTATTTGTTTTTCTGCCTCTTTTATGACTCATAATAATTCCTTCTGATCCGGATTAAATATTCTAAATAAATATCAATTCAGGACTTCATTTACATATAATTCAAGATACGGATCATCCCTTCCTATAAGGTTATGCTCCTTCATCATTCTAACAACTGCCTTCGCAAGCTGTTCAGCTATAACTATAACCGTGTCGCCCATATTTATATAATTGGCTGAATACCGCTTACCCGTCCAGGCTGCCCTGTCACACGGTGCATCGGACAGCTCCCGTATAAGAGAAGCATATCTTCCCTCTATATCCAGCTCACAGAGTCTTCTGTAAGTCCATTTATAATACGGTGCAAAACATCTATTCATAAGAAAGAACAGCTCCATTGCCGCTTCAAGCCCCTGCATCTGACAAAGTCTGGCCGCTACAACATCATCCCTTGTCATACATCTTGCATAATTAACCTGAAGTGCAGCCGAAAACTTATGAAGTTCACCGGCAATACGTATACGCCATACATTTTCGGGATAATAGTCAAGGAGTAACTCCCTGAATGATGTAAATATCCCCTTATCATCTCTGAATACTTCACCATTAACAGCCGTAGCCAGACATGCATGATCAAAGCTCAGCCATTTTTCCTCTGACAGTATACCGCATTTTACATCACAGTCAACCCCGAGGATATTCGAATAATAATCATGAATAGTCATTACTCCGCGTCTCTCGCTTAGTCTCGCTGTAAGTACGGTATCTGTACTTTCTTCGACAAGCATATTATAGCTTTCGGATAGTTCATTTCCGAACTCCTTCATATCATCGTCATCTAGCCAGAGACATACTCCGGTTCCGAAATCATGATCTCTGGACATAAAGTCGTCATACCCAAAACAGTCGGAACCCTCTCCGGCAATTCCGACTGCTATCCTATCTTCATATTGACTGAATTTATCCTTGATCATTTCGGCAACATAGGCATCATAAAAACGCCTGCTGCTGTCAAATGCTTTACTCATAACTTCCTCCAAGGCATTATTGAAATGCCTGTTTATTCCATCATTGAATCCATGATCTTATGGAATTTTTCCTTCTCGGCATACATTGATTTATCTGCCATATCTATATAATCCTCAATAGTACCTTCATCTTTCGGCTCTATAACCACATACCCTACGCTTGCATGCAGCATAAATGCCAGATTAAGAGAATCAAAATATGCGCTCATCGAATCGGATATGTTCTTAATAAGCTTTTCAATCTTCGATTCGACCGGACAGGATCCTACAGCAATAAACTCATCTCCTCCGTATCTTCCGAACACCCAATCATCCGGCGTGCATGACATAAAGGCCACCGCCGTTGCTTTGATTGCCAGATCTCCGTTTAAATGGCCATACAGATCATTTATCATCTTCATTCTGTCAATATCCGCAAAAACCAGAATCGATCTTTGTCTTTTTTTCTTTCTTTCCTCTATTGTACTATATAAAACCTTCTCACAACCGGTACGATTATATATACCCGTCAGAGCATCTGTCATATATATTCTCTGCAGTTCTTCATTGGTTCTGCGTGAGAAAATATGGCGTCTCATACTGAAAAGAAGCGCATTCATATTCTTAATATACTTGGAAAGATCCAGATTATAAAGCAGCCCGGGAGAATTCTTCACAGCCACATAACCTATAATAAAATTCAGATAATTCAGCGGAGCAAATATATATAGGTTAGACTGACCCTTTACATATTTATAGTTCGGATAAAGCTGCCTCGAATCAAAACGACCGAGTCCTCTTCTCTTATTATCACGGAGTTCATAGAGAATATCCATATTAGAACTATATCCTCTTATACGCTCCGGATATTCATCATCATTCAGCTCAAAGAATTCCGGCTCGGTGCAAAGACAATAATTCGATCCGAAAAGAGGAACATCCAAAGTGTACTTCATTCCGTTTTCATAAAAATCTTCTTTTCGTATAGCAAGCGAAACAGGAATCTGCAGACGTTGAAATGCAACATCCATTATATTTGTCTGAAGGTTATCAAAATAACTATTCCTGATACTGTCCAGACGTATCTTTTCAGCTTCCGGGTTTGCCTGACATCCACAGCTTTCGGATGGAACAAAATACGAATCATATACTTCATTAAATATTTCACCCGGATGATCTATCTGATACATAAGTTTATCATATGCTATTTCACCGAAGTTCTCCCATCCGCGAGATACCGAGGCCAGCATAGGAAATGTACATTGTCCATCCTTGATCATATCAAAGCCGGTAACAACAACATCTTCAGGAACCTTATATCCGTTCATTGCTAAAGCAGAATTCACTCCAAGTGCCATAAGATCATTTGCACATACTATAGCATCCGGAATCTCATGCCCTTTCTTAATATATGAATCCGCCTGAATATATGCATTATAGAAACTAAAATCACCGTGAAGCTCACCATAAAGCTGAAGTCCGTGTTCAGAAAGCACATCCAAAACAGCCTTGCGTCTAATATTATTCTCTACATTTCCCTTTACACCATTAAAGTAAAGGATTTTTCTTACATTATGTTCAACAACGAGATGCTCCGCAAGAGCTCTCATACCTTTATAATTTTCCGTTTTAATGCACGACATATGAGGAACTTCAACCTCAAGTGAAAGCATAGGAACCCCTGCCCTCTGAAAGCGGGCACACACTCGTTCCTGTTCATCAGGAAAATTATAAGTATTCGTCAGCATTATTGCGCCGTCAAAATCCTCAGGATTCGGAAGATGGAATATATTCAGCTGGCACTTATTCTGAAGTTCATGGTCATTCATACTGCAATAAGTAACAAATACAAATACATCCATGCAATCTTCTTTGGCTTTTTTCTGCAATCCCGATATGACAAACTCAAGAAATTCGTTGCTGAACCCATTTGTAAACACAGCAATCTTATGTTTCATACTGTTCCCCCATATAATAACCGCAGCGGTATTACACTATCCTATGAAGCATATCAATAACCGTTAATAATCAAGTCTCGTTTTAACAATCTGATTATATAATAAATCCATAAATATTATTCTACTATAAATCTATGGTTTTTTCCTGTTTTTTACTCTCATTTCAGAACAGATATTCTTCGGATATCCTTTATCCTAATATCTGCGTTCTATGATCAGGTCCTTCCTTTTACAAAGAGATTTCTGTACTCACCCGGAGCCATTCCCTTCTCCTCGCGAAAAACTCTGTTAAAGCTCGGAATACTCTGAAAGCCCGAAAGCATCGCAACTTCGGTAAGTGTACGTCCCTCTTCCGACAGCAGCTCCGATGCCTTATCCAGCCTTATCATATTTAGCCATTTATTATAATTCATTCCTGTAACATTCTTAAATATCCTCGAAAAATAATCGCGGCTTATTCCGGCCATTTCTGCCATTGATCCCTGTGACAGATCATCTGCCGTAAGATTATTCTTGATATAATCGATAACAGTGATCATACGGCGCATTACATCACTTGTATATACATAGTGATCTCCTGTATCTATTTCAGGTACAAGCTCTGATCTATGCTCATCGAGGATAAGCATAAATTCCATCAATAGCATACAGCATCTGCTTTCTCTATTCGGGATATCCGAATAGAAAATAGTCTGCATTTTATCAGTAACCTCTTTAAGCTTTGCAACAAGCTTCGGATGAGAATTAATGCATATCACATGCAGATGTCTGTAAAGATGCATAATCCTTTGAAGATCGAACAAAGAATTAATGAATGCATTACTGAACTGAATAACCATTGACTTTTCTCTGTTAGCATCAAGTATGGCATGCATTTCCATCGGCCATACAAGAACCAGATCATTTTCAGCCAATTCATATGTATTTTTTCCAACCTGATAAATATTCTTCTCGCCCGGTCCTACGATCAGTATCTCACCGTAAGAATGCCAATGCAGATGATAACTTCTCTCCTTATAACCGGTGGACATATTAAATGCACTTATCCTGTCAAAATCATATATTTCATATGTACTGTAATCCATATCAACCTCCGGCAGAGTTTATCAAATGTCAAAAATTGATAATGCCAAAATCAATTAATGAGAAGAATAATAAACCGACTCTAACTATTATGGTAACGACTCGAAATCTATGAATATATTATATTTGAATAATCAAAAATACGCCACATCGAATATTTACTAATTATCAGTAATTTGATTATTTAATCCGTATAAATTTTGAAATTACATTTTTCAAGGAGTGTGCCTAAATGAAAAGCAATATGACCGACATGACAAGCGGAAGTCCGGCAAAGCATATTCTGCTCTTTGCACTTCCGACTCTGATCGGAAATATATTCCAACAGGTTTATAACCTTGCCGACTCCATAATAGTCGGACGTTTTGTAGGTAAGGATGCCTTTGCCGCCATAGGTGCAACCGGTTCTATTACCTTCCTTTTCTTTGCACTCTGTAACGGAATAGGAGGCGGAGGCGGAATCATTGTATCACAGTACTACGGTGCACACGATGATGAGCATGTCAAAAAATGTATATTTAATACAGGTATCATAATGCTTATTGCGCCTCTTATATTCGGACTGACAGGTTTTCTGCTGGCACCGGCGCTTCTTACTGTGCTCGGCACACCTGAGACCATTATGAATGATTCCGTAATGTATATCAGATATATGTGTTTCGGTCTGCTCTTCGTTTCCTTATATAATTTTATATCTTCTGTACTTAAGGCTCTCGGAGATTCCAAAACACCGCTGTTGTTTCTTATAATATCTACGATAATAAATATTATTCTGGACATTTTATTCGTATGTTATTTCAAGCTCGGAATAGCCGGTGCAGCTATTGCAACTGTAGTATCTCAGATGCTGTCTGCATTATTATGCGGAATATTTGCATTCCTCACCAATCCTTACTTTAAATTCCGTAATGATAATATCCACTTCAATCCGCATATGTGTTATAGGATCATTCGTCTCGGCGTACCGCTTTCACTTCAATTCGGGCTTATTGCCATTTCATCAATGGCAGTCCAGAAAATAGTTAATTCTTTCGGAACGATTGTTGTTGCCGCCTTTACAGCAACCAACAGAATAGAGCAGCTTATTCACCAGCCATATACTACACTCGGCTCTTCGCTTTCAACATACAGCGGACAGAATTTCGGAGCCGGAAGAAACGACCGTGTATATAAAGGATACAAAACAGGCGTTTGGATGATGGGTATACTCACTGTAGTTCTGTTTATCAGTATGCAGCTGCTGGGCAGATTCATTACCAGTCTTTTCGTAGAGGATACAGAGGTAATAAGACTCGGTGCCATGGGACTCAGAATAACCAGCTATTTCTACTTCACTCTCGGAATGATATATGTTGTACGTGGTGTACTTACAGGTATCGGAGATGCACTTTTCCAGCTCATCAACGGAATAGTCGAAGTTATAGGTCGATTTACCGTGCCAATTCTGATGACCAAATACATGGGCTTCGGCTCAAGCGGAATCTGGATTTCAGCCGGAATAGTATGGGCCATCAGTGCATTTACCGCATGGCTTAGATATTACTCATTTTTCAAAAAGAAACATATACTAAAAAAAGAGACTCAGGCATAAGCTGTGAGCGTCATAAGACAGTAATGTTTAAGAATTGGAAGGCGTGGTTTTCTCCTTTTGAAGACGTTTAGCCCAATATGGATTTTCTCTATCAAATATCTCTTTTTGTTCTGGTGTAAGTTTATCAGGGTAATCAGTCATCATGTTAAACACCTTTTCTTTATCAAAAGTAAATTTATACTCATTAAGCGTTTTCTTTAACCACCATATGGTATCACTGCGTTTTTTCTTATAATATATCGGATCATCTCCTGCTGTAAGAAGGCGTTCACGATCTTCACGCTCTTTTCTCTCCCGTTCAAGAGCCTCTTCCTGTATCCTTCTTTCTCTATCCCGAGCAATCTTTTCAAAAAGTTCAAACTCTTCCTGATCCAGTAAATAATACTCATTCACATAATCATAGGCAGAGCCTATATGATATTCATGGGAAACGATCAGGTAATGCTCACCCGCATCGTTGACATACACGGATCTGGTATATCTGTCATAACCCTCATTCACTTCAACACAGAACAGAAATTCCACTTTCCCATTAGTTGAATCAACCTTTATCATATCTTCCTCCTGTACGCTCTATTATTCCCAGTATCCTACATCAATGCCGGACAGACTTACAACCACCTGAAATCCTTCACTGCAGTACTTATTTGCCATTACTCCAAATAAGACCTTCTCCTGTTCCAAACGGATTCCCGATAATATTTTAACACGCCGTGAGCAAGAAATCCCCCGCCTCTACAGGTGGTGGGGGATTTCTTGCTCACGGCTTATTAAATCATATTATCTTGTTTTTCTGTATTGAAGTTCAGGATGTAATCTATAATATTCTTCCTTATCCTTATACATTCTTTCATCTGCGATATGCATTGCTTTTCTGATATCAAGCGTTTTATCGCCAAAACATTTTCCGATTGCAAACTTAACCGAATCGGATTTATCCATGGAATCTCTGAGACAATCTACCAGATTATCAAATCTCTTCTCCGAAAGTCCCATCTGAAGAACCAGGAATTCATCTCCACCGACACGGAATATCTCACCCTCCGGGAAATTATCCTTAAGCATGACTGCCGCATTTTTCAGAAGCTTATCACCTGCAGGATGTCCGTCTGTGTCATTTACGGTCTTAAGTCCGTTCAGGTCGGCAAATACAACTCCATACTCTTGACTGATCGGTTTCTTTCCGGTAACTATATCCGTAACCATGTTATTCATGGCATTACGATTATAAAGCCCTGTCAGAAGATCCGTATCACTGAGTATCTTCATACGTTTAAAGAGCTGATGGTTGGAAATCTCAGCTGCCAGAATAAAAGAAGTAACTCCAAGAATAGCCTTTATATTAAGTGTATTTGAACTATCGAAGTTTGTTGCCATTATATAGCCGATAGTCTCTCCATTAGATCTGAGCGGATAAAGAACAAGGCTGTAAATACCATCATTCTTCAACGAATCATACCAGGCTTGATCAACATCCTTAAGTTTTTCAAGTTCTTTCTCATCATGAATGATAAAACAGTTGCTACCGGCTATGAGTTTATCCCAGATTTCGACTATTTCAAAAAATCCATCTCCCAGGAAAGATTCATTCGAAGAAAGTATCTCCCCTTCAGATAAACTGTCACAAAGCATTGAACATTTACGCTTCTGGAAATCAGTCAGCAAAATACAGCTTCTTCTTGCATCACAGCTTTCTCTGAGATCATGAATTATCGAACTCATAGCTTCATGAAAATTATCTGATTCTCTCAGCTTTACGCAGGTTCTGATCACCTGAACAGCAACCTCCGGTGAAATATCCGAAAGTTTGGACGCATCAACTTTTGGAGTCATATCATAAGAAAAAAGATAGTAAAGCTTATTATTCTCCTCACTTACGAGCGGCAGCATGAAAATTTCCATCCAGGCATTATAAAACTCAGCGTCAACATACGAATGTATCATCTTATTTTCCTTGACACATCTGTAGCTCATCGCCTCATAATTCAGATCAACCGGTACATAATTATAATACGGCTTTCCCGGAACGAAATCTTCTCTTTTGACATTAACAGATTTTAAATAGAGATCATTAGCCGCTTCAAGACATATTTCCCCTAAAGAGCCATCTTCTTTCAATTCAACAGATAGCACGCTGGCCAGTTTATTCTGTTTTTGACAAACATCATTGTAATCCAAAAGCGCCACCTCCTGCAAAATTCGTCTGAAAACACATAATAATTATAACTCATATTATTGACAAAAATCAAAGACAAAATTATCAATAAAAAAGCTGTACAGCAATCTCCTGAGAGATTAACTGTACAGCCTTATATTATTTATATGATCACATATATAATCCGATTAACAGACTATTATGCATTCTTCTCAGCGATAGCTGCCTGAGCTGCTGCAAGTCTTGCAACAGGTACACGGAATGGTGAACATGATACATAATCAAGACCAATCTT
>CAMJHQ010000046.1 GCA_946405625.1 uncultured Lachnospiraceae bacterium | reverse complement strand
AGGGGCGAAGTGGACACGCCCATAAGAATAAGGGTTGCCTAGTAATAGGTGGAAACTCAAATACCAAACTTCTTAAACGGAGAATTGTTTCTCTTAGAAGCTCGTCACTTTAGTGATGAGAGGTTCACTATCTGCTGTTTCTTGATCAGTCATTTTCTGATTCGCTTATATAGTAATCGATCAGCTCATATATCCAGTCATGAATATCGGTAAACTCAAAACCTAAAGCCTTTGCTTTATCCGTATTTATGCTGAACTCGGGATCTCCGTTATATGGAGCTGTGTCTACCGCCGGTGAATCATTATCTGATCCTGTTTGTGTTGTCCTATCTTTCGCTATATCCATAGCTTCCTTCTCAACCAACACCGCCTTCTTACCGGTCTTCTCTTCCACGTAATTAATTACTTCACGTAAAGATATGGTTCCTGAAGAGGCTCCGTTATAAGCTCCCGTAATATCCTTATCTACAAGGTATGCCATAAAATGTCCTGCTTCATCCGATCTTATATAGCTCATCTGATAATCCACGTTATCTATATACATCGGCTTCTCGTTAATTACATGCTCTACATAAAACTTAAGCCTTCCCGTATAATCATCCTTTCCGAGCACTACCGGATATCTGACTGCAATCCACTTCCTTTCGGCATATTCCTGCCACAGTGCTTTTTCTGCCTGACGCTTTATCTCATCGTACGGAAAGTCCTGTCTGTTACACCAGATTACATTCCCCTTCATTCCGTCAAAATCATCCTCACAGGTATTAACTGTCTTCGGTTCATATATTGCCGTACTGGACATCTGAATATACTTATCACAGTCAACTGCTTCCATTGCAATTCGAAGATCATTCGAGGAATATGCGAGCTTATCGATAACCACATCATAATGCTTTCCTTCGAAAGCCCGCTTCATACTCTCGGCATTTGTTCTCTCAACAATTATCCTGGTTACTCTGTCTCCGAAGGAATCTTTAGCATTTCCTCTGGTCGCTATAGTTACATCATGTCTGGCTTCAAGCAGTGCTTCCACCATATGTATTCCGAAGAATCTTGTGCCTCCCAAAACAAGTATTTTCATTATCTTCTCCCTTTTCGGTATTTCATTTACCGATCTGTTTTTCAGAAATATAATTACCGATCCAAATCGAGTATGTTCTTCTCCATACTGTCCAGAAGATCATGCGAATCATCTTCGATATGCGACAGATAAGTCACTATGATTTTATCCTTCGGAAGCACATAACACTTCTGCTTCCATTTGCCGTTGATGCTGAAACCGTCTCTATATTTCCAGATAAAGTAACCATAGCCGCCCTCCCTGTTCATCTGTTGAACAGACGTGGCCATATTGACATATTCTTCGGATACTATCCTCTGTCCATCATATATGCCCTTATTATAGAATAGAAGACCGATCTTACTCAGACCATTCACCGTAAGTTTCATCATTGACGCTCCGTAAAAATATCCTTCAGGGCTTCTTCCGTATTCATAATCAGTAATTCCGAGAGGTTTAAATATTTCCTTTTCTATAAAACCGCCAAGGTCTTCTCCAAGGATCTCAGTAAGTACAACACTTACAAGATAAGCACAGATGTTATTATAATTAAATACCCTCGTCTCCGGGTTCTTTATCTCGCAGGAAAGCGCAAAGTCTATCCACGAATCTCCCTCGGGGCGAAACGGAAACCCATCCACAGACATGGTTAGAAGTCTCTGAACAGTTATCTTCTTAAATGTCTCCGTCTGACTCTCGGAAAGCTTTTCAACATTCTCCTTCGGAAGATAATCAAGCACAGACCTGTCAAAATCTATAAGTCCTCTGTCATAGGCTATTCCGACTGCAACAGACTGAACAACTTTCGTCGCAGAATAAATATCATGCACTTTCTCTGTTGTATCTCCCCAGCTGTGGGTGAGTCGTCCGTCCTCATAAACTTCAGCTCCGAAAACACACCATCCGTTATCTTCTATGTCTTTTATAAATGCATCAAAATTCATATATTTCTCCGTTCATTAACAGGGCATATCTGTTTACGAGATAAAAATCTTCATCTTCCGATAAACGATCAACTGATCATCTTGTTACGTATCTTCTCAACATTTTCCCTCGAAACTCCTATACTGTCAAAGTACCCTTCAACACTTCCGTACTTCTCTTTAAAGAGCCTCATAAAGTCTCTTATATAGGATTCTCTCGGAATTATTATATTGATATCAAGATCCGGGTGATGTATCGCCGCCATCTTGAATCTTTCCCTGTTATAATCTTTCGAGAGCATATAATCCGCAACTATATCATCCTCGCTTACTCCGCACAGCATAAGGATGATTGCGCTTACTACTCCTGTTCTGTCTTTTCCGGCAGAGCAGTTAAACATAACTCCCGACTCAGCTTCTGCCATCTTGTTAAAAATATCCTTTAAAGACGGTGAACCCGCAATTATCATATAGCTACCCGGTACAGCCTCTATCGACTCAGGAACCTGGCTTCCTTCCTGTATCGGGAAGTTATAATAATCAAATCCATCAAGTTTTGAAAATGCACTCGGTTTTCCGGAAATGTCATCAGGTGTACGCATATCTATAATTGTCGTAATTCCGTTTGACCTTAAGAATTCCAGATCTCTTCCGTTCGGATATGCCTGTCTGTCGCTTCTGATAAGCTGTCTTAACCTGAGGGGCTTTCCGTTACCGCCGATATAATCTCCGAGGTCTCTTGTATTCAGAGTTGTCTCAAGCAGGCTTTTTGAATTCTCATATCTATCCAGTATAGCTGCAATTTCCGGAATATCATCAGCTATAAAGTCCGGAAGTTCATCATCACTTTCAATCTTCCACAGTCCACCGAAGCCCTGTCTGATCCACATAGTTCTCATTCCGATTTTCTTTGCCGGAACGATATCATTATCAACACGGTCTCCGATCATAAATGTTTCTTCCGGCTTGACTCCCGCTCTTTCCAAAGCTATATCGAAAATCCTTCTATCAGGCTTCGCAACTCCCTCTTCCGCAGATGCAACAACCAGATCTATATATTTCAGAATTCCAAAGTTTTGTAATCTGTCCGCAGTTCCAAAATCCTGATTAGCTATAATGCCTATCTTATATTTTTCATGAAGATTCTTCAGAATATTTTCAGTTTCGGGATAAAGCTCTTCATACTCTGATTCCCATTTGGGAAGTTTTACATTAAGTTTCTTGAGAATCTCTTTGTCACCTTTTCTATTCTGCTTATAAAACTCCAGTGCCTGCTCGGCAACATAATCTGCAGAAACTCCTGCAGCTTCCGCAATCTCGGCAAACCTGCGTTCATATACTTTTGTCTCATCAACAAGCGTCGATCCTACATCAAAAAATATCCATTTAATCTTCACTATCTTCCCTCCGAATCAAATTTCATCAATTCTACATTTCAGCCTGACTCTGTCAGTTATATTATTTCATCGCAAGCTCTATTAGTTTTCTGATATGGATCTCCACACTGTCCAAACACGGAACAGGCGTATTCTCCGAATTAAGAAGAAGCGGAAGTTCAGTACATCCGAGGATTACCGCCTCTATTCCCTGCTCTTCCTTCATCTTGTTTATAATATCAACAAACTCCTTTAACGTACTTTCCTTTACTATTCCAAGCTCAAGCTCCTCGTATATTCTTTTTGCGATAAGTTCCCTGTCTTTCTTCTCGGGAATAAAGATTTCAATTCCGGCATCCCGAATGTCCTTCTTCATATAATCCTGCTCCATAGTAAAGATTGTTCCGAGTAGTCCGACTTTCTTAAAACCTTTTGCAGCTGCGTCATCAGCTATCGCCTTGGGTATACTTACAAGTTTTGCCTCTGTCTTCGCATTAAGCTCATCAACAACTATATGCATGGTTGCCGCAGTAAGTGATATTACCTCCGCTCCACCTGCATATAAGCTGTTTACTTTTTCAGCAAGATAATCCGAAAGTGCTTCCTTATCAGATGATGTTACATATTCCCATGCTCTTCTGAAATTCACGCTTTCGATAGCAACATCAGGCATAGCCTGACCGCCTGTCAAAGCATCTATTCTGCTGTTCAATTCTTTATAATACATCAGTGTGGACTCCGGTCCCGTTCCACCGACCAGTCCGATCTTTTTTATCTTTATATCTGCCATTTTTCCCTCGCTGTCCCGTTATTCATTGATTATCCAAAATATAATTTTTCATCGTAACCATCTGACAGATCACTGCAATTCATTCAGATAATCCGCGATTCCGTCTTCATCATTTCCGCCTATCGTGATATCTGCCGCGGCCTTAACCTCCGTAAGTGCATTTCCCATGGCAACTCCCGTACCGCACAGCCTGAGGCTTCCAATATCCGCAAGATCATCTCCGAATGCGGTAATATCTTCAAGGCTTACTCCGATATGTTCCGCCGTTTTCCTGATGGCAGTCTCCTTTGTTATTCCGGCCTTTGTAACCTTATACCAGTCACCGTCTGTAAAATGTATGACGTCGCAGTTTTTAAGTTCTCTGCGGAGTTCCTCTGCCTTTTCACCGTCAGCTATCTCAAAGCAGATCTTAAGCGACTCCTTCCTGAAGTCCTTAAAATCCGTGTCGATACTCTGTCCCCAGCTCTTCTCCAGCTCATCCTGAGGCGGAATGAAATTTCTATAATACTCTGCTTCTTCATTCGCTGTATCAACCGTAATATTCAGGTCGCCGCAGATACGTCTTGCCGTCTCAATTATTTCCGCAGTTTCCTCTCCCGAAAACTCTTCAACCACAATATTTCTTCCATAAGCACTTACCATCGCACCACCGCTTGAAATGATCAGCTCCGGTGCCAGACGATCTATAAAGCTTCGGCTGTTGCTCTCACTTCTCGATGTCGAGACACCGATCAGATAACCCTTCTCACGCGCTCTAAGAACCGCATCGAGAGTTTTCTCTGAGATGGTCTTGTCGCTCCTGAGAAGCGTTCCGTCCAGATCAAAGAGAAGTATCTTCTTACTTTCCTTCAGCCATCCCATTGAAATAGCACTGTCTATGTTGCTGTTTATCCATTTATAAACCTCGGGCATAAACTCCTTTATAACAGCCATACGTTTTTCAACAACAGCTCTGTTGGTACCGCTCTCAACCCAGGTGAATCCGTCCGTCAATGTATTGTGGAGGAAAGGCTGAATCCTGTCCATACAGGACGCATATTTGGCATCCGGAGTTTCCATGGCATCGAATTCTTCCCAGAGGCTTCTTATCATAGCTCCCTGTTCTTCCGGAAGAAGTGCGAACAGCTTATCTGCTGCAATTTTTTCTCTATCTGCTTTTCCTTCATTAGCCTTTACATCATAGGCGAAGGTATCACCGGCATAAATCTCGATCAGATCATGTACGACGCACATTTCAACTGCCCGCGGTACATTTACCGGCTGAACTGCATACTCTTCCAGGAGCATAGCCATCACAGCTATATGCCACGAATGCTCCGCATCATTTTCTCTCCTGCTCTTGTCGAGTAAGACTGTTCTTCGCAGAATCCCGGTCATCTTATCAATCTCCGCAGTAAACTTAAGCTGCTTGTCGAGCCGGATATTTCCGCTTGATAAAAAGTCTTCAATGCCCATTTGTCACCTCCCAAAGCTTTTCATAGTCACATTATTCTGTTATATATCTTGCAAGTTCCAAGGCGATATCAAAATGTCCCGGATCATGCTGTGTATCCTTCTTCTGACCCTTGGACTTCCTTTCATCCCACTTCGGTGCATCAAGAAGATCTCCGCAGGTCAGGAAGTAGTAAAGCTCAAGCTCTCTCATATCGCACATAGCCTGAAGAGCTGCGCATTCCATTTCAACCGAAATGCAGCCTTCATTCTTACGTTTCTCGAAGTTTCCTCTGGTCTCACGATGAACCGCATCTGTAGTCCAGGTTTTTCCCTTTATATACGGAAGTCCAGCCTGCTCCATAAACTCTGCTACCTTGTCTGCATTTTTCACGGTTATATAATCAGACGCCGGAGCATAGTGATAGGATGTTCCCTCATCTCTATATGCCTCTGTCGGAACCATGACTCTGCCTCGTGCAATTTCCTTGTTGAGGCATCCCGATCCGCCGAATACTATATATTTACCTGTTTTAATAACGGACAATGAGTCCTCCATATCGGCCGTGCTTCCCGGTGCACCGACCGGCGACATATAGATAGCAAATAATCTATCCTCATATTTAAAGCTGTAAATAGGAGTAGCACCGTTAGTGGAATAGATATTTCCTTCCTGTTTACACTCCTCTGTATCAAGGACATACTGCAGGATCTCGTTTGAAAAAGTAACGATACAGGCATCCACCTGTACCGCTTCTTCATTTTTCCATATTTTCATTATCTCCTCTGTATTCGGATCGAAGCTGTCAGTTATCATTGTATGTCTCCTCCTTACTCTGATCGTAAAAATACATCACTTAGTATTGTTTATTATTGTTTATCCTTGTTTCCTATCATATACACCAAACTGATTATTGCACTTACTACAGCAGGTATTATTGTGAATATCTGAATTAATACTACTCCATATCCAACGGCTCCTTCACGTGCCGGAATCCATGAATACGGAACATCAATATATGGGAAAAGAAATACCATAAGAACCGCAAAGACAAGTGAAGAAATGAGAATCACTATACAAACCTCATGAGTTGAATACCATTTGAAGTGCTTATTTAAAAATATCATTGCGATGTAAATAAGTACTACGATTGCTCCGCATCCTACGAGCATTGCAATAATCGCAGAAACGGAAACCTTCTCCGGATTTACGGAGAACAAAGGATATTGAAAAAGGTAACTGCTTAATAAAGAAAGAACTATTGTTGCAACTATTCCGCCTAAGTATTTTAAGAATTTCATTAATGTTTCTCCTTTTTAACTCTTGGTTTGTTTATTTGTAAATTCACTATGTATTATCTGAAAGATGTAACTCGTATAAAATGAGTGTCATTTTATCATTAATGATATTTTCATCCCCGACTCTTTTGAAGCCGCATTTCTCATACAGATGGCAGTTACCTTTTTCCTGTAAAATGGTCTCAAGCTTCCAGGTTGTTACTTCGGGACTGATTTCAAAAGCTTTTTGAATCGCCGCATATCCGATTCCAAGGTTCTGATATTTCGGAAGTACAAAGAGCGGACTTATGAAGGAAACCTTCTTCTCATTCGGATCATTATGTCCGATATTTATCACTCCGACACGCTCACCATCTTTTACAATAAAGTAGTACTTCCTGTTCTGAACCGCCGCTCTCCTTCTGATCCTTTCTATAGATTCTATAGCCGGAGAGCCGTCATCATGATATTTCTCGTATAGCGGCATGAAGCTTTCGATCTGCATCTTGTGAAGCAGTTCAAGCTCTTCTTCCTTCGCGGGAATAAGTTCTACTTCCGGATGCTTCTTCTCACCGGACTTGTTCTCCTTTATCTCATCAAATTCTATTTTATTTTCATGTATCATTTCTACTTATATCCTCTTCCTTTTCCAACGGAGATTCATCATATTCCGTCTCGCTTTAAATATTTACTTCCTGCCAGCAGTTCCTTCACATATTTAACTGCCTGATCGAATCTGCTGTTATAGTCACCACTTATCGTTACATAATTAAATCCGTATTTTGTATACAGTTCTTTGATCATATCACCGTATTTCTTTCTGTCGGCAGCGATCACTTCACTTCTGTCTCCGTCCTGAACCCATTCCACATCAGGCTCTAAATAAAGTATAAGATCATAAGAATTGAGAGCAGCTATTGCTTCCGCAAGACGCTCATTCTTCTCTATATTTTCATCTTCCAGAAAGCCCATGAAAAATCTGGTGATAAGGCAGTCCGTATCCTCAAAGAAAACCTTGTTGCTTTGATCTATCAGACGCATTTCCTTTGCTTTATGCTCCAGCAGAATTCTTGTAAAATCCTCGGACAGCATATATGCATCCGTTCCCGATAATTCCGAAAGATCTCTTCCGACTTCTTCCAGATATACTGTATTGAAATAGTTTGCCAGGTTCACGGTAAGAGTTGATTTTCCCGAACTTTCACCGCCTATCAGAAGTACCTTCCTCGTAAAGTAAGATCTCACGACCTGAGGCATCCAGTCCCAGTGGCCGAAAATATCTTTTCTTATGTCGGTTGAGTTATATTCATTTCTCGGAAATACAACAAACTCCGATTCCTCATAGCATTTGTTCCAGAAGCTGTTCTCATCATAATCGCCTCCGCAGAAGACAACATCTATCGGCTTTCCGATACTCTCCTTGACCTTTCTGCAGTCTTCAGTCCAAAGCTCTTCGACGTAATCTTCTTTATTTGTAAGCTTATCGGGAAGCGGAATGATGTGTACATTTCCGATATGCTTTGTAAGCTGATATATCCATCTGATCTTGACCTTAAGCGGAATATCCGTATCATTTTCTCTGTAAGAAATCACGATATACAGTTCTTCACACAAACCCGCTGCCTTAATGATACATTCCAGATGTCCCAGATGAAGCGGATTAAATGCACCCCCGTACATTCCGACCTTAAACTTTTTTGTATTCACCATACTTATTTACCTTCCATGAACGATTTATCACTGCTTTTTTCGCATGAACTTTAGAATAGAAATGCCCTTCGATATAATTATATCATCTATATTTTTTCAGGCTGATTCTTCGATTCCTTCAACCATTTGATAAACATGATTATTGCATTTAAGAGATACACACTCCACATGAGGAGAACCGCGATGCTTGCTCCTTCCGTATAGAGTGCAACCACCCACATGATTACCGATACCACATCGACTACGATCCAGATAACCCACTGCTCCATGAATCGTTTGATCATAAGGATCTGCGCGATCACCGACAGGACGGTGCTCATGCTGTCAACGAAGGGAAGATTGCCTCCCAGAAGTCTCAGGATATATCCGTATCCCCATACTCCGACAACACTTATCAAAAGCAGCAGGATATCCTGTTTTATGGTCATACGTCTTTTATAAACCGTATTTGATTCTTCATCTAAATGCTTCTTCCATACTACCCATCCAAGAATATTAGTCGGCAGATAGTACAGCAGATTCAGCATTACATCGCCATAATATTTGGCTTTCCAGGCTACTATCGCATAGAGCACTACATTTACCGTACCGAACAGATAATTCGAAACTTTGCCCATTCCGCACAGAATTACGCAAATAACACCGGTAATCGATGCCGCTATGCCGAGCCATGTATCACCCTGATAGATTGATACTCCGAGGATCATTACATTTGCAAATATCATCCAGAATATCTGCCACTTTTTCCATCCTGTTAACTCTCTTTTAACTATTTCTTTAATCTTATTCATCGTCCGGTTCCTTCTATCCCAAATCCATCCGGTATTATAAAAAGTTTTTTCCCGGCTGTCTTCAGGGTTACTTACCCTCTGAATTCATCTCATTTATCAGAGATAACGGTTTTACTGTCATCTCAACCCATGCCGGAATGAATCCGCATTTAATCGCATTTCTCACCGAACGGACATTCGACCATGCTGTGCAATAGAAAGGGACCTTATCCCTTTTAAGAATTTCCGACATGAGTTTACTTGTCACAGCCGATGCGATTCCGTTACGTCTGAACTCCGGAAGCACATCCACGCCGATCTGCCACATTTCATCCGCATCCGCGGAACATGCTGCAAATCCGACCAGCTTATCATCCTTATATGCTCCGACTCCGAGTACATCCAGTTCCTTCCTTTCCTCGCAAAGAGCATTGCTCCATTCAGGCTGATAAAGTTCTGTAAAATCCTTTTGTTCCAGTACCCGAAGCTCAAGCTCGCATGGCTGCTGTTTCAACATATCAAGCTTCGGAAGATAATACTCCGCCATGAAACAGACTCCGTATCCCATCGGCCTCAGCTTATCATTCAGCCAATTCATATTCGGTGTTTCAAAAAGATGATAGTATTCAAACTTCTTCAGATACTCTTCCGTAATATCCCTTATATCATCCTGAACAGCCGCAACCACGTTACTTCCGTAAGATACAAAAGTTCCGATTACCGGCTGCTTATAATACTTTCGCACATGTTCTCCCATATGAAATGTGCATATCACATTCTCATTCTTTGTAAAGTCTTCAGCTTTACATCCTATATCCTCCGCAGACTGCGCCATAGCAATCGCGAGAATTTCCTTATCTGTCATTTTAAAATCCTCAATTATCAATTTATAAACTACTCTGCCTATTCGACGGAATAGGTTTTATCTTATATTTCCTTCTTTAAACATCTTCATCATCTCGTTCGTGAGACTCAGATTATTCGGCTGAAGCTCGATATCTTCTCTCTTAACCCATTCCGCATACTTCAGCTCATTTTCGTCCATATGTATCTCGCCGTCACCGTCTGCTTCGCAGTAAAAACCTGTCAGCATATCCTGCGCCATTCCCCAGGGCTGTGACTTATAATATCTGATATTCTTAACCTTTACACCGGTCTCTTCCATCACTTCACGTGCAACGGTTTCTTCCAGTGTTTCACCAATCTCGGTGAAGCCCGCAACGAGTGCATTATGCGAATAGCCTCTGCGATATTTTGTAAGCAGAAGGCAGTCACCCCTGATCACTCCGACAATTACTGCAGGATTAATCCTCGGATAGATTACATTTCCACAGTCAGGACATACCATAGCACGCTCTTTCTCACTGTGGTTAAGCGCTGAACCGCACTTACCGCAGAACTTATTATCACTATACCATTTCCACAGATGGTATGCCGTAAATGCGACATAAATATTTACATCATCTTCACCTGAAAATCTGTCGCGGATTTCTCTTATCGTATAATATTCGAAACCCGACTTCTGATATGCTAAACCTGAATTCTGATATGCCAAATCGTTCTTCTGATATGCCAAGTCATTATTTGGATGCATCGTTTCTTCTTTCGCATCGATGCCGCTGCTATAGTTATTCAAAAGGAAATACCTCTTATCATCTACCGAGAAAAGATATACCGCAGAAAAAGGTGCATCATCTTCATTGACCTTACAATCTGCAAATGTGAGAAATCTCATTTTTCCTTCATCGTCACCGACATATACTTTCCCTTCACCGCTAAAGACCAGTACGAAGTCCTCATCCTCCGGTTTAATATCCTTAAAACTATTATCTAACTTGCTTGGGTAGATATCCTGTATCATATGTATATTCCCTTATTTAATCATCTTAACCATCAAAACATCCGCATCATAGGTTCCGTCATCATATTTATCGGCATTCGGGAGTCTTCCGTATTCTGCGAATCCAAAGCTCTCATATAAATGTATGGCTCTCGCATTATTCGCCTTAACCGTAAGTTCAGCCTGTTCATAGCCTTGGGACTTAATCTCTTCCAGGAGGGCTGTGAGCATCAATCTGCCAAGTCCAAGACCTGTGAACTTCTGATACAATGCAATTCCTATACCTGCTCTATGCTTATATCTGCGGCTTCCGCCTACTCTTTCATACGAGCAGTTGCCTACATGTTCCCCATCGAGAAAACCTATTATCAGCAGTTCATCCGGCGAATCATTATGTTTCGTGATAAATTCCAATTCCTCTTCCTTTGTAACTCCTATCTCATCAGATTCACAAAGTAAGAATCTGGTTTCACCGCATACGGTACTAATATAGCCTTGCAGCATCTCAGCATCATCAGGTGTTGCGCTTCTCAAAACCACCTCATGTTCTCCCAGACTGAGATGTCTCTCTTCATATATCATGATTATTTATCCTTTCACTATTCAAACCCATCTATTATATTCTCGTAATGAATGCACTGGTACATCGTTCGCATAATAACTTAAATAATGCGAAGAACGCACTAGTTTATCTCTGTCTCTATCAGCTCATCCGTTTCCGAATATACAAGCTTCAGTGAGAAGTAGTCTTCTCTTTCTTCAAGTAATCTGAAGAATATCTTGTCGCCTTCCCAGATTGGAAGATTATATACCTCAGACTTCTCTATCCACTCCAGCTCACCTTCGTCACAGTCTATCATACTGCCCTCATATTCCGTGGCCGTATAGAGATGCATATACTCTACTATCCTTTCCTCCGGACGGCTTGCATCTCCATAGATAAATGTAACAATGCCGCGCGGCTTATATTTCAGAAGTGTCAATCCTGTCTCCTCGAGCACTTCACGCTTCAGACATTCATCAGGACTCTCCCCGTATTCGAAATGTCCTCCGACTCCTATATACTTGTCCTTGTTTATATCATTTTCCTTCTTTACCCGGTGCATCATCAGATACTTGTTATCTTTCTCTATATAACACAGAGTTGTAAGTTCAGGCTGTCTCATTTTTGCCTCCAATACATATCATTATACATCTTTTTTCATATACCAATATTCATAAATCTTCTCAAATCCTATCTTCTTATAAAGATTTAATGCAGCTTCGTTATCCTGCAAGACCTGAAGATATGAATATTCTGCACCGAGCTCTTTTGACTTCTCTATAGTTGCTCTGCAAAGCTTCTCACCCAGCCCGATTCCTCGAAGCGACTCGTTAACGACAACGTTATGCAGGAGGCTGTATCCCTCTTTTGTTGCAGTGGATGCAACCGCTGCAACACTGCCATCATGCATAACCTTAACAAACAGTTTATCGAGAGTAACTCTGTTATTTATTCTTTTGCAAAGCTCCTGATTCTTCGCATCCTTCGGACCTTCGAATTCAAAATAAGGTTCATACCAGGCATCGGGTTCCGCACTGAAGATTACATTTTTCAAAACCTCTTCCGGATCATCGGACTTATATTCATCCAGTTTCAGTATCATCAGATCCGTGGGAGCCGTGATAACGTAACCGCGTTTAAGAAGGTGATCCGCAAGCTCCCTATCAGCTTCGGTGATTTTGAAAAAACACGGAAGTCCATGAGATCTATATTCATTCTCACAATACGCAATCTTTTCATCCATATCCAGCTTTCCGTCTTCATATACACTTACCGAGTTAACACGTCTTGTATATCCTTCCGAAAACCTGAGTTCCCATCCGTCATACTGTTTGATTTCCAGCCCTTTAAATCCGTCATTTGCTGCCTTTTCCAAAAATCTGATCTGTGTCTTTTCCATTAATCTGAATCTCCTATCTGCCAAACTTTTTATCATAGAGACTTTACCATCAGATAATCCACCCTGATAAATTGCAGTTTTTATTTTGTCCATTTATAAAGCTGGGCATATACTCCGTTCTTTGCAATCAGTTCATCATGTGTTCCCGATTCCTCAATTCCGTTTTCCGTAAGAACCAGAATCCTCTCGGCATTTCTGATCGTCGAAAGTCTGTGTGCGATAACAAATGTGGTTCTGTTATGCGCCAGCCTCTCAAGCGACTCCTTAACGATATTTTCACTTTCATTATCCAGTGCACTTGTTGCCTCATCGAAAATGAGTATCGGCGGATTCTTAAGGAATACTCTCGCAATAGAAAGCCTCTGCTTCTGTCCGCCCGAAAGCTTAATACCACGCTGTCCTATATCCGTATCATAGCCCTTCGGAAGCTCCATGATAAAATCATGTGCATTTGCAAGCTTCGCTGCCTCTATAACCTCTTCCCTTGTTGCTCCCGGTTTACCGTATACTATATTTTCAAATATTGTTCCCGCAAAAAGATATACATCCTGCTGAACTATTCCTATATTATTTCTGAGACTCTTCAGCGTTACGTCTCTTATATCCTTTCCATCAATCCTTATGCTTCCCTTTGTTACATCATAGAATCTCGGAATAAGACTGCAGAGTGTAGTCTTTCCGCCCCCCGACGAACCGACGAGTGCCACATATGATCCCGCTTTAACATCGAGGCATATATGCTTCAATACCCTATGTTCCGTATCCTTATACTTAAACGATACATCATCAAAAACTATATCGCCTCGTACATTATCAAGCGGAACCGCTGTCTCACTGTCCTTTATATCCGGCTCAATATTAAGTATCTCCATAAATCTCTCAAAGCCCGAATAACCGTTCTGGAACTGCTCCGCGAAATCGATAAGCGTTCTGATCGGATCCGTAAATACATTTATATAAAGGAGAAATGTAACAAAGTCCGCTACATCAACTCTGCCCTTCGCCATGAGGATTCCGCCTATCAAAATGACCGCTACATTTATCATCATTGTAAATGCGGTCATTCCCGAATGATAAAATCCCATGTAGAAGTAGCTCTGCTTCTTGGCACGGAGAAAGCCGTCATTTCCGACCTTAAACTTTGCTTCTTCAATCTCTTCGTTGGCAAAGGATTTAACAACTCTGATGCCCGAAAGATTATCCTCGATCTGTGTATTTACTTCTGCAATCTGTACACGATTTTCCTTAAAGGCTCTCTTCATCCTCTTATTCATGATAAATGCATATATGAACATGAAGGGAAGCAGTACAAATGCCGCAAGAGTAAGTTCCCAGCTGATACTTGAAAGAATTATAAATGCACCGATTATCTTGATGCAGGATATCGCGATATTCTCAGGTCCGTGATGCAGAAGCTCCGTAATCTCAAAAAGATCGCTTGTTATACGGCTCATCAGCTGACCAACCTTCTGATCATCAAAGAAGGAGAAGGAAAGCTTCTGATAATGTGCAAAGATTTCCGCTCTCATATCATATTCCATCTTTGCCCCCATCACGTGACCGATATTTGTTATGAAATAATTGGATGCAAACTGTATCAGTGCAAGTACCGCAAGTATGATGCAAATGATAACTATCATTCGTACAGCTTTATGAATCTCCATTTTCACAACATCGGTTGTAACATACCTCACAACCAAAGGTATGACAAGACTTATAAGCGAAGCCAGCAATGCGAAGAACATATCCAGATAAAATGTTCCCATATACGGCTTATAATAACTGATCATCTTCTTCAGATTTTGTTTCATGATAAACTCCTTTGCTATAACACGAATCTCTGAATCACCCGAAAGATCAAAACCCTTAAAAACAGAAAAACCACCTATCCCTAAAGATAAGTGGTTTGAATTCAAAATAAATAAAATATAAACAGAACCCCTATTGCTTATCTTCACCGGAATTTAAAATACAAAAACAACGACGATACGCGTAACGCTTGCATACTGTCTTATAAGATGCTTTTGAAATTCTGGTAATTAGATTAAACATCCGGCGGCTCCTCTATAATTAATATATTTGCAAAGTATAGCGACTCATCCCAAAGCTGTCAAGCACCTTTTAGTATACATGTAAAATAGTTAGTCAATTTCCGCCATCTGCCTGCCCAAATATAACAATCTTCTTTATTATATTTTGCAGCTGCATATAATTCTTGTTCTCTTTACTCTGCACCTGTAAATAATTCAAGTTTTGCAATAAAGTCTTCCAGAATATATCTCGAATCAACATCTTTATATATTCTGACAATCGGATTTGTCGGGCATTCCGAAGACGATGTATCATCTTCAACATGCGGTGCCGGAACATATTCATATCTTCCGCAATCGGGATTCATAGCAATTGCGGGCGCCGGCGAATCTCCGAGCGACCAGCTTTCACCTTTTGTCCAGCCTGCCATTTCCGAATGATTGTAGTCCATAAGATTCGTATATAAATGTTCACCGATCTTTCCGCAATGGGAAATACGTCTCTTAATCTCTGCTATTCCTATATTTATCGTAATATAAACATATGACGGAACCAGCCAAAGATTTATTCCGCTCTCCAGTACAAAGTTCGCAGCCTCAACATCATTTCCTGCATTGAATTCTCTGAACGGAGCTTTATTCGGTGCTGTACCGTGAGTTCCTATCCATATAACCGTGATATTATTCTTTATTTCCGGGCACTCCCGGATTGCTGCCGCTACATTTGTAATCGCACCCTGACACAGTATATAAAGCGGCTTATCATCGTTTTTCAGAGCCTCTTCTATGATAAAGGCCACAGCCTCGGAAATTTCCGGATCAGAAGCAAGCGGTCCCTTCTGTCCCTTAAAGAAAGGAACATCCACATTCATCGCCTCGAGAATAGTACGGATTTCTTCATAGCTTCTTTCCATCGAACCCTCTTCCGCAAAATGTTCGGCAACAATCCCCTTAACAATAAGCTTAGGACTCAGCAATGCATGAACGATCGCATACGGATCATCTGCCTCACATGCAGCATCAGTATCAACTATAACTCTTATCTTCTTATCTTCCGGTATACTGAATAAATCCTTGATCATCCCTCTACACTCCTTCTCCGTCAATTATTAATTCCCAATCTGCCACATGGCAAAGTCCTTCTCTATGGTTAATCCTTTTCACAATTCTGCTTTCCGATATAATCCACCGGCTTTCGAAATTATTCAGATTACATCTGTTTCCATGTCATATTCTTCCAGAAATGCCTTCATGAAGTTATGCCTTTCTTCGGCCATCCTCCTGCCTGCTTCGGTATTTATCATGTCCTTTAAGAGAAGCAGTTTTTCATCAAAGTGCTGCCTGGAGGATTCCATGGTTCTGCCGGCTCTTCCCCCATATGCAAATGTTCTCGCTATTCCAATTGCTCCCATAGCATCCAGCCTGTCGGCATCCTGAACGATTTTTCCTTCTAAGGTTTTGGGAATAACTCCCTTGTTTTTACTGAATGATACACCATTTATTACATCACAGATCCTATCAACCGTGCCTTCATCTACATCCTGACTCTCAAGAAATGCTCTCGCATTTCGATTATCACTCGTATTAAATAATTTATGATCATCAACATCATGAAGAAGCGCAGCAAGCTCAACCACCATCTTGTCACATTCAGGATAAGCCTTACAGATTTCCAAAGCATTAAGGTAAACCCTCAGCGAATGAGCTGTGTCATGTCCGTCCGAATTATCTTCAAACAACTGACATATATATTCTTTAGCAGCTTTTATAATGTCACTCATTTCCAATATTGCCCCCTATCGCTGATCATTTCCGACTCAAAAAAAGTATGTTTAAATACCGGCTTTTTTATAAATTCCTTCAATAAATGGCCCCTTATATTCTATATACTTATCGATATCGAAAGGATACAGCGCCGCTCCTTCCGTTTTGATCCTGCTGTACTCCGCAACCGCCTCCGGATGTGTTCTCAGATAGTCTCTGAATGCTATATGCCTACGCAGTTCTGCGGCATTCTTCTCACAGACATATAAGTGATGTTTCCTCAGATGATCTTTTCCTTCATAGCCAAAAGCTTCACGGCCGGGAATCCCGAGATTTCCTCTATGATGGTATCCGATTTTCTCCAATGCACTGATTACCGGAGCGAGTCTCGTTCCGTCCTCAATCACTACATCTATATCTATTATCGGCTTTGCGGAAAGTCCCTTAACCGATGTGCTGCCCACATGTTCTATACTCAGAACCAGCTCACCGATTGCCTCGGAAATCTCTTTCCTTATATCTTCATAATCCTTCTCCCAGCCCGGATCATAAGGCTGAACCACTACACGTTTAGAAGTCTTCTCAAGAATCTGTGTAACAAGCGCACTCTTTCCTTCGACATAAGCATCACGGTCATTCGGATACTTCTCCCACAGGTCGAGCTTACATTTTTCATACGCCTTTGCATCTTCCTCGTGCGTATTAAGATAGTCTCTGAAATTAATATAATTCCGCCACTGATATGATCCCTCAAGCACTACATGGATATAGTGCGTGATAATCTGATTTTCAAAATCTCCGCACCTATATAAATGCTGGCCCGGATAATCCTCCTTACGATATACGATTCCATGTGCTTCAAGTTCAGCATCATGTTTTCTAATATCTTCAAATGTTCTGACACAGACAGCTATATCGATTATGGGTTTCGCACTTATCCCTCGTATGGAAGTACTGCCCACATGCTGGACATCCACCGCATCATCTCCGAGTATTTCCCTAATCTCGGCGCATATCCTCTTACCTTCTGCTTCCCATTCTGCCTGATGTGGTTCCAGAACCACAGTTTTACTTTTTAATCCGATGGACATATTTTCCCCTTTATTAATCTAAGCATTCGAAGATCTCTTTTGATCATAACTTCATTGAAAAAGATATCGCTTTTATAAATGTCATTGGATTCTATTGCCGTATCTATATTAACTATTCTCAGAACAAACTCCGCTTCATTTTCGTAATCATCAAGCTCCTGATCTACCAGGCTGTTCTCGACATCACATAAATAGTAATAATTTTCCTGTTCAAAAATCGTATTCTCATTTCGGTCACTTTTCTGTCTTCTGAGAACACTTCCGAACTCCCTTATACTCTCGGGAATAACGACCATCCCAACTTCTTCCCTTACTTCACGGATAAGTGCTTTCTCTGTATCCTCGTCATCATGTATTCCGCCGCCAGGAAATTTATAGTATTTTTCCTTCTTGCTGTATACAAGTGCTATCTTGTCACCCTGTATAATGATCGCCCTTGCTGACGGTCTTCGGAATATATTATCTGTTTCCTTATAGTCTTTTAAATCAATCTCAAATAGTCGTTCCATGTGACACACTCCCACCACTTTCGCTTCGCCAAGAAGTGGGGGCTTCTCGTTCGAGCAATCTAACGATCACAGCATACACGAGCTA
>CAMJHQ010000045.1 GCA_946405625.1 uncultured Lachnospiraceae bacterium | reverse complement strand
CCGGAACAGCATGCCGTTCCTTCGGAACGGATGTGCTGTTTGACCGGAATATACAAACAAGAGCCACTCATCAATGATTAGAAGTAGTGGTTTTGTATACTTTGAAAGAATTTTTAAAAAGTTACCATCATTTCTGGCTGCTTCCAGTTCAAGGAGCAAATCTGGAAGTCGAACATACTTTACTGTGTAATACTGCTTGCAGGCTTCCATACCAAAGGCACATGCCATATATGTTTTTCCACTACCGGTAGCTCCAGTAATAAATATGTTGCGATATTCTGTGATGTATTCACAGGTTGCAAGACGGTTGATAAGTTCTTTGTTTAGCTTTCTTCCGGAACGATAATCTATCCCGGCAATACAAGCATCTGTTTGTTCAAGCTCTGCTTTACGTATGAGTCGCTTTAAACGATTATTCTTTCGACTAGTATATTCAACATCAACAAGAAGACCAAATCGATCCTCAAAAGGAACGTTCTTCATTGATGTGTCATTTGATTGGATACGAAATGCATCTGCCATAGCTGTAAGACGCATTTCAATTAGTTTATCTATTGTACTTTGATTAATCATTATGCTTACCTCCTGATGTTTTATCAGCGTAGTATCTGGCACCTCTGGTGATACCATAAGAAGTAGGCTTCTTATCCTCATTGTCAGTTGATTGGCTTTCATTATCCTTCAACGTAACGATAAGGTTTTTGATACTCTTGTAACTGGGTGAACTGGAATACGATAATGCTTTTTGGCATGCTGTTTCCAGTTTTTGCGGAGTATAACGTTCTGCAAGTTTTAACAATCCCATACAACTTCGATAGGATTGTTGCTCCACCCTGCCAGAGGTAAGTAATGCATTTACAACTTCATATGTATTTGATCCAATCTGATTAGACCATTTCCTAAAGCGGTCGCCGTTCCACTCGAGATACTTCTGATGGTCTTCGGGCATATGTTCAATCTGAGTAGAATACTGACCAGGTCGCCCATAAAGGCGCTTATGGGATGCAATTCGATTGTGATTTATAAATATTTCTATCGTTGTTTCTGTTATTCGCACATCGACCTTATTTTTGATATACTGATAAGGCACAGAGTAGTACATCTTGTCTACTGCGATGTGATAATTAAACTGAACTGTGGCGGTCTTCCAATCGCTT
Source organism: uncultured Lachnospiraceae bacterium (assembly GCA_946405625.1). Classification (GTDB taxonomy): domain Bacteria; phylum Bacillota; class Clostridia; order Lachnospirales; family Lachnospiraceae; genus Eubacterium_Q. The sequence continues at coordinate 17,656 of CAMJHQ010000045.1, read as the reverse complement.
AGTTCGAATCGGGTAGCAGGCAACGTTGCCAGTAATGGCATTTCTTCCCCAAGAAATAAACTACGCCTGCTACCTTCCTTTTTTTGGAAAGGTTTAGCATTGAACTGTTCGAGTTTCTCTCTGATAGCTGCGTTCAGCTCTGAAAGAGAAAAGAACTGTTCATTTCGAAGGGCAGCAGTAATCCATGTAGAAACATTCCTTACTGTTCCTTCAGCGCCAGGCTTATCCTTGGGTTTTCGTACCCTTGCCGGTATAATGGCTGTTCCATAATGTTCAGCCAATTCATGGTATGTGGTATTTAAAGCAGGAGTATACCAGTCTCCTGTATGATATACAGCCGTAAGACAGTTGTCAGGAACTAGGATTCTTGCAACTCCACCGAAGTACTCATACATATGCACATGAGCCGTTATCCAGGCTTTCTGCTTTTCATTGATGAATGCTTCGACATAACTGTACATGCTGTAAGACATGACTCCTACAAAAAGCCAGGCTTCCGTAATCTCGCCAGTATCAGGATCAATGATTCGAGCTGGATCACCAGCCCAGTCAACTTCAACCTGTTCACCCGGTTTACGAGGGATATGCATTGTGGCTCTTCGCTTTTGTTCATCCTGTTGGATGTAATAACAAAACTGTGAATACATAAGAGGTTCTTCGCCAGACAAACGGCACTCCTCGCAGTATTCGCTCCATAGGAGTTTCTTGCTTACACCGTTCCGTAATAATTCTTTACGGATGTAAGCATAGTCAGGCATACGTTTATTTGTAGCTGACTTTTCTTTTGGAAAAAGTAATCTTTCCAGTACTTCATCGGTCATAGATGCATCGAGAGGCCATGAGATGTTTAACTCATGAGCTCTGCTAAGCACTTTTGACACGGTGTTACGAGAAACACTGCAGCTTAGTGCAATGTTTCGTTCGCTGAAGTTCAGACTATGAAGCCTGATGATTTCGCGATACTTGGTCATGTTTTGACCCTCCTTATAAAGTATTTACACCAGTTGGCGTATGAATACAGTATAAGGAAACTATGTAACGGTTTCTACAAAACCGAAATCATTAATCTAAGCGTCCGGAAGGATGGCTCTGTTTGACCGGAAAGCATGCTCTCAAACACCGGAAGGGTGGCTCTATGGTTCCGGAATAGTGGCTCTCAAAATCCGGACAGGTGGCTCAAAGGTAGCCGGAATATTCAAAAACGTGTAAGATATTAGAAGAATCAAAGGGTTTTGAAAAATTAAAAATGCATAAAAAGCTGCAGAGCTGAAATTTGTCCAATGTATCTGTATATACTCCTATATGCTGCAGAATTATAGAAATGCTATATGCTGAATTATAGAAATGCTTGACAAAAGCATAACTACAGGATAAACTGATAAACGAAAAAATAAGAGGAAAGCGAGGTAAATACTATATGGCAAAGAGAAATAACATCGTAACTATATACAGTATGAGGACCTCGGTTGAATTTTGTATTTAATCCTTTTTTTGTAGATATGATTTGATTTATTTGGCCGTGGCGTATTAGTCGCGGCTTTTTTATATCTGCTCTTCCCTTTAGGTCTCCATACTGTATATTTCAGACTCGAAAACAATATAACAGAATGGAGATTTTATGAATAATAAAACCGAAAAATGTAATTTTTATGTCAGCAATCTGATTTGTTTTACATTAGTAAATATTCTATGGCAGACAGGCTCGACTTTGGTACATCCAGAGACATCACTTATATACTTGTTAGAGGAAATAAAAGCAAGCAATTTTGCAGTTGCTTCTGTTGTACCAACATTCCTGTTTTTCAGTTCAGTTCCTTGTGTATTTTGGGGGAGTGTAATACATGTAAACAGGAATATGAGAAAAGTCCTGTATTTGTCTTGCTTATGGATAATAGTTCCATATTTACTGATTTACTTAATCATGGGATATATGGATGGGAGTACTGATGTTTTTATCAGACTTCTTTTTGTTTTACTGATAGTAAGCAATGTGGGATTATCTCTTGAAGCAGTTGCTTATCAGAATTATGTTTCATATGTGGTACCTGAAAAAAAGAGAGGTACACTGTGGGGAATAGTATTTTCATTTGGATATGTGCTAAGTTTACTGGCTTATCCTGTAATGAATTACATGAACAGTCATCTATCAACTTATATGTACTATAGAACTGGATTTCTGATATTTTTTATTTTTGCACTAGCCGCTACTCACTTCTTTTTACTGGTAAAAGAACCGGAAGAACAAATAATACTATCTGAGGAAAAGACTGATTGGAAAAGGTATTTTTCATCATGCAAGGAGATATTAGTCAAAGATAAGAATTTCACGAGATATCTCCTAATACAGTATTTAGGGAACTTTAGTATATGTATTACAAGTTTTTCACTTGTATATATAATCGGTCTTTTTAAGACTACGAATGATGAGACAATCAGATTTACGATAATTTATTGTATGGTATTTGGAATTGGTTCCTTTGTTGCCGGACGATTAGGAGATAAGAAGGGTTTCTATAGTGTAATGATGATATCGTTCGTCATTGTGATCATTTTTACAACATTACTAATCATAAATAAATCTGAGATGATGTCGTATATACTTTATGCTTTTATTATTTTCGGTCTAGGCATGAAGGAGGTCGCAAATATAAATATACCTATAGATTCGACCAGAAATCCGAACAAAGCTCAACATATAGGTATTGCAAAGACAGTAACGGCGCCATCGCTTCTAATATCGTTGTTGTTGGGGCAATTAGTGGATAAAGGAAGCTTGAGTGTTGAAAATGTTCTTTGGATATCTGTTGGAGGATTGATTATGGGTTTTATACTAAACTGTATTTTTGTAAAAGAACCACGAACGGTTGGAAGTAATAATCGTTAATCTAATCAGGAATCAAATGAACCAAGAAATATGAGAATCGATAGCGAATTATATCAGAATAAACTTTTGGATGAATATTTCAAGTCATGAGAGGAAAATCGTATGGGACTCTTTGATATTTTAAAATCAAACAAAAATGTAGATGATATTCAGTGGACTCTTCGTGTGGCTAAAGATGAGATGCCGGTAGAACCGGAGACATTTGAAATCAATCTTGATAACTTCTTACAGGATCTTGAGATGGGGGATATAGAGTTTATCGTGCTCGCGCCTTCAGAAGTTGTTAACGGTATTACCTTCCTGCAGGTGGCAAGTAATGGTTACGGATACATGCATGTGGAAGCCGGACTGAATGAGAAGAACCTGGAGGGATTTCCGAGAATTCTGTATAAAGATGATATCAGTGTCGGAGAATGTCTGGATATGTTCATTGCATTTTATAAGCAGGGCAGAGTTGATATTTCCGGATGGGAAGACTTAACTTGAACGAAGAAGCAATGTAATGATTTGTAATGTTAATCAAACGACTGATCTCCGGAATTATTGTATTATGTGTTTGTAAGCGAGAGATACAAAAAATAATCGCAAGAAACAATAATATAAATTCTAAGGAGACCAACTATGAAAACAACAACATCAATCAAAATCGTAACAGTAACACTTGTATTACTTGTAGCAGGATGCTTCCTCAGCATGCTTACAATTAAGAACTACAATCCATTCAATGGTGGATTCCTTACAGCATTATGTGCAAATGTTTGCATTCTCTACTGCGAGATAGAGAGAAAGAAGAGAGAAGATGCAGAGGCGAAGAATGCATCGGCTAATATATAAATCAGATAAACAGAGTTTGTGCCAGCCTATGGGAGTGATCAAATGACTGCTCCTGTAGGCTCTTTTTTTGTTGGTTTGACTATCGTTCGAGTGTATGAAATCAACTCTGTCCAAAAACTTGCAAGCAACGGAACCATTTAGGTTCCATCCATTCTGGGGAGATCCCCAGTCCCCCTTGTGCTTGCACACTGTAACTCAAGATTGCTGTAATACCGGAAGAGGAAGAATAATAATCAAAATCTGAAAACACCCATTGGGCGTTTTTTTTATTTCAACGTACGTTATGATGCCTGAGACAAAAATGAGACAAAATGGAGACAAAATGGAGACGAAATGGAGACGGTAGGTTTACTGTTTTGGAGACAAATTTCTGATAGCCTAAATTGAGAGGCGAAGGAGGTGATGAAATGCCAATAGAGAAATATCCGTATAAACGGGGTGATGAGATATGCCGGGATGCATATTATCGCTTGCCTAAATACTTATTTGAATATGAATCGCTTTCCGGATTATCCATTGAAGCAAAGGTGTTATATGCGAGATTTCTGGAACTTTTGGAGCTGTCAGCAAGGTGCGGATGGTATGACGATGAAGGACGGCTGTATATCAGATTTACACTTAAAAATGTGGAAACGTTCTTTAAGTGCAGCAATCATAAAGCACGCGAGATATTTAAGGAACTGGGAGAGAGTGGAGCCGGATTGATCACCAGGATGGAGTATGAGAGAGGAAGACCGGCAATCATATATGTTCATAAGTTTGTGAAGGATGATGCCGATTATAGAGAAGTATGCAAAAAATCATACGCCCAAAAGAACCGTGAAGGCGCCCAAAAGAACATAGGTTACGCCCAAAAGAACCGCGATAGCGCCCAAAAGAACTGTGAGCATACGCCCAAAAGAACCGCTAATAATATATATATTAATAAAAATATAAAAGAAAAAGAATATAATAAAGGATTTCGGAAGATGAATCCCTATAATTACTCAACTGATGATTATGAGGAAATATATTCTGAGAAAGGAGACAGCCTGTGAATATAGATAGAGAACTTGGAGAGAACGAGTATATAAATCCGGAAGATGGACTTATATATTGCAGCATCTGCAGAAGACCGAAAGAAAGGATCATGTACTTCCTGGATGAATACAGACATGTACCCGTGATCTGTAAGTGCAGGGAAGAAGAGAAGGAACAGGAAAGACTGGAAGAAGAGAGAAGAGAAAGAATGCTTCGGATAGAGAGATTAAGATTTCTCGGGATGCAGGATAAGAAGCTCCGGGAGTATACATTTGATAATGATAAGGGTTTCTGCCCTGATCTGTATAAGGCCCGCAATTATGTCGATAATTTTGCTGAACTGAGCAGATCTGGAAGAGGGCTTATCTTATGTGGACCACCGGGGACGGGAAAAACATATTTTGCGGCTTGTATAGCAAATGCGCTTATAGAGCAGGAGATATCGGTTTACATGACAAACTTTTCGACATTGATCAATAGACTTACAGGAGCATTCTCGGACGATAAGAATACAATCATATCAGATATAACCGGTCGTGATCTGCTTGTTATAGATGATCTGGGTATAGAACGTAATACCGAGTTTGCATTGGAGCAGGTTTATAACGTTATAGATGCAAGATATAGAAGCGGAAAGCCCATGATAGTTACAACAAATATATCTCTGTATGACCTGCAGAATCCGGGAGACCTGATACATAAGAGGATTTTTGACAGAGTGCTCGAGGTATGTGCTCCGATCATGTTGAATGGTATGAATATCCGGAAGATTAACATGAAAGAAAATAATGAAATAGTAGGAAAAATCATAAATACGATTAGTGAAGGGATGGTGAAAAAGAATGAATAAACCTGAGAGAAACAGTAATGGGAAATATAAGACCGTAGATCATGTGATGAAAGAAATAAACCTCTGCAGGAGTAATGTGATCAAACTCGCAACAGAGGCAAATGCATTGATCAGAATAGGCAGGGCAGTTCGTATAAATGCTGAGAAACTATATGCCTATATAGATCGGGAATATGGATGCTGATATATTTATTTCTTGTCATTGAGTTTTTCAAATTCAATGAGATATTCCATGGCACGGATGGCAAATGAATTTAATGACTCACCTGCATTTTCGGCAGCCTTTTTATAATACTCACGTTTTCCTTTTGGAACACGGATCTTAATATCATCAAAGTTTTTGGTGAGATATTTTTTCTGAGATTTTGCTCGTGCCGGAGTGTATGTAGATTTATTATTTTCTGACATGATGAACCATCCTTTGAAATAAATTGATGAGACAATCGTACAATACGATAAGGGACGTGTCAATGAATATGTATACATACACATAAAAATATTGAAAAAGTTATGTATACATACTATAATACAAATGTATGTATACATAACCGAACTATTGGAGGATTTTAGTTGGCCGTAAGATTAGATTCAAAAAGAAGAAGATTGAAAAAGGGCGAATATGAAAGTAAGGATGGATATTACACTTATAGAGTGATGTTAGAAGGAAAGAGATATATCCTCTCAGCCAATTCATTATCAGAGCTTCGAGATAAAGAGAATGAATTCTATGACAATCTGGATAGTGGAATTGATATAGATAAGAGTAAGATCACTATAAATGATATTGCCGATAAGTACCTGAGTGATAAGCAGAGAACGGTACAGGTAACAACTTATCACACGATGTTGGCCATTTATGACCGGTATGCCAGAAACACAATTGGAAAGAAGAGGCTGCTGGATCTGAAACGTTCTCATGTTAAGGATTTTTATCTTGATCTGATAAGTGGAAATAAAAAGATCAGTATATCAACGCTTTCCAGGCTCGATACAGTATTAAAGCCCATGGTTGAAACGGCAGTCAACGATGATATTATCCTCAAGAATCCATTCAGAGGGGTTATCGGTGAGATCAGGGGTGAGAGTCATTTTTCAAACAGAAAGATACCGGCATTAACGGTAAAGCAGCAGAATGCATTTATGGATTATGTCTTTAATATGGATAAGCACATATATATCAGGAATATGATCATTTTTCTGTTGGGAACCGGCTGCAGGATTGGAGAAACGGTAGGCCTCAGATGGAGTGATATAGACTTCGATAGGAATACAGTCAGTATAAATCATGCTGTGGGTTATATAAGGCAAAATGGGCATTATAAGCAGATATTTAAGAGTACTAAGTTGAAAGCCGGAGAAAGGGAGATTCCGATGCTCACAGAGGTCAGAAAAGCGTTGCTGAATGAGAAAAGGATGCAGGAAATACTTGGACTCGATCAACCGGTAATTGAAGGATATACAGGTTTTGTATTTCTTTCTGAAAGAGGAACAATCTTTACCAGAGAAAATGTAGCAACACAAATTAAACAGATAATCAAGGAATATAACAAGGAACATATTGATGATCCACTTCCGATGTTTACGACGCATCAGTTAAGGCATACATTTGCAACGATGCTGTGTAGAAATACAAGTGATCTTAAGGCTATCCAAAAGATCCTAGGACATGCTGATATAAGCACAACGCTGAATGTATATGCAGATGCAACAGAGGAAGGTGTTAATGATTCCATGAAGGCATTGGAAGGTGTTATGTTTAATAATGGTAAGTAGAGTAAAGGGGCTGTAAAGCCCCTTTATTGCTATAAAAAGTAAAATGGATTTGGTATAATCAAAAAATAAATAAATATATGTGGATGGATATGTACTCATTATGGTTTATTGTAAAGTTCAGATAATTGAAATAATAGATTCCTCGTTCTATCCGGGTATGTGTAAAGCTGCTTTCACAGACTACTTTGGAAAAACTCATATAATAGTGGATAAGCCTCCAATCTTTGGATTTGAAATAGAGGATAAGGAATACGAGTTTCCTTTTGAGGCTGTCATGAGTTGTGAGATTGTTGAGGAATTGGACGATTGTATAGTTATTGATACTGAGTATCCAGATTATATAGAATCACAAGAAGAGCTACATATTTTTAAGGTAAAAAAGAAACTGATAAAGGATATAGAAGATGATTAGATATATTGTTAAGCATTTTGATTACAAGGAAGAAGATATAGCTATAGTTTTATAGTTAGTACAACTTTATTGATAAAAGGAATAACAGAGGAGAAAAATGAATAATAGAAAACAAATTACTGAGAAACAAATAGATATTTTGAAAAAAGCAGGAATTCCAGAAATGTGGAATAAAAATTATGCTGGAGAATATGTTCAAATTGGCGAGAATATTTTAGTGAGTCTAGGTGGACAAGGACATATGGATGAAAAATACAATATCCTAAGCAACACTGAAAAGTATTGGGGTGGGATAATTGATAATATTCCATTCATAGTTACAACGTTTAGTTATAAAGAGACCGTAGAGGAAGATGTATATAACCTATATATAAGAATAGATGTTATTAGTGTCAAGACTGAGAAAATAGAAGTTGAACAGTTTTTAAATGAGTTTAGGAAATTAGTTATAGATTATGGAATGGTGTTGCCCCGAAGTAGGATAGCATCATGTACGTTTGTGAATAAACCCCAAATAGAATATATCCAATAGAATATATCATACAAATAAAGAAATAAGACATGCTGGAGGAAGATGAGTGAACACATTAAATGAAGAAGATTTTACGGATATAATAGAATGGATAAAAAAATGGAGAGAAAATCATGGAATAAATGGTAATGAAGAATTATCCTTAAATCAGGCGATAGAATTTACAAAAGAGTTATACGGTAAAATTGATGAATTAGGGTATTATGATTTGCAATCTAATGCAGAAATAATTCCATATAGTACTGATTTTAAAAAAACATATTCATGGAAAATTGCAGATGATTCTTCAAAGCCGATGGTAGATAAAAATGTAGTATCGGATATAATTGCCATTACATATTTTACGAGATGCTGGATTGATCCGGAAGGAATGTTAGGTTCAAACCATTTACTTTCAGATAATCAAACAAAGGATTTGATGGCATGGGCAGATATTATTGATTACTGTTTTATGTGCTTGTTGGATGGCGCAGAGGAAGAAGCATTTTCACTGTATTATGATTATCTTGATGGCAAACTTGATGCATCTAGAGAACATGCTGATCAGGGCTTATATAGAGATGCTGAAGATGTTGTTATAGATATGAGAGATAAATACGGATTATAAATAGGCCTAATTTTATATAAGGATATGTTAGATTAAGCTATTTGCCTATGAGGAAATACTAAATGAATTAGATAGGATTGACGAATTAGAATTAGGAGGCAGATTATTGTGGATAATCTCGGTGAGATAATTATATATCAGACAGAGGATGGGTTAACAAAGCTCGAAGTTAAAATGGAAAACGACACAGTATGGTTAACTCAGGCGCAGTTGGTAGAATTGTATCAATCGTCAAAAGCAAACGTAAGTGAGCACATTGCACATATTTTCGAAGAGGGTGAACTTTCAAAAGAGGCAGTTGTTCGGAAATTCCGAACAACTGCTTCTGATGGAAAAAAATATAATGTTCTTTATTATAATATGGATAAACATTAGGGTATGATTATTGATTTAATTTTCAAAAAATATGACGGACGAATAAAACTAAATAATCCTATTGTATGTGGAGATAATGGTATTCCTGAATTATTGAGAGAAATTCTCCAAAAGACAAACGGCATTCAGGAAACAATGATACATCCCAAAACTGGAGAACAGATAGAAATAGGATGGATTTTTTATTCGTATGATGAAATGATACGTGCTACAAACTACTACAGAAATGAGTATGGTTTATCTGGCACGGTCTTTTCTGACGATGGAGCGGGAAATCCATATTATATATTAGATGACAAGATATATGAATATGATCCAATAGATAATGAGTCATATTTAAAGGCAAAAACATTAATTGATTTTTTTACATAAGAGAACTTTCAGTTTTATTGTTGATGATGAATCGGAGATTGTAGAGCAGTTATATTAAATTAAACCTGTTGTCGGAGAAATTAGTTATGGGAAAACAAATCTCGTTTTATATAGAATATGATTTGGCGGTTATGTTAGCGGAAAAAGCGTTGGAATAAGGGTGCATGATTATAAAAAATGATGCTGTTAACGGCATTGTCACAGAATCAGATACTACAGATATTATTTCAGAAAAGTTTGACATTTATTATTTTCATGTGCCGGAGGCTGGAAAATATTGTGTAAAAAAGTCCGGTGATTGGGAAAACATTGATGATGGCTCTGAATATTGGAGCGCGAGAGAACTTGCTGTTGCTCTTGACTATACAAAATGGGAGAATTTTACCAAAGTAATAACCAAAGCTATGATTTCATGTGAAAACAGTGGGCATAGTGTTATAGACGATTTTCCTGAGGTCAGGAAAATCGTAGAAGCTGGTGCATATAATTATTTTCGTAGCTGATGGTAATGGGTTTATAAGTGAGGGAGTGTTCATATCCAGTGAAAACTAATCCAAAGAAAATTGCATTAATAGGGCTTGCTGCATCTGTAGTCTTCGGGACGTCAGGCTGCAGCTTCATTCATAATAATGAACCTAAAGTATATGGTCCTCCGGAAGCGGTTCAGGAAGAAGAGAATACAGATTCAGAAGAGGCAAATTTATGTTCTGTAACAGGTATTTTTCTGAAGATCAAAAATGGGTATTATATATTTCTGAGTGAAGAATATAAAGATTATGAAACCAGACTCTATAAAATCAGTCCTGCTATTGATAAAGAAAATGATATATCTTTCGATGAATATACAGATGGAAACATAGTAGAAATCACATATGCTACTATAGGAGAACTTGAACCTCCGGTAATGGATGTTTTATCCATAAAAATGATTGATGATATAACAGAAATTAGTGAGGCAGATCAGAAAGATATCGATTCATTGATAGCGAAGTATAAAGAATATATGAATTAAGGGATGGGGAAATACAATGCTTATAAGTAAGTTTAAAAAAGATGAAGATGTTGTAAATATTCATGATTTACAAGAACTTATTGGATTAAAACTTCCATCCGATTATGTTGGTTTCCTTCAAAAGTATAATGGCGGAGATACACCTGAAACAAATTGGACAGGTAAAGGAAAAAGTGATATTCAAGGCTTTTTTGGCTATAAAGTAGCTGATAAGAACTATGATATAGAGAATATTCTAAATTATTTTATAGTACAAGAACTTATTGAAAAGAAAAAATTTCCGATTGCAAAAAACTGTTTTGGTGATTACTTTTGCTTGGATTGTATAGATGGAGGTGTATGGTTTATATACCATGATTCTTCTAAAAGTATAAAGTCTGCTTCTGATTTTATTAGCTTTATATCCGGATGCAAAAGTAAAAAGATAGGTCATATAAGGACAATAGAAGAAAGAACTAAAAGACGTTTTGGAGTAACAGGCACTTTACCAGACGAAAAAATAATAGCGGCTTGGCAAAAGGAAATAGATTTTTATTCAAATATTTATCAAGAAGAAGTCGTTTTATAGATTTTGTATTTCTTTAGAAAAGGTGGAACAAGAGCTACATGGATAGAAAAGAAAAAATATATAAATTATTGTTGAATGCAACTGAAAAAAGTTTCACGGAGTTATTTGAAAAGTATAATGAACAGTTTTATTATTGTTCTCTTGTGATGATGGATTGTTCAACTCCGTGTATTTCGGCGTTGTCAATGAAAGCGTATCAGCAATTATTGGAAGATAATGCAGATGGTAATAATTCATCGGAAGAGGATAAAATATATTTTAAATGGTGCTATGCAGAATCTCCTTTTTTGGGATTTGGATATAAAGAGTATTTTAAAGAGGTTGATGAATTCTTTTTTCGGGATGTATTGTCTGAAATACCATATGAAGAAGTTGAAATGCGTATTAATGATTGGTTAATATCCATGCGGGATGTTATGAAAACACTGAAAGATAAAGGAATCTTTGAAAATGTGTCGAACTCAAAAATCTTTTTAACTGCAGAACAACATCCATCGGAAACAGATTATAATTTAGAAAACGCTAAATATATAAATGATAATGCAGTATTTGAAATATGGTATAAGGATAATAGAGATTTATATTAATAAGGATAATAAATGATTAAAAAAGGGATTATTAAATGATACAGATAAATGGTTGGTTGGAGATAATTCCGACATATTTAAATGAAGACGTGCATACCGAAATAGATGAGGAAGCGATTTACTCTCAGGTAGAAAGTATTCTTTCCAATTTAGAATATAACGATATGAAGATAATAACAAAGAATGGGATTAGAATCATAAATTTCTTTTTATGTACAAATCACAAAACGGCGGAAGCTGAAGAAATGTTGCAGACATTCGAACGAATAGCTAAAGTTGCGACAGGAAGCTTTGGTTTGTTACATGTATGGGATGAATATGAGGATGTAGACAATTTTCGAGTTTTAGTGGCAAGAAAAGGGCATGTTGACTGGGAAAAAGATGAGTTTTTTTCACCAAATTCCAAAATGATATATGATGATTTGAATTGAAAGAGGTAAATTCAGTTTTGAAAAAGAAAAAAGTTATTTGTTTATGTTGTGGATATAGGACGCTTGATGAGAGGGGAGCTTTTGATATATGTCCGGTTTGTTTTTGGGAAGATGAAACGTATATCATGTTTGATAAAATAGATCAAACGGGTGAAATAGATACAATTTATAGTCATAATAATTGTGATGATGAAGATTATAATGGAGAGGATGTACTTGATATCAGATCAAGTGCAAATCATGGACTTACTTTAAGACAAGGCAGAGAAAATTATAAAAAGATAGGAGCTTGTTGCAAAGAGATGCTGCAGCATTGCAGAAAACCAAAAAAGTCTGAAATGATATAAACGTGTGGTTAAGTATGAGCATAAAATGGTTGTAGGAGATTTTTATGGAAATAGCATATAGGATATATCCCGAGCCAAACGGAACAGTGTATACAGAAGCGGATATACGATCCGTTGATGATGTGGTAATGTTATTTGATTATTGCCAAATACTGGAGGCAAATATATCAAAAGAAGGTTGGAGATATCTTGTTGATGAATTTGGTGTAGATGGATTATATGAAGCAGATAAGAGAAGCGGATGGTTTGATTGCGATAGTATTGATGAGTTTGCAGAAGCAATAACCATTGAAATGGATAATGCAGAATAATCTTATATCGTGGTGCCAAATTCGTTGCCAAATGATGCAGAAAAAGATGCAAAAAGATGAAATAACACGAGAGGTGTAAAAGTCTCATAACCCTTGTAAAAAAAGGCGTTACGGCACTTTACGACAGTGGACGAAAGTCGTTCGGAAGGCGCCCCATAAGTAACAAAATACCTTCTCCAAAAGAGCGTGTCTACCCCGGCAGGCTCTTTTACTGTTCTCAGTATTTATGCGGGTTTGCGGGCTTTTGCCTGCTTTTTTTATTTCTTCAAAATTGGTTTGCATAACTCAAAAAACTCGCATTTTGTACCAATTTGTACCCAATATTCTCGTCTGTTTTCGTAGTGAAATTCCATTATCTCTGGATTTTGTTACTTTTTTTGCTCCGTTTAAAAACGACATTTTTCGTCTAAAATCAAAAAAATGACCACTATATCTAGTAGTTGCCATTTTTTAATAATCATATTTCGGTTTTCTTTGCCAGCTATTCTATAATATGAAACTATGACATTCCCTAAAAATGCGTTTATACGCATTTTTAGGGAATAAATACTTGAAGAAAAGATAAATAAATGTTATCTTATTCCTAAAAAATGCGTATAGACGCATAAAGAGGTAATATAATGATAATTAAGAGAGATTTGTATCTAAACAGGCTTATAGAACGCCAAAATAATGGGATGATTAAAGTTGTTACAGGAATACGTCGATGCGGAAAATCATTTCTTTTATTTAAATTATATAAGGAATACTTGCTGAATAGCGGAGTGAAGAATGATCATATTATTGAAATAGCGCTGGATGGAATTGATGTTGATGAACTGAGGAATCCGAAAATCTGTTATGCGTATATAGAAAGTAAGATAACCGACGGTGACAAGTATTACGTGTTATTAGATGAAGTGCAATTTATGGACAGATTTGAAGAGGTCTTAAACAGCCTTCTTAGAATTGATAACGTTGATGTATATGTTACCGGAAGTAATTCCAAATTCCTGTCAAAGGATATAGTCACTGAATTCAGAGGAAGAGGTGATGAAATTCATATTTATCCGCTTACTTTTGCTGAGTTTTATAGCGCTTTTGGTGGTGAATTTGATGATGCATGGGATGAATATATAAATTATGGTGGACTTCCGGCTCTTTTGGAAATGAAAAATGCAAATCAGAAGATGAGTTACTTGAAGAACATTTTTGATAATGTATACCTAAAAGATGTTATTGATAGAAATAGAATTAAAACAAAAGATGAGATAAATTCACTTGTTGATATCTTGGCTTCCGCTATTGGTTCACCAACAAATCCAACTAAGATCTCAAATACATTTGCTACAGAAAGAAATAGTAACTATTCAAACAAAACCATTTCCGCACATATTGATTTTTTGGAAGAAGCTTATCTTATATCGAAAGCTAACAGATATGATATTAAAGGTCGAAAGTATATAGCAGCAAATCTGAAGTATTACTTTACAGATGTTGGGTTAAGAAATGCAAGGCTTAATTTCAGACAGCAGGAACCTACACATTTAATGGAAAACATTGTTTATAATGAGCTTGTTACAAGAGGGTATTCTGTTGATGTTGGTATTGTTGAAATAAATCAGAAAAATACTGAAGGAAAAAATGTTAGAAAACAGCTTGAGGTTGATTTTGTAACAAATTTAGGAAGTCAGCGATATTATATCCAGGTAGCCTATGATTTATCAACAGAGGAAAAGCAGAAGCAGGAATATAATTCATTAAGACATATTGCTGATTCATTCAAAAAAATTATTATTATTGGGGGAACAGCAAAACCTTGGAGAAATGAAGATGGTTATGTAATAATGGGAATGAAGTATTTTCTCATGAATGCTGATAGTTTAGAGTTTTAATACCAATAATTACTTGAATAATAACTTTCGGTTTTGCTGACTATTGTGTGGAAAAGATTATCATATAATAAAGGACGAGCATATGGCTAAGGATAAAATGTATCAAGCAATGAAAGATATCGCAAGGAGTAAGGGGATAAAGGCATCTCCTGAGCATGATTTATATAAGATGTACGCTCCTTATTTTTTGAATGTATTTTACTATGAAATAGTGGATAAAAAAGCGAAAAAAATGAATATGAATATTCATTATGAAGCTAAGTACTCATATTTCGATGATCTTAAACTATTTATTATTGAACCGGATTCAACTATTAAAATCACTGATAAGATTCGTGCCAATAGTGTGATTCAATTTCAGTCAATCATTGAAAAAGAAGTTATCGAATTTGATTTTGACGGAAAGGATGAATCATTTATAGAAATAGCTGAAAAGGTGTTTGAACATATTGAAAGATGGTATAAGTCATTTTTTGATGATGTAAAAAACAATTATGGTGATCTTGAAAACTATTTTATTTCGCATCGTGATGAGTTTTTGATGCAGGCAGTTTTTGTATACATTAATCAGAAAAAATATGAGTTGGCTGAGGAGTGTATAAGAAAACTCCCTCAGAAACTAAATTCGAGCCGTTTAATCACTCCTAAAACAAAAAAACAAGAAATCAGTCTGATTGAATCAAATGCCGAAAGCTTTGGAAACTCATTCCTCCGGGATGATATGGATTGTATCAGAGATTATATTGCGGCTCAGAAAAACGGTTTGGAATGGACATCTGAGAGATCCCGTTACGGATTGCTTAATGAAGAAAGATCGTGAATTAAGCTGCTTTACTCGGATGATATAATGATTTATAGAGTGGTAACTCTTAGATAGGATAATAGAGGAAAATAAATGAATATTTATTTGATAATGATGGAAATAACACCTTCTAAGGATAATGATGTAGATGATTGTGCTGGAGCATATGCAAATTGTTTTGTTAAGGCTCCTTCGATAGACATTGCCATCATTACTGGAGAAAAATATATAGAAGAACAAAAATGGATAGTGAAAAGCGTGGAAGAAACTGCTTCGGTATTGCGAGAAGAATATGTAGATGATATTGAGCTGTTAAACGCATATGATGAAGCTTGTGAATATGGTGTATCAGCAATTTTCTATACATGGGATGAAGACGATTCTGAATAGTTATCTTCCAGCATAACTCACTAAGGAGATATTAGATGAAGCATATTATTACAGTCCAACATACACAGTCAATTCATCATACGAATGGAATGGTAGGTTCGTGGACAGATTGGGATTTAACAGAACTTGGGAAAAAACAGGCAGATCACATTGGAAAGAAATTGAGCAATGAACTTGCCGGTAAAAAGGTGATTTTGTATTCTTCGGATCTAAAGCGTGCTATACAGACAGCTGAAGAAATAGCTAAATATCTAGGTATAGAACCGATTTTTAAGCAGGAACTAAGAGAAAGAAATCTTGGAAAATGTTGCGGTAAGTCGGTTCAGTGGCTTCGTGAAAATATTGAGTGTCCAGAGAATACTGTTGATGACAGACTGTTTTCTGATGGGGAAAGTCGGAGAGATGCATGGAATCGTCTGAAATCTTTTTACGATGAAGTTATTAACAGTAAAGAAGAGAACATCATTATCGTGTCTCATGGTGATCTTTTGAGTATTTGGAATGCAATGTATATAGGACTTCCTGTTGAATCATTTTATGAAGTTGATATCCATGGTCCTGCTGGAGGGGTATCACATATGATTATTGGTGATGATGGAAAACATCGAGTAAGGCATATTAATGATATGTCATATATTACAGGATAGTAATGATGCAAATGTATGTTTTACCGGAATAGAATTGAGAAAAAATATATACGGATTAGATAATTATGGAATTGGTAAAATACAATGGAAATCTTAAAAGTGAACTGTTTCGCTTTACCACTGAGTGTTTTGCTGAATTAGGAAAATCTTTTGAACCTTATGGCAGACACAGTTTTTATAATGAAATAGATAATTACTTTGAACGGTTCTGGTGCCTTGTTGATGAGGATAAAGTTAAAGGTACAGTAGCAATTGCAAGACTAGATGATATCACTGTTGAACTAAAGGCTTTGTATCTTGACAGTCCACTCCGAGGTTTTGGATGGGGATATAAGCTTTTGGATGAAGCTGTATCTTTTGCTAGAGAAAACGGTTTTTCCAGGGTAGTGCTTGATTCTATGTCACATTATAAAGATGCAGAAAGACTTTATAGACATTACGGCTTTACAGATATCGATCGTTATAATGATAATGTTCATGCCAATGTATTTATGCAGTTGATCTTAGCTTACACTATGGAATATAAAAATCCGGTCGATGAATCACCTTCTGTCAGGTTGATTCCATTTTTACCAGAATATCAGGAACGATATAAAGAATTATACAATGACTGTTATCATGAGATGCGGGAAGCATTGAATATAAAGCCTTATGATTATATCCAGAATGATTCATTCTTCGATTCCGGATTGAAAGATGTTTATATACTGATAAATGGAAATGATATTATCGGAAGTGTCGCGCTGAAAGGTGAAGAAATAGATGATCTTATCGTGAATTCTAAGTATCAGGGAAGGGGATATGGAAGACAGATTCTTTTATGGGCACTGGAAAATATAAACAGTAAGCGGATAATACTGCGTGTGGCCGCATGGAATAAAAGAGCTATTAGTTTATATGAGAAAAATGGATTTGAGATAGTAGGTAAAGCGTAATATTTCAGCATAATGTACTACAGAGAGTATTATAAGGATTTGAGTGGTTGACTTACGATGAAGCTATAACAAGGCTGACGTGGGATTCCAATA
>CAMJHQ010000044.1 GCA_946405625.1 uncultured Lachnospiraceae bacterium | reverse complement strand
TAGATGATGATTGATCCGGAGATGATGAGCAATCTGCTAGATGATGATTGATCCGTAAGTTGTTTGATTATGATTATGATTATGAGACTGATTGATTAATATATCGGAAAATGATTGGTGTATCGAAATGTTTAAAGATATTTTCTGATATGGATGGATATGAATTGTTTTAAAATGTGTGAGAGGAAGGATATAAAAAATGGCACTGCAGATTAAGAATAACGGACCTGAAGACGGTGATGACGAAAGAGAGTACTACGGAAGCTCATGGCAGGAAAGCACTACAGCCCGTGAGCCGAGTGAGAGTGAAGAACCGGAGTTTAATCCGGAGGCTGAATTCGATACATTTAAGGTCCCTAAGGGTGTAGCGAGGGAAGAAAAACAGTATACAACCTTTATGGATCCGGAATATCATAAAGTGGAAAGTAACAAGCCGGAGGAAAATTCAGCTAAAGTTTATATAAAGGCAATTATAACGCTGGTTGTTCTTGCCATAATTGGATTTGGTATAAAGACTATTTTCTTTCCGACACCTAAAGATCTTACTGCAGCTGCTTCGCTATCCAAGGAGGATTTAGCGGCGAAGTATAAGATCAAGTTTAAACGTGATGAAGCGATGGATAAGTATATTCCGAAGTGGATAAAGGACAGTTCTGTTCTGGAAGCTGAAACGGGAAAAGGACTTACGGTTTTCAGCATAAACGGACAGTACTGTGGATTCCATATCGATACCAAGAGATATACGGCTTTTGGTCTTTCAACAGGTATGCTGTATGATGAAATTCCGTCGAAGATGACTTTTAAATATGAAGATTATCTGAATGTAATGAATGATGCACTTGGAGGCATTTCGACTGCAGATTATTATTATAATGAAACTACCAACGAATGCCTTGTCATTACAATAAATGATAATACGGCGAAGATTGCTGCAATAACTTATACTAATAATTTTGATCTGTTTGTCGAAAATCTGTCATATTAATTTTTTGTTTTATGCGTAATGATTTATTCTAGAATATATTAACCGGAAAGGAGCTGATCCTTATGATGAGCTTTAATGTTGCCCCTTTCATGGGCAAGGAACTTGATTATATCCACGAAGCTGTAATATCCCGTCATATAAGCGGTGACGGAAAGTTTACCAAGCTTTGCGATGCATGGATGGAGAAGAGATTTAATGCAGAGAGGGTAATGCTTACCACAAGCGGAACTACTGCACTTGATATGGCACTTATGATGTGCGACCTGGAGCCGGGAGATGAGGTTATACTTCCAAGCTTCACCTTTTCAAGTACAGCAACCAGTGCGGTTCTTGCAGGCGCAAATCTGGTTTTCGTAGATGTTCGTCCGGATACGATGAATATAGATGAGGATAAGATAGAAGAAGCTATTACCGACAGGACTCGTGTTATTACTGTTGTTCACTATGCAGGTGTTGCATGTGATATGGACAAGATAATGGATATAGCTCGTCGCCACAGCCTTATCGTTGTTGAAGATGCGGCTCAGGCGGTTATGAGTACATACAAGGGAAAGCCACTCGGAACCATCGGAGATTTCGGATGCTACAGCTTCCATGAGACCAAGAATTATTCTATGGGTGAAGGCGGTGCAATCGTTATCAATAATCCTGCATATATCGAGATTGCGGAGATTCTTCGTGAGAAGGGTACAAACCGTTCAAAGTTCTTCCGTGGACAGGTAGATAAGTATACCTGGGTTGACTTCGGTGACAGCTACCTTCCGAGTGAGATAAATGCAGCTTATCTCTGGGCACAGCTTGAGCAGGCAGACGAGATCAATGAAAATCGTCTTGCTACATGGAAGTTTTATAATGACAATTTTAAGCCATATGCTGATGATGGACGTATTGAGATTCCTTTCATTCCGGATTATGCAGAGCATAATGCGCATATGTATTATTTAAAACTTAAGGATCTTGAGGATAGGACTGAATTTATCAGGTTTATGAAAGAACGTGATATACAGTGTGTATTCCATTATGTTCCTCTTCATTCGGCACCTGCCGGAAGAAAGTTCGGACGTTTTCATGGTGAGGATGTATATACAACTGTAGAGAGTGACAGGCTTGTCAGACTTCCGATGTATTATGGTATTACAGATGAAGATAAGCAGGCTGTGGTTGACTGTGCTAAAGAGTATTTAGACAACAACTAATCCTTGCAGATATGACTCAAACTCGTTCACTTCAGTATAAAAAACTCACTGAGTTTTGAGTTGTTAAAATACTAGTAAGAGGGATGATTTAAATGATATCCTACAAAGATATAGATTCAAAAGAATATATTGAGAATAGCGGCGGAAAGAATATTGATATTTCCGTCGTTATTCCTGTTTACGGATGCCCGGCTGCACTTCCGGAACTCCATAAGAGGCTTACTAGAACCTTGAGTAAGCTTGTAAAGGAATATGAAATTATCCTGGTGGATGACTGTGATAAGAAGAATTCCTGGGCGGAGGTTGCAAAACTCTGTGAGATGGACAGCCACGTGAAGGGCTTTCATCTTTCGCGAAATTTCGGACAGCCTCATGCCATAACCTGCGGAGTTGATTACTGTTCGGGGGAGTGGGTTGTTGTTATGGACTGCGACCTTCAGGACAGGCCGGAAGCTATTGAAAATCTATATAAGAAGGCTATGGAAGGATATGATGTGGTATTTGCTCTCCGTAAGGAACGAAAAGATTCGGCGGTTACGAAAGCATTTTCCAAAATGTTCCATAAGCTTTATGAGTTCTTATCAGGCATGACTTATGAGAGCGGTAAAGCAAACTTCAGTATAGTGAACAAGAAGGTTATAGACAATTATAAGAAAATCCGTGAGCATAGCAGAGCATATCAGATGTTTATTGACTGGCTCGGATTTAAGACCACTTCGATCGATATCACCGGCGACAAACGTTTCGAGGGTAAATCCTCCTACAGCTTCATGAAGAAGATGAAGTTTGCGATTGCAAATATAACCTCGCAGTCGAACAAGCCGCTTTACCTGTCTGCGGCACTCGGACTGTTCATATCGTTTTGTGCATTTATATATATTATTGTAATAATCGTACTGGCGGCAACCGGCTGGTATGACGTTATGGGATTCCCGACGATAGTTGCATCGATATATCTGATGGGCGGTCTGATACTTGCGGCAGTCGGAATTGTCGGAATATATCTCGGAAATGTATTTAACGAGACGAAGAACCGGCCGATATATGTAGTTGCGGAATGTCGAAATGTTGAAAGTGATTATGTGCCAAGGCAGTAAGGAGGAGTATATGTTTTTTCTTAAACAGTACAATAAAACCTTGTTACAATTTGATATCGAAGAGGATACTCTTGATGGGCAAAGAATTACATTTTTAAAAGATGTTAGCGGGGATGACAGTTATTTATTTCCTATTGGAGTTGAACCAAATGCGGAAAGCCTTATGAAGTGGTTAAAAAGCAGAATTATTCCTAAAAATAGGGAATATGTTGATTCTTTTCTTGCGAAAAATGGGTTGTCACATAATGATACAAAAGGGATTCTACAAGTATGTAAAGGACTTTCATTAAATGATAGTTATTGGATTGTGGAAAATGAAGATGAAAAGTTTGAGGATTTTAATTTGTATGATCATGATTTCCTTAAAGTATTATCTATGATTGCATATACAGGTTATGGTAGTTCGCCTGCAAAAGGATTTTCTTCTTCGCCGGAGTTCACTACTGCCGGAATGCTCAGAAAGGGATGGAGAAGATTGCAGGGAAAAATACTTCTTTATAAGGGGGGCTCGTCGGG
This sequence comes from uncultured Lachnospiraceae bacterium, assembly GCA_946405625.1. Classification (GTDB taxonomy): domain Bacteria; phylum Bacillota; class Clostridia; order Lachnospirales; family Lachnospiraceae; genus Eubacterium_Q. The sequence continues at coordinate 15,219 of CAMJHQ010000044.1, read as the reverse complement.
AGCGGCCAATGCCGGAAATGAACCGTTTTCTGAATTTTATGCTAGTCAGATAGCAAGAAGAATGGATATTAATCATATCGATTACACATTGGCAAAATGGAAGGGTAATGTTTGTTCGGTGTGTGAATTATTTACAGATATTGATCATGCGTATGTGCCTGTTTTTAGATTTGTTTCTGATTATTCTCTTCGAGCAGTAGCGGATTATATCAGAAATATGGGATCAAGTTTTTATGATGAATTTGTTGATATGCTGATATTTGATGCATTGATATACAATGAGGATCGGCATTTTGGTAATTTTGGTTTTATTGTAGATAATAAAACCAATAAACCTTGTGCGTTTGCTCCCGTATTTGATAATGGCTTATCTTTGTTTAATTTTGCTATGATGGATGATCTGGAAAATGTTGAAGAATATGCAAAGACAAGAAGATCTTCATACGGAGTGCCGTTTGAGAATATAGTAAGAGAGTTTATAACATCACGCCAGAAAGCAAAATTACGTCAGATGATAGGATTTAGGTTTGAACAGGATAGAAATTATTATCTGCCTGCAAAAAGAATGAGAATAATAGAAAAGCATTTGCAGAACAGAATATCGGATTTATTAAGTTTATAAAGTATTAAGCAGCATTTGCTGAGATTTGATAATTCAAATATTTATACGGAGACAAAACCAATGCAGCATAGATTAATGATCATAGGCTCGTCCTTTGAAAATATTGAACTTGTAAAAATGTCCAAGAGCCGTGGATATTATACTGTCGTATGTGACGGCTATCCAGATGGTCCGGCAAAGAAGTTTGCGGATAAAGCCTATACTATAGATGTCAGAAAGCCTCATGAGATAGCGGACCTCTGCAAGGAGGAACAGGTGGACGGAATAATAGGTTCTTTCTCGGATCTTCTCTACGAGCAGATCACAAAGATTGCGACTTACGCAGATCTCAGATGGTATGCCGAAAAGAGCCAGATCAAGTATTACAGAAAGAAAAATGTGGTCAAGTCGGTTCTTAAGGAGATAGGAGCGAAGGTTCCGCATAATAAGGTTATAGCTAAGGACTTCAAGGATGAGGAGCTGGATAACTTTACCTGGCCGGTTGTTATCAAACCGATCAACGGTTGGGGTTCAAAGGGAATATATGTAGTTAATTCCATAGATGAAGTAAGAGACAGGTTCGATAAGGTCCTCAAGTATTCTCTGTTTGATGAAGAGGAAGAAGATACAAATGTGATCCAGGTCGAGGAATACTGCTATGGACGTGAGTACAACATGATCACATGGATATGTGACGGAGAGGCACACCTTATCAGTATTGCGGACAGAGAGAAGAACCCTCGCGAAGGCTATACGGTTCCGCTTCTTAACAGGATTGCTTATCCTTCAAAGAATACGGAAAGTCTTGCAGAGGAAGCACTGGATATAGTTAAGAGATACATAAAGGTATCAGGGCAGAAGGACGGCCCTGTATGTGTACAGTTCTTCTATGACGGGCAGGATATTGTAATCTGTGAGGTTGCGGCCAGAGTCTTCGGCTATGAGCACGAGATGGTAGAGTGGTGCAGCGGCCTCAGCATTGAGAAGATTCTTCTCGACTATGTATATGAGCCGGAGCAGGTTAAGGAAGCACTTGCAAAGCATAATCCTGTATTTGATAAGAACTATGCCGGAATATACTTCATTGGCCGACAGGGAGCGGTGCTTGCAGATCAGACTGCATTTAAGGATATGGTCGCATCCGAACGCCTTAAGGGACATATCGAGCAGTATATCCCGTACTATAACGAAGGCGAAACGATTGATAATTACGGTCCTCATTCTTATTTCACAAGCCTTTTCATAAAGGCTGATTCAAGAGAAGAGCTGGATGATATAACGGAATATATATTTAAGAATGCATCGGCGAAGGCTGACGACGGAACAGAGCTTCTGATTCCGTTTATACTTGAAACTGATTAAGTGAAATGTGTCGGATCTGACTTGATGCTAATTAAGTGAAATGTATCGGATCTGACTTGATGCTGATTAAGTGAATATAGTAGATCTGTCTTGATGCTGTATAAGTAAAATGTACCAAATCTGACATGAGAAATTATTGCCGATAATGTGCACATTTTATTTATTTCCGGTTGACTGAAAACAGTCATCATTGTAAACTATATGAAGTGGGTTAAAGAGATTAAACCACACTATATGGGGTAATAAAGGAGGGGTAACGGTGTATTACAAGGACAACAAGAACATTACTATCATGGAGCATCCGCTCATTAAACATAAGATATCTCTTCTCAGAGATGAGAACACAGGTACAACCGAGTTCCGTCAGCTGGTTGAGGAAATTGCAATGCTTGAGGCTTATGAAGCATTCAGAGATCTTCCACTCAAGGACGTTGAGGTTACAACACCTATCGAGACATGTATGACTCCTATGATCGACGGAAAGAAGATGGCTATAGTTCCGATACTCCGTGCAGGACTCGGAATGGTTAATGGCGTTCATGCACTTGTTCCGTCTGCAAAGGTTGGTCATATCGGCCTTTACAGGGATCCGGAGACACATGAGCCGCATGAGTATTATTGCAAGCTTCCTGATCCTATTGAGCAGAGACTTGTAGTTCTTCTCGATCCGATGCTTGCTACCGGCGGATCTGCTGTTGAAGCGGTTGATTTCGTTAAGCAGCGCGGCGGAAAGCATATAAAGTTTATGTGTATAATTGCAGCACCTGAAGGTCTGGACAGATTGGCCCAGGCTCATCCCGATATTGAAGTATATGTAGGAAATCTTGACAGATGTCTGAATGAGAATGCATATATCTGTCCGGGACTCGGAGATGCGGGTGACAGAATATTCGGTACGAAGTAAAAATATTAGGCGTTCCTGAAGAAGCATACCTGTTTCTTCAGGAATGCTTATGTTTTATAATAAGAAATGTATCAGCCGGGCTGTAATATGAGGAGGCGGCTTGAACTGATACCAAATGCAATTTCAGAAGGGGGTTACTATGGGCAAGGAAATGAACAATGACGCAGTTTATGACGCAAGGAAACTCGGAACGGGGAAAATGATCACGCTCGGACTTCAGCATATGTTTGCGATGTTCGGTGCGACAGTACTTGTTCCGGCACTTACCGGACTCAGTGTTTCGGCAACACTGCTTTTTGCCGGACTCGGAACGTTGCTCTTTCATCTTATTTCGAAGAAGAAGGTACCGGCATTCCTTGGTTCCTCATTCGCATTTCTTGCGGGATATATGACTATAGCACCGAACGGTGAGAAGAATCTTCTTCCGTATGCGTGCTTCGGTGTAGCTTGTGCAGGTCTTATCTACCTGGTTCTGGCAGCTCTTATCAAGGGCTTCGGAGTGTCAAGAGTTATGAAGTTCTTCCCTCCGATTGTTACGGGACCTATAATTATTGCAATCGGTCTTACGCTTTCACAGTCGGCTATCGATAACTGTGCTACCAACTGGATAGTTGCGATCGCAGCTATAGCGATCATTGTTATCTGTAACATTTACGGCAAGGGAATGATCAAGATTATCCCTATAATCATCGGAATCATCGGTTCGGTCGTTGTTGCGCTTATCCTTGCGGGAGTATACGGAGAAACTACCGCTGATGGAGCATATATAGCTGTAAACGGATATGAAAGTCTCAAGCTCTTCAATGTAGGTGCGATAAATGAGATTAAGAATGCTCCGTGGGTCGGACTGCCGTTCAAGTTTGAGAATACGGTATTTTCAATACTTGCATCACCTGATAAGAGGCTGCTCGTCACATCTGTACTTACCATAGTTCCTATAGCACTTGCTACAATAGTTGAGCATATAGGTGACATTTCCGCTATATCATCTACAGTCGGAAAGAATTTTATAGCAGATCCGGGTCTTCAGAGAACACTTACGGGAGACGGACTTGCTACAACACTTGCATCACTTTTCGGTGCACCTGCAAACACAACTTACGGTGAGAATACAGGAGTTCTTACACTTTCAAAGGTTTACGATCCATTCGTAATAAGGATCGCAGCAGGCTTTGCTATATTATTCTCATTTTCACCGAAGATTGCGGCATGCATTTCTGCAATCCCTACACCTGTTATCGGCGGTATCTCACTTGTGCTTTACGGTATGATCTCAGCGGTCGGTGTTAGAAATGTAGTTGAGAATCAGGTTGATTTCAGCAAGACAAGAAATGTAATAATCGCAGCTCTCATCCTTGTACTTTCTATAGGTATCAAGTACAGTGCAGCAGGTGCGATAAATATTCCTTGCGGAAGCTTCGTTATTTCACTTTCGGGACTTGCAGTAGGATCTATAATCGGTATCCTGATGAATGCGATCCTTCCCGGAAAAGATTTCGAGTTTATCCTGAATGAGACAGGAAAGTCCGTAAAGGATTTTAACGGAAGCAACGAAAGTAAAACGTCAAAGGGGAATGGCGGTTCATCAGCAAAAGCAAATAAGGCAGCAGGAGGAAATGCTTCTGCACGTCTTAAGAGACTTGCGTCGGAAGATGATGCTGATGAAGATGTAGATTATGATTATGATGACGAAGAGGATGCAGCACCTGTAAAAACAGGTGGCTCAAAGCAGGGAAGTTCTGTAAAGCAGAGCAGTGCATCCCATTCATCAAACAGATCCGGCGGACAGAGAGGATCAAACGGAAAGAGAAAGTCGGGTAAAAAGAGAAAGAAGAGATAGGAGGCGGCGACATGTTCTATTTTATAGTGAATAAATCAGGTGGAAGCGGAAATGCCCGTAAAACCTGGGCCAAGGTCGTCAAGCTGATGAAGGAAAAGGAGATAGAATATAAGGCTTATGCAACCGAATATCGCGGACATGCGACGGAGATAGCCCGAAAAATATCCGAATTTCCGGATACAGATAAAAGAATTATAGTTGTCGGAGGCGACGGAACGATAAATGAAGTTGTTAACGGCATTAAAGATTTTAAGAGAGTTAAGCTCGGAGTAATTCCGACAGGCTCAGGAAATGATTTCGCCAGAGGACTTGAGATACCAAAGGATACGAAGGAAGCTCTGGAGCTTATCCTTTCGTCTGTAGGTGAAAGAAAAATCGATGTCGGCCGTGTAAGAGCAGATAACGGATCAGACAGACTCTTTGTTATCAGTTCGGGTATCGGTCTTGATGCGATTGTATGTAAGAAGGTTCAGACTTCTGTCAGAAAGAAGCTTCTCAACAAGCTTCATCTCGGAAGTCTCAGCTATGTGCTTATGACAGTACAGAATCTTTTTACAATGAAGAAGTACAATGTTCACGTTCGCGTACATAAGGAGAATAAACCTGAGGTTCCGGATATCATAGAAAACTATTCTGTTGATTACTGTGACCTTATCTTCCTTGCGGGAATGAACTGTAAGGCAGAAGGCGGAGGAGTCCCTATGGCTCCGGGTGCTGCGGTTGATGACGGACTTCTTTCCATATGTGCCGTTAACGGAATCCCTAAGTGGAAGGCACTTTTCATGCTCATCATGCTTATGAAGGAAAAGCATAAGGGACGAAAGGGAATCAATCTCTATGATGCTGAAAAGCTGGATTTTTCGGCAGATGTTCCGATGGTCCTTCATGCAGACGGAGAATATCTCGGAGATGTCCGTAAGATAACTATGGAAAGTCAGAAACAGAAACTTAAGATGCTTATATAATTTATATTGTCAAAGGAGTTTATTGACACCTGTAAACTTAATAGTAATTACAAAGAGGTATCAAATTGAGACAATATACTGTAACCGGAATGAGCTGTGCCGCCTGCCAGGCGAGAGTCGAAAAGGCGGTAAGCGCTGTTCCGGGTGTTGAAAGCTGTGCCGTAAGTCTACTCACAAATTCCATGGGAGTTGAGGGGACCGCAGACAGTGCTGACGTAATAAAGGCGGTTACAGATGCGGGCTATGGCGCGGTATTAAAAGATAATAATGCTCAGCAGTCTTCCCGATATGCTGATCAGCAGGAAGCATTAAGGGATAAGGAAACGCCGGTACTGAAGAAGAGACTTCTTGTATCGGTTTTTTTCCTTGTTATTCTTATGTATTTTTCTATGGGACATATGATGTGGCATTGGCCGGTCATAATCCCTATTCTGGAAAATCATGTTGCCCTTGCACTTCTGGAAATGCTTCTTGCGCTCATCATAATGGCAATCAATAAGAAGTTTTTCACAAGCGGATTTAAGAGTCTTCTTCATGGTGCGCCTAATATGGATACACTTGTTGCGATGGGAAGTTCGGCTTCATTTCTATACAGCCTGGTATGTCTTTTCCTGATGATTGACGCACAGGGTAAGGGAAATGCAGAAGCAGTACATAGTTATTCTATGAATCTGTACTTTGAATCTGCGGCAATGATAGTCACGCTTATCACTGTTGGTAAGCTGCTTGAGTCCATTTCTAAGGGAAAGACAACGGATGCGTTAAAAAGTCTGATGTCTTTGGCACCGGAAACAGCGGTCGTTGAAAGAGATGGAGTTGAGACAGAGATTCCTGTTTCAGAAGTAAGAAAGGGTGATATCTTTATCGTACGTCCAGGTGACAGCATCCCCGTTGACGGAGAGGTTATATCAGGAAATTCAGCGGTCAACGAAGCTGCACTTACGGGAGAGAGTATTCCTGTAGATAAAGCACCGGGAGATATAGTTTCTGCAGCCACGATCAATACAAGCGGATATATGAAATGCAGTGCAACCCGTGTAGGCGAAGAAACAACACTTTCAAAGATTATCGAGATGGTGAGTGATGCGGCGGCGACAAAAGCTCCGCTTGCCCGTATAGCAGATAAAGTATCGGGGATATTTGTTCCGGTGGTTATCGGTATTGCAATCCTTACATTTCTCGGATGGATGCTTATAGGTGGACATGATGTCGGATTCTCGATAGCAAGAGCAATATCGGTTCTTGTGATCAGCTGTCCTTGTGCACTCGGACTTGCTACACCTGTTGCCGTTATGGTTGGAAGCGGAGTCGGAGCAAAGAACGGAATTCTATATAAAACAGCCGAAGCACTTGAAACTCTCGGAAGGGTTAAGACGGTTGTTCTTGATAAGACCGGAACAGTTACAAAGGGAGAGCCTGTAGTAACAGATGTTATTCCCGCAGAAAAGATTTCAGAGGATGAACTTGTCGGACTTGCCGCTATGCTTGAAAGCTTTTCGGAACATCCGCTTGCGGCTGCCGTTGTTGAATATGCATCAAACAGCATAGATGCAGTTAAGATCATGTCAGGGGATCTTAGTCTTACTGATTTTACGGCGCTTCCGGGCAGCGGACTTCGCGCATCGGTTGTGAAGCCCGGGACTGCGGTTGATAAGCAGGACGCAGTTGATAAGCATGGCGTTGAAATTGAAAAGCCCGGTGAAGCCGATATATTATACGGAGGCAATCTGTCATATATCAAAACTGTAGCCGATATATCGGAAGATATGATGACTAAAGTGCAGGAGCTTTCCGACGAAGGAAAGACACCTCTGATATTTGCCAGGGGGTCGAAGCTTCTTGGAATTATCGCAGTAGCTGACACAATTAAGGAGGACAGTGCAGATGCGATCAGACTTCTCAAGGAGCAGGGACTCAGAGTTGTCATGCTTACGGGAGATAATGAAAGAACTGCAGGTGCAGTCGGACGTATTGCCGGAGTTGATGAAGTTATAGCAGGAGTGCTTCCTGACGGAAAGCAGGATGTGATAAGTGAAATTCAGGAATCAGGTAAGGTTGCCATGGTCGGTGACGGAATAAATGATGCACCGGCGCTGACGAAAGCTGATACCGGAATAGCAATCGGAGCGGGAGCGGATGTTGCTGTTGATGCAGCAGATGTTGTTCTTATGAAGAACAGCCTTATGGATGTTGTTTCGGGTATCACACTCAGCCGAAAGACCATAAGAAATATCCATGAGAATCTGTTCTGGGCATTTATCTATAATATTATCTGTATTCCTGCAGCGATAGGTCTTTTCGGATTTGCTATGAAGCCGATGTACGGAGCGGCTGCAATGAGTCTGTCAAGCTTTACGGTATGCATGAATGCACTCAGGCTGAATCTCATTAAACTGAGACGGAAGGACAGTGAGGCAGAGGGCGCTGAGGCTGAGAATATAATCGAAAATGGCGAAAATGCAGCTGACAAAGCTGAATACAGAATAGAAGATGATGAAGAAAACATTTCAGGAGACGGATCGGAGGACAAGAAGGACGAAGGAAGATCCGAAGACGGTATAGAAGATAAGGGAGGAAAAGAAATGTTCGGTTTTGGTAAGAAGGATGCCGGTAACGGCGGTTCAGGCAAAAAGACGATTGTTATCGAAGGAATGATGTGCGAGCATTGTGAGGCAACCGTTAAAAAGGCGCTTCTCGCAGTTGAAGGAGTGACAGATGCGGCTGTAAGTCATAAGGTCGGAACAGCAGAGGTTACCTTGTCGAAAGATGTGGATGATGCCGTTCTGAAAAAGGCTGTAGAGGATAAAGACTACAAAGTTGTAGAAATTAAAGCATAATATTTTAATATTTTTGGAAAAATTACAGGGTTGAAGCAAAGGTTGATTTGTGGTAAAAAAGAACAGTGACAAAATATGATATGGGGAGGGAAAAACTATGGACATGAATATTTCAGAATCAATTCGTTATATAGGTGTGGACGATCTCGAACTCGATCTCTTCGAGGGACAGTATATAATTCCTGAGGGAATGGCTTATAATTCATATCTTATTCTTGATGAGAAGACAGCTGTTATGGATACTGTCGATGCTGATAAGACTGAAGAGTATATGAAGAATCTTGAGACAGCTCTCGGTGGACGTTCACTTGATTATATAGTTGTACAGCATCTTGAGCCGGACCATTCAGGAAGCCTTAAGGCTGTTCTTGATGCTTATCCTGCTGCAAAGGTTGTCGGAACTGCGAAAACATTTCAGATGATGCCTCAGTTCTTTGATTATGACCTTGGCGACAGAGCTGTTACTGTTAAAGAGGGTGATACACTTTCACTCGGAACTCATACACTCAGCTTTATACTTGCACCGATGATCCACTGGCCGGAGGTTATGATGACCTATGAGTCAAGCGAGAAGGTATTCTTCTCAGCTGATGCTTTCGGTAAGTTCGGAGCTATCTGCAAGGAAGATGAGAATGATGAAGGCTGGGCTTGTGAAGCAAGACGTTACTATTTCGGTATTGTAGGAAAGTACGGAATGCCTGTTCAGGGACTTCTGAAGAAGGCTGCCGCACTTGATATCAAGACTATTGCTCCGCTTCACGGACCTGTACTTAAGGAAGACCTTGAGTATTATCTTAATACTTACAATACATGGAGCAGCTATCAGGCTGAAGATAAGGGCGTTTTCGTTGCATATGCATCAATCCACGGCAACACAGCCGAGGCTGCAAAGCGCCTTGCTGAAATGCTTGAGGCAAGAGGAGAGAAGGTTGCGATCAGCGACCTCTGCCGTGAGGATATTGCTGAATGCGTAGAGGATGCTTTCAGATATGACAGAATGGTTCTCTGTGCATCATCATATGACGGAGGAGTATTCCTTCCGATGCATGATTTCCTTACACATCTCACATATAAGACTTATCAGAACAGAACAGTCGCATTTGTTGAGAATGGTTCATGGGGCCCGACAGCGGCAAGAACTATGAAGTCAATCGTAGAGGGAATGAAGAATATTACTATCATCGATCCGGTTGTTACGATTAAGACAGCTGTGAAGGATGCTGATCTGAAGAACCTCGAAGCACTTGCTGATGCAGTAGTAGCTGCAAAGAATTAAGACTAATAAAAATATAGAATTCAGGAGTTTATTATGGGCGGATTTTTTGCTACAGCATTGAAAGAAGATTGTGTATTTGACCTTTTCTACGGAACAGATTACCATTCACATCTTGGTACGAGACGTGGAGGTCTTGCAGTACATGGATCGAAGGATGGCTTTAACAGGGCTATCCACAGCATTGAGCATTCTCCATTCAGAACCAAGTTCATGAAGGATGTTCATGAGATGGAAGGAAATCTCGGAATCGGAAGCATATCCGATTATGATCCTCAGCCACTGCTTGTCAGATCACATCACGGAACATATTCGATCGTTACAGTCGGAAAGATCAACAATTCTGATGATCTTGTTGCCGAGGTATTCCGCGGAGGAAATTCACATTTCTTCGAAATGACAGACGGAGATATCAATAAGACAGAGCTTACAGCCGCCATAATTAATCAGAAGGACAACATTATAGAGGGTATCAAGTATGCTCAGGAGAGAATCGACGGTTCAATGACAATTCTTCTTATGACTCCTGACTGTATATATCTTGCCAGAGATAAGTACGGAAGAACTCCGATAATCATTGGAAAGAAGGACACAGGTTACTGTGCAACCTTCGAAAGTCATGCATATCTGAATCTCGGATATACTGACTACAGAGAACTTGGTCCCGGAGAAATCTGTGCTATGACACCTGAGTCGGTTGTTACACTTGTAAAGCCGGGCTCGAAGATGAGAATATGTACATTTCTCTGGATCTATTATGGATATCCTTCATCACATTATGAAGGTATATCTGTTGAGGAAATGCGTTATCGCTGCGGTGCCAAGATGGCAGACCGTGATAACCTGAGTAAGGATGATATAGATGTTGTTGCGGGAGTACCTGATTCAGGTACGGCTCATGCTATCGGATATGCAAATCAGTCGGGAATTCCGTTCTCGAGACCTTTCATCAAGTATACTCCGACATGGCCGAGATCCTTTATGCCTACACATCAGAACAAGAGAAATCTTATTGCAAAGATGAAGCTTATCCCTGTTCATGAACTTATTGATCAGAAGAAGCTTCTCATAATAGATGATTCTATCGTTAGAGGTACACAGCTTCGTGAGACAACGGAGTTCCTGTATCAGAGCGGAGCTAAGGAAGTTCATATCAGACCTGCTTGTCCGCCGCTTCTGTTCGGATGTAAATATATCAACTTCTCACGTTCGAATTCGGAAATGGAGCTTATCACGAGACGTGTTATAGCTGAAGAAGAGGGTGAAAAAGTAGATAGAGTTATCCTTGATGATTATGCTAATCCTGATTCTGACAGATATCATAAGATGCTTGAAGGAATCAGAAAGAAGCTTAACTTTACATCACTCAGCTTCAACAGACTTGATGATATGATCGAGGCTACCGGACTTGACAGAGATCAGCTTTGTACTTATTGCTGGGACGGAAGAGAGTAATTAATGAAGATTGATATCCTATGTGTCGGAAAGGTGAAGGAAAGCTTCTACCGGGATGCTATCGATGAATATAAGAAGAGATTATCGCGATATGCGGATCTATCGATCATAGAAGTTCAGGATGAGAAGACTCCCGATAGGGCAAGCGATGCCGAGGAGCTTGAGATTAAGCGTAAGGAAGGCGAGAGACTGCTTAAGTATCTTCAGACTTCCGCCGGAAATGTATCGGGTAAGGCTTATATCGTGACGTTGGAAATAAACGGCAAGGAGCTTGGTTCTGTACAGCTCGCTGACAAGATCGAACAGCTGGGTATCAGCGGAGTAAGCCATATTCAGTTTGTAATCGGAGGTTCTCTGGGACTATCGGATGAAGTGATATCGAAGGCGGATATGCATCTTAGTTTCTCTAAGATGACATTTCCCCATCAGCTGATGAGGGTAATCTTGCTTGAACAGATATATAGGAGCTACCGCATTATATCCGGCGAGCCATATCACAAATAGATTAATTATTTTGGATAATCAATCAAAGGTTGAATGGTTATCATATGAAAAAGACTGCGATCATCTCGCAGTCTTTTTTCTTTCCTTCTTTTCGATATACATTTCACTGTCGGCATATCTGAGATATTTCTCGGAAGCTTCGTTGATATCAACCTCATCGGATTCAGTCTCCACTTTTGGAGGTACTACCATATATGAGCCGATGCTGATTGAAATATCGTATGACTTTCCGTCTTTACGCCGACGCTTATCTATCTCAAGTCTCAGGTCGGTCCGGAAACGTTCGATCTTTTCATCATTATAATTCTTGGCGAGTATGACAAATTCATCACCACCGGATCTGATGCAGATCTCATCATCCTTACAGATGGCCTTCATTGAGTGACCGATAGTAGAGAGACAGTAGTCTCCTTCGTCATGTCCGTAATTATCATTTATGCCCTTCATGCCATCCATATCTATTACAAATACGGCGAGCCCGGTGTGATTTTCCCGGCATTCCATATAATAATCCTTGAAGAACATATCATATCCGCGTCTGTTATAAAGACCGGTCAGGACATCCGTACAATACAGATTCTGGAGCTTATCAACGGTCTTGTTAAGCTCTTCCTTGATATGAAGACTTTCAAGTAGAGTACTGATATTCAGGAACCACGCTTTCATGTTAGCGTGCATGAGATTCTCAAGGGTAGGAGATACTATAAAATATCCCATGAAATACTGGAAGTTATGAATAGGAACTATATAATACGGTTCAGGATCTTCCATCATATCATCCGGAAGAAGCTGACCCTTAGGAAGAGGACCTCTCTTAATCGGCTTTCCGTTATATGCGCCGCATACGACCTCGAAGGTCTCATTCCGGAAATCCTCAGGTCCGTTAATAACTTTATATTTATCCCAGTCAGACATCAGGCAAAGAACAGCATCCTTGAAACCTGTTTCATGGAAACAGTTATTCTCGATATTATCCCAGAACTCATCCTTCGTTTTTGAAGATAGAACGCGGAGAATGAGAGAGGTGTTCGCCTGAGCCAGGTTTCCGAGTCTGTCGATAGTTGCTGCATATTCTTCTTTAAGAAGATCTCGTTTATAAACATGTTTTGGTTCACATCCGCAGGACTGGTTCCTCTTCAGAACTCCGGGAACTGCGAGAACATGAGGCGGCTCTATACCTTTCCAGTACTTAACGAGAGCATTTACACCTTCCTTACCGACCTGTTCGAAAGGCTGCTCTGAAGTAGTCAGAGTAGGGTCCATGAAGCTTGCCTGAGGTATATTGTCATAGCCTGTTACTATCACATCCTCGGGAACATTAAAACCTCTCTTTGTAAGAGCCTCCATTACACCGATAGCAGAGTAATCATTAGCACATACTATTGCATCCGGCATAAGGCGATCGGAATCGTTGGAGTAGTTCTTTATTATCTCTTCGACAACCTCTTCACCACATGAGTACCAGAGGTTACCCTGAACTATATTTCGATCTTCACATTTCAGATTATGTTTCTTAAGGGTATTTATAAAGACATCTTTTCTGATCTGAGCAAAGGCAAGTTCGAGTCGTCCGGCAACATGGACGAGTTCAGTACAGCCGTGTTCTTCGATCAGGTGATCTATAAGAATCTCGAGAGATTTCTCCTGGTCATTAACGATGCAGAAAGAACCTTCGGCTTCCTGACCGAGTGTTACAACCGGACACTTCGTTAATTTCTTCATAGCGTAAATTGGTTCCAGATAATAATCCGGAAGATAAGTGTCCATAGTTATCAGACCATCATAATCGCTGAAATCGGGTAGATAGTAGACTGCAAAATCGCCTGCATCGTAATCGGTAAAAATATCCTGGTTTTTAATGTCATAATTATCGCTGAAACTTGCAAAGAAGATAAGTTTGACATGATTTCTCTTTGCAGACTGAATAAGCCCGTACTGGGTTTCTTTGACCATATCGCTGTAGATGTTAGAAGTGAAAACTGCGACTTTTTTCATGCTTACCCCTGTGATCTTAATTGAACAATACCTTCAAATACCTCGAATTTATTAACGGTTAAATTAATTTTATATCATTTTGGTGCACATTTCAACAAGCTTTAGAGAGGGATTCGACTTATCGATATTTCGTTTCATGACGAAGCCGATAGTCCTTGTTGGAACCGGATTATCCAGAGGCAGTTCTATTACCTTTCCGCTCTTTAATTCAGCTGTTGCGAACTCTTTTACGACTGCCGAAACGCCCATTCCGATAGCGGCAAAATCGATAAGAAGATCCATGTTGTTTATCTCAAGCACCTGGCCTGGATTTATATCATTACTGTACATATATTTATCTATATGAATTCTGGAAATGTTCTGCTTCTCGAGCAGCATCAGATTTGATTTTTCGAGTATATCGCGTGTGGTCATTTCTACGGATTTATTATCTGTAGATGCTTTTGCGAGACCTGTTACATTTCCGGCAAATAGCCAGGGGTTATCTGTACTTACTTCATAGCTTGATTCGCGGACTGAAAGGTTCTCGAGATAAGCCTTGGATGTAATGAATATGTCATGAACCTCACTGACAGGAATGTATTCTAAATCAGGTGGAAGTTTAGTTTCGCAGATCATACCTATATCCACATTTCCTGCCTGAAGCTGGCGGATGGTATTAAATGTAGAATGGCAATCAATTTCAATCTTTATATGCGGCGATTTGGCGATAAAGCTTTTAAGGTAGGAGAGCAGGATATGCTTGCAGAGGGAGGTGCTTACTCCGATGCGCAGTTCTCCGATACCCAGTTCTTTGATTCGGCCGAGTTCATCCTCAGCACGATTTATCGATTCAAATGCAGACTTAAGGTGATTATATAGAAGAGTACCTTCGTCGCTCAGAGTTACGCCCCTTGAGCTCCTGTTGAAAAGCACAGTGTTGAGACTGGCCTCAAGGTTGGAAATGGATTTACTTACAGCGGGCTGGCTGATGAAAAGGTTCTCGGCAGCCTTGCTTATGCTTCCGGTTCTGGCTGCTTCATAGAATATTCTGTAATAGTTTAAATTATCTATCATTTTTATTTCCTCACGATGGTATAACTCAAAGTTATATAAAATATCAAAAATATATATATACATTATATGACTAATTATGTTAAAATCAACGCTAAGGTTTAAATTGCCGAAATATTACTATTTAATGGGATTATTGTATTAAATATATAATGCATATATTCTGATGCTTTAGTTATTTGGCCGGATAACCGGCTTTAATAAATAATAATATGTTATGAAAGAAACGGAGGACAAGTATTATTATGTATGATGAGAATCAGGGTAATCAGTCATATGGTCAGCAGGGCCAGCAACAGTACGGCGGACAGAGCCAGTACGGTCAGCAGGGCCAGCAGTATAGCGGACAGGGCCAGTATGGTCAGCCGGGTCAGCAGTACGGCGGACAGGGCCAGTATGGTCAGCCGGGTCAGCAGTACGGCGGACAGGG
>CAMJHQ010000043.1 GCA_946405625.1 uncultured Lachnospiraceae bacterium | reverse complement strand
CCAGCAGTACGGCCAGCAGGCATATGATGCAGGTCAGCAGTATGCACAGCAGGCATATGATCAGAGCCAGCAGTACGGCCAGCAGGCATATGATGCAGGTCAGCAGTATGCACAGCAGGCATATGATCAGAGCCAGCAGTACGGCCAGCAGGCATATGATGCAGGTCAGCAGTATGCACAGCAGACAGCAGACCAGGCACAGCAGTACAGCCAGCAGGCATATGACCAGGGTCAGCAGTACGCACAGCAGGCAGCAGACCAGACACAGCAGTACAGCCAGCAGGCATATGATGCAGGTCAGCAGTATACACAGCAGGCAGCAGACCAGGCACAGCAGTACAGCCAGCAGGCATATGATGCAGGACAGCAGTATACACAGCAGGCAGCAGATGCAGGACAGAAAGCCGCTGATACAGTGCAGCAGTATGGTCAGGAAAGTGCAGCACCAAAGAGTTCAGGTATGCAATTTAATAATCAGAGCAGCAGTGGTATGCAGAGTTCAGGAATGAAATATGATGAACCTCAGTATAATCAGCCTCAGAATTACGGCCAGCCTGCATTTAATACAACGACACCGACAGCTCCGGAGACACCGGCAGGAGGTTCCTCGGGCGGCGGTCCGAAGAAGCCGCTGAACAAAGGCATTATTATAGGTGCTATCGCCGGAGTCGCAGTCATTGCGGCAGTGCTTCTGATATTTGTATTTGATGTATTTGGCCTTAGAGGCGGAAAGCCGGAAGATGCAGCTGAGAAATTCGTAAAGGCTTATTCAGAACTTGATGCAAAGGGCATGGTTGAAACTATGGTTCCTGAAGCACAGAAGTATATCAGTGAGATGGGACTCGGTGGTTCCGTTGAGGATATTCAGAGCTCTTTTGATATGCTGAAGGGCTTCGGCGTTACATTTACCGATACTAAGATCGGTACTGCCGAAAAGATGGATCTGGATGAGGCAAAAGCCTATCTGAAGGATAATTTCAGTATCGATATTGAAGCTAAGGATGCAGCAAAGGTTAAATGTTCCATGAATATGCATATGGAATTCATGGGAGAATCTGCAGACGAGCCTATGGAGTTTATCCTTACAGTTGTTAAGCAGGGCAGCAAATGGTATGTTGCGGGCTTTGAAGAAGTAGGCGGTGGAGATGAGTTCCCTCTTGACGGAGATGACGGAACAACTCAGGCTACGACTGAGGATATAGCTCAGAATACAGAAGATAATACTGAGGATAATACAGAGGCATCTACAGAGGATGCAGGAAATACCGAAGCTAGTACAGAGGCAGCTCCTGTATTTTCAGGCGACGGACTTGATGCAACTCTCTGGCTCTGGGGATTCGATCAGAATACCTGGACATATAAGGAAGATAAGTATACCGATAAGGAAAAGCAGTCTACTTTGACAATACGTATTCCTAAGGAAGACGATGCTGAAAAGGATAAGGTTTCAATATTAGTTGATGCAAAGATAACTGATCCATATCTTTTCAGAGAAGATCTGTATAAATTCGGTATCGATTATCATGATTATGTAGACGGTAAAGTTCCGACAGTTAAGGTCGGCGGAGTAGACTTCATAAAGAACGAGAATGGTACAGAATATATAGCTCGTCTTGAAGGTGCAAACGAAACGATCAATATCAAGGTAAGAGGAGATTTTGAAGATGCAGCTGTACAGCCTGCACTTGATAGCCTCGCATTTAAGGTTACCGATATCGGTAACGTAGACGGACCTTGGTATTGGGAAGGAACACCTTTTGATACAGAAGATCTGTCCGGAACAGTCGGAAGCTACACTGTTAATGCTAAATTCTTCAAAATGTCGGATCCACTTATAACTCATGATGTATTTAATCACCGGATAGTTTATGCGGACAGCAGCATCTATCTTATGAATGAAGAGAGTGTAATCCGCAAGTATTCGATAGGTGAGACAGGTATAGAGCTTGCAGCCGAATATCCGCTCACTGATAAGTATAAAAATATCGTAGCAACAGAAGACGGAAGAATTTTCCTTTCAGGAAATGCAAAATCACTTGTTGAGTGGAAAGACGGTGAGATTGTAAAGGAATACAGCGGTACAGGTAAAAATGTTATTATGGCACCTGACGGAACATGGGGTCTGTCCGATTGTTACATGGGTGATAAGGTAAACAAGATCACTATCTCCGGTGACAGCTATGAGACAACACCGATGCAGCTTGCAGAGGTCGGATCGATCGCACATCTTAATATAAGCAACGATCATATCTTCGCATGTGGAAGCTCGGCAGATAAGGAAGAGAAGGGCCATAAAGTATTCGTATATGATACAGACGGTAATTTACAGGTTACTCTTCAGGGGGATGATGATTTGACACTCGGTTCCATAACATTTGTTTTCGATACAGACAACGGATACATGGCTATGGATGGAAATATGAGAAAGATTGTTTACTGGGATAAGGACGGAAACAGAATCGGTTATCTCGAAGACAGTGACCTTTTCGGAACGGATTATCCGTGGTTTGCAGATTCCTACATAACAGCTGACGGAACCATGTATACGGTAATGACCGAAGAGCGTGATGACAAGTCTGCAAAGGAAGTGCTTGTATATATGATGAGCGGTTTCTAAACATTTTGACCATATAAAAAATCGTCATTATGACGAAAAAAATGCGGTTTGTTAACAAAATCTTAATATTTTTTGTTTACAAATCCACAAAATGTGTTATAATTACAAGGATTATGGGTTTTTATAGCCTGTAATCCTTGTAATATTTTAAACAGAGGAAGACTGTAAAGATGGAACAATACGCTATAAAGGGTGGCATTCATCTTGAGGGAGAAGTCGTTATAGGCGGAGCCAAGAACGCTGCACTCGGAATACTTGCTGCAGCTATAATGACCGAAGATGAGTGTACCATTGAGAATGTGCCATACGTTTCAGATACGATCACACTTCTGAAAGCTATCGAGAATATCGGTGCTTCGGTTAAATACATAGACAGACATACGGTTGTAATTTGCGGTAAGGGAATCAGAGGGGATGAAGGACTTTCTGTAGATGATGAGTTCATCAGAAAGATCAGAGCTTCTTACTACCTTATCGGTGCACTTCTCGGAAGATTCAAGTATGCAGATGTTGCTCTCCCGGGAGGATGCGATATCGGTGCAAGACCTATAGATCTTCATATCAAGGGGTTCAACAAGCTGGGAGCTACAACAGAGATAGTTGCCGGCGGTAAGATTGTAGCTAAGGCTGAAAAGCTGAGCGGCGCACACATTTACCTTGATACGGTTTCTGTAGGAGCTACCATAAATATAATGCTCGCGGCTGCTCTTTCCGAAGGAAAGACTACTATCGAGAATGCAGCTAAGGAACCACATATAGTTGATGTGGCAAACTTCTTAAATACCATGGGCGCTAACATCAAGGGCGCCGGTACTGATGTGATCAGAGTCCGCGGAGTTGAGAGACTTCACGGTGCAGAATATTCGATCATTCCGGATCAGATAGAAGCAGGTACGTTCATGGCAATGGCTGTGGCTACCAGGGGAAATGTACTTATAAAGAATGTCATTCCTAAGCATCTTGAGGCAATCTCATCCAAGCTTATTGAGATGGGCGCAAATGTTATCGAGTATGATGATTCGGTAAGAGTCATGGCAGACGGTGAGCTTAAGGCTACACAGATAAAGACTCTTCCGTATCCGGGATTCCCTACAGATATGCAGGCACAGATGGCAACAGTTCTCGGAATTGCTACGGGAACAAGCCTTGTTACCGAGAGTATCTTTGAGAATCGTTTCAGATATGTATCTGAGCTTGCCAGAATGGGAGCAAAGATCAGAGTAGAGAACAACACAGCGATCATTTCCGGTGTCAGCAAGTATACCGGTGCAAGGATCACTACATCGGATCTCAGAGCAGGTGCGGCACTTGTTATTGCAGCGCTTGCGGCAGAGGGCTACAGTACCATTGATGAGATTCAGTATATAAAGCGTGGATATGAAGATTTCGATGCAAAGGTTCGTATGCTCGGCGGTCATATGCAGATCATCGACTCGGACAGAGATATGCAGAAATTTAAACTTCGCGTAGGATAAAATAAATTCTTGTTTGAATCGTAACAAATATGTATAATGTCGGGTAGACGGGCCGTCTGCCCGATTTTATTTTTTATCGGATTTCGGATATCATTAGTCCGTTATCAGAGGGGAGTGTAAAGAAATGGCAAAGAAACCTTATTACATTACGACTGCGATTGCGTATGCTTCAGGTAAGCCTCATATAGGTAATACCTATGAGATCGTACTTGCGGACAGTATAGCAAGGTACAAAAGATTCATCGGTTATGACGTAAGATTCCAGACAGGAACCGATGAGCATGGACAGAAGATTGAGACAAAGGCTTTTGAAAGTCTCTCGACACCACAGGAATTCGTTGATGAGAAGGCCGGTGAGATCAAGAGGATCTGGGATCTGATGAATACATCTTACGATAAGTTCATCAGAACAACGGATGAGGATCATGTGATCCAGATTCAGAAGATTTTCAAGAAGCTTTATGATAAGGGCGACATTTATAAGAGTGAGTATGAAGGACTCTACTGTACTCCGTGTGAGTCGTTCTGGACAAGTGCACAGCTTGTAGACGGCTGTTGTCCTGACTGCGGCCGCCCGGTTTCTCCTGCAAAGGAGGAGGCTTACTTCTTCAAGATGAGTAAGTATGCTGACAGACTTATAAAGTATATAGAGGATAATCCGGAGTTTATACAGCCGGAATCAAGAAAGAATGAGATGATCAACACATTCCTGAAGCCGGGTCTCCAGGATCTGTGTGTTTCAAGAACATCATTTAAGTGGGGAATCCCGGTTGATTTCGATCCGAAGCACGTAGTATATGTATGGATCGATGCACTCAGCAACTATATCACCGGTCTCGGTTATGATGTTGACGGTAATTCCGATCCGATGTTTGAAAAGTATTGGCCATGTGACCTTCACCTTATCGGAAAGGATATCCTGAGATTCCATACAATTTACTGGCCGATTATGCTTATGGCACTTGATGTTCCGCTTCCTAAGCAGGTATTCGGTCACCCGTGGCTTATCCAGAGCGACGGAAAGATGAGTAAGTCCAGAGGAAATGTAATCTATGCCGACGATATGGTAGACTATTTCGGCGTTGATGCAGTAAGATATTTCCTTCTTCATGAGATGCCATTCGAGAATGACGGAGTTATCTCATGGGAGCTTATGATCGAAAGATTCAATTCCGATCTTGCAAATGTTCTCGGTAATTTGGTAAACAGAACCATATCAATGAGCAACAAGTATTTCGGTGGTGTGGTTGAAAATAAAAATGTGGTCGAGCCGGTAGATGAGGACCTGAAGAAGGTTGTTATCGATACAAGACTTAAGGTTAATAAGTTTATGGACAGTCTCAGGGTTGCTGATGCAATCACAGAGATCTGGAACCTTTTCAAGAGATGTAACAAGTATATAGATGAGACACTTCCTTGGGCACTTGCAAAGGATGAGTCACAGGCTGACAGACTGAGAACAGTTCTTTACAACCTTGTAGAGAGTATTTCAATCGGAGCTACTCTGCTTGAGTCATTCCTTCCGGATACAAGCAAGAGAATACTTGAGCAGCTCGGAACCGAGAAGCGCTCGGTTATCGATCTCGGACAGTTCGGACTTTATCCTTCGGGAAATAAGGTAACGGATTCTCCTGAGATTCTGTTCCAGAGAATAGATGAGAATCAGATGCTTGAAGAGCTTGCAAAGAGATTTCCTCCGAAGGAGGAAGTATCTGAAGAACCGAAGAAGCAGAAGAAGGAAGAGGATGACAAGAAGGAGCCGGCTACGGTTGACAGTCTTGTTAAAGAACAGATCACTATCGATGACTTTGATAAGCTGCAGCTTCAGATAGGTGAGATTGTTGCCTGCGAAGAGGTTCCGAAGTCAAAGAAGCTTCTTTGTTCACAGGTTAAGGTTGCAGGACGTACTCTGCAGATCGTATCGGGTATCAAGAATTTCTATACACCTGATGTCATGGTAGGAAAGAAGGTTGTGGTAATCACAAATCTTAAACCTGCAAAGCTTGCGGGAATTCTTTCAGAAGGAATGCTTCTGTGTGCTGAGGACGAGGAAGGTAATCTTGCACTCCTCACAGCAGAGAAGGATATGCCGGCAGGTTCTATGATAAGCTAGAATTATATAGCGGGATATTATTATGTATTTAACGGGCATCCGTCATATGGCGGGTGCCCGCTTTTTGCTTTATAGGCTGACTGTTTTCCAACAAAGCAAAGAAAGTCTGTAAAGGACCCGGGCGGAATGGATTGTTACTTCGGTGAGACTTCACTTTGATGCGTATATATGATATAATAACTAACGGTGTGCCAAGCTCAGGCAGCCGCTATTTTCTGAGCATAGGCAGCCGTTGTAAAATAGAATTCTCAGGGAAGGGGAAAGAAAGGGAAATCTATTAGCGCCGGGCCCATACAAGGGGTGACGAGGTTGACAGTGGTCGAAAGACTCGGCGGATGCTGTCACGGATTCGGGTGATCCGTATAGGGAGAAGAAAAAGCGGAATAAAAACCGTAACAGAGACTTCCTTGACACTCGCAAAATAAACAGAAAGTGAGATTTATATATATGAGAGTAGTAATTCAGGAAAACTACGATAAGATGTGTAAATGGGCTGCTGATTATATAGCAGCAAAGATAAAGAATCATAAGGAGGATCGTCCGTTTGTACTCGGCCTTCCTACAGGCTCATCTCCTATCGGAGTATATAAAGAGCTTGCACGTCAGAATCAGGCAGGAGAGCTTTCATTTGCAAATGTTGTTACATTTAACATGGACGAATATCTCGGTCTTCCTAAGGATCATGATCAGAGCTACTGGTATTTCATGCATGATAATTTCTTTAATCATCTTGTAGATATGAAGCCGGAAAATATCAATATTCTTAATGGTATGACAGATGATCCTGAAGGTGAGTGTGCGCGTTATGAGGAGAAGATTGCTTCTTACGGCGGAATCGACCTCTTCATGGGAGGTATCGGTGTTGATGGACATATCGCTTTCAATGAGCCTTTTACATCACTTGCTTCACGCACGGGTGTAAGAGATCTTACAACAGATACACGTATTGTAAATTCCAGATTCTTCGGAAATGATCCGGAGAAGGTTCCTTCACAGGCTCTTTCAGTCGGTGTAGGTACAGTTACTGATTCCAAGGAAGTTCTTATCCTTATCAACGGTCATAACAAGGCGCGTGCTCTTGCAGCAACTGTTGAAGGAAATGTAAGCCATAAGTGGACCTGCAGTGCACTTCAGATGCATAATGGTGCTATCATCGCTTGTGACGAAGCTGCATGCGGAGAGCTTACTGTAGATACATATAAGTATTTCCTTGATATTGAAAAGAAAGAGAGGCTGTAAACCATGTATACGATTTCAGACCTTTACGACCTGGATCATACTCTGGCCAAGGACTACCTTGCGGGCTTCACTTATCCATGGGAAGCGCTTAAGGGTATTAAAGATTTTATTCTTTCCCTTGGTCCTACACTCGGTGATGATTATGAAGAAATATCAGAGAATGTCTGGGTTCATAAAACAGCAACAGTATTTCCGTCAGCTTATCTCGGAGCACCGTGTATAATCGGACCGAATACTGAAGTAAGACATGGAGCATTTATCCGCGGTTCGGCCCTGGTCGGTGCTGACTGCGTAGTAGGAAACAGTGTAGAGCTGAAAAATGTAATTCTTTTTGATCATGTTCAGACTCCTCACTATAATTATGTTGGCGATTCCATACTCGGATATTTCAGCCATATGGGTGCCGGAAGCATTACAAGTAACGTTAAGAGCGACAAGAAGCTTGTTGTTGTACATAACGGTACAGAGCAGATGGAGACAGGCATCAAGAAGTTCGGCGCAATGCTGGGCGATTACGTAGAGGTTGGATGCAACGCAGTATGTAATCCGGGAACTGTTATCGGACGTCATTCAAATGTATATCCTACTTCCTGCGTAAGAGGAGTTGTTCCGGAAAACTCAATCTGGAAGAATAACGGCGAGATAATTCACAAGGAGGAAAGATAACATGGGAAAGTATTTCGGAACAGACGGCTTCAGAGGCGAGGCTAACAAGGATTTAACATTCGAGCATGCCGTAAAGATCGGACGTTTTCTTGGATGGTATTATGGTAAGAGACTGGATAAGAAAGCTAAGGTTGTAATCGGTAAAGATACAAGAAGAAGTTCATATATGTTTGAGTATGCACTTTGTACAGGTCTTATGGCAAGCGGTGCAGATGCTTATATCATGCATGTTACAACAACACCTTCGGTTGCATATATTGCAAGAGTAGATGACTTTGACTGCGGTATTATGATCTCTGCATCACACAATCCGTATTATGATAACGGAATCAAGCTTCTTAACGGAAACGGTGAGAAGATGGATGAGGAGACTATCCTTAAGGTTGAAGAATATATCGACGGCGATCTTGAGGTTCCGGTAGCATTCAAGGATGAAATCGGACGTACAGTTGATTATTCCGAAGGACGTAACCGTTATATCGGTTATCTTATATCAATGAGCAAGTACAGCTTTAAGGATATTAAGGTTGGTCTTGATGTTGCAAACGGTGCTGCATGGCAGATAGCTAAGTCTGTTTTCGATGCGCTCGGAGCAAAGACATATGTTATGAATAACGAACCAGACGGTTATAATATCAATACAGACTGCGGTTCTACTCATATAGAGCATCTTCAGAAATTCGTAGTTGAGAAGGGACTTGATATCGGTTTTGCATATGATGGTGATGCCGACAGATGTCTCTGCGTAGATGAGAAGGGAAATGTAGTAACAGGAGATCATATCCTCTACATTTACGGACTTTATATGAAGGAGAGAGGAAAGCTCATAAACAATAAGGTTGTTACAACTATCATGAGCAACTTCGGACTTTATAAGGCACTTGATAAGGTCGGTATCGAATATGATAAGACCAAGGTTGGAGATAAGTATGTATATGAGAATATGGTTCAGACAGGAAACCGCATCGGTGGTGAGCAGTCAGGTCATATAATCTTTACAAAGTATGCAACAACAGGTGACGGTATTCTTACAAGCATCAAGATGATGGAAGTATTCCTTGCAAAGGAGAAGCCGATGTCAGAGCTTGCTGCACCGGTTGTATTCTATCCTCAGGTACTTAAGAATGTCAGAGTTAAGAGTAAGCCTGATGCACAGAATGATCCGGATGTCCAGGCAGCTGTTGCTAAGGTTGCTGAGGAGCTCGGAGATACAGGACGTATCTTAGTCCGTGAATCCGGTACTGAGCCTGTGATCCGTGTTATGGTTGAGGCTGAAAGCGACGAAGTCTGTGAGAAATATGTTGATTCGGTTATCGATGTTATTAAAGCCAAGGGTCATATTGTTGAGGCTTAACAGCCGATGAAATACGAATAAAGAGAATAAAAGAAGAGCTTCTCATATGTTATACATATGGGAAGCTCTTTTAAATCGTTAATGTAGCCGAGACGGCTGATTTAAACGAAGTATCTGATACAATCTAAACGTTTGATCTTATTATTAATCCGGAATTTCTTCGGTAGAAGCATCGGAATCCGGAGCTGCATTTTCCTCGGTTGATGCGTTCGGATCAGGTGATACATTTTCTTCAGATGCAGGTTCTTCATCCGGAGCTGCATTTTCCTCGCCGGATGTGTTGGATCCTGTTGATGCATCTGTGTCCGAAGAAAGCTCAGACTGTTCTTTTTCATATTTGGAAGCATCGGTTGAGAGGATTGCCATATCTATGTTTCGGAAATCCTCATTACTGATGTAGTAGTTTGAATCACTCTGAATTATTCTTACTGTGATGGTTACGGGATCGCCGTATTCCATATTGGTGGTTGCAGCCTCGAGTATATCTATTATTCCGGCAGCAAACTCATGCTCATAATCTTCTTTTATATAATTGTTGAAATCACCATTCTCGACTCTTCTGTTAAAATCAGCGATATAATTAAGTATATCATTATGAGTCTGATTGAGAAGGTTTATCGGTTCTATTGTTACTTTTACATAGTAGATATTGTTATCCTTGTAAGCCGGTTCTGTACGGAAACGGGCTTTTCCGTAAATCTTCTTGGCAAGATCGACCATTCTTGGTGCAAGCTCCGCATCGGATGAAATTTCAAGTCCGTAGTAGGATTCAAGATTGTTTGCAAGACGTGTTACGTTCTGCAGATACATAGCATCGGCATCGTCCTGATTGGCACCGGTGCTTCGGACATATTGTTCACAGCTGTTAAGATAGTTTGCCGAGATAAGGCTGTCCACATAGGTCTGATATTGAACCTCTCTGTCATTTCCGCATGCAGTCAGACTGATGAGCATGATGAATATCATACAGATGACAGAAAGTGACTTTGCTCTTTTGAATTTCATATTGATAACCTTTCGAAAAGTTAATTGTTTTATGCTGTTTTTTTACAACATATACATGATAACATAAAAAAATGAGATATCAACTTAAAATCATCTTAAGGAATTAATAGATGCATTAAAAGCATATTTATGTTATACTTACGCGTAGTGCGTCGATAGATAAACTACATTTAATATAATTTAATATAATAATATAAACATCAGTAGTGAAAGGGGCTTTACGATGGAATTAGATATCAAGACAGTGTCGTTCGGTGGTTATGATAAAAAAGCAGTTGAGGCATATATAGAGGGACAGCAGGAAGATTATGAGAAGCAGATAACAAAGCTTAAGGAAGATACTGCTAAGCTCAGTGAGGCTGTTAAGGGACTTCAGCAGATGCGTGAAGTTAACAAAACAGAGACAGACAGTGTAATTGATAACCTGAAGAACGTTAACGAGAAGCTTGAAATTGAACTTGAGAGAATGAAGGTTGAGCTTGAGGATTACAAGAAGAGAGATTCAGAGGCTGCAACCAGATATGAGTCTATTTCAAGAACACTTCTTGCAGCAAGAGAATCAGCCGATGAGCTCACAAGAAGAACTACGGAAGACTGCGAAGCAAGAACTGCAGAGACAACAGCACAGTGTCAGCAGATGATTGAAGAGACAACAGCTCAGTGTGACAGCCTTAAGGTTTCAACAGAGGCTGAGTGTAACAGAATGCTTAAGGAAACAGAAGAGTCATGCCGTGAGCAGCGTGATGCAGCTGAATATGAGTGCTCAACACTCAGAAGAACAACAAAAGAAGAGACAGATCAGTTAAGCAACGAAACAAAGGAAAGATGCGAAAGACTGAATACTGAAACAGATGAGAACTGTGCAAGAAAGAATCAGGAGACTGAAGAATATTGCACTAATCTTATGAATACAACCGAAGCTGACTGCAAGAAGCTGAAGGATGATACAGAGGCTGAATGCACAAAGCTCAGAGAGGAAACGCTCGAGGAGTGCGAGATCAAGAAGGCTGCTACAAGAGAAGAAATTCGTCAGAACAGAGCAGCTGTTAAGAAGGAATTCGATTCTATCAGCGAATATCTTTCAAATCTTCAGAATGCACTCAGCGATGTAAATTCCGCAGTTGATAATACTAAGAAGATTTCCGAAAGTGCATTTTCTGATTTAAGCGGATCTCAGGCATAATATAATTTACGAGCAGATTAGAGGGGCATTTATATGCCCCTTTTTAAAGCTTGAACCCGGGGTGACTGAGACTGCATACTTGATGCGTGAACGGGGGCAGATTGAGTATGATTACAGAAAGAGATTATCTGTATCTGGCAATTGAAAAGGCCGGATGCGTAGTAATGGTAAGACATTTTGACAGTGCTGAGAAAATCAGACGTAGTAAGATAGAATATATGTCCGGCAATGTAGGAAAGCTGGGCATGAATATGGAGACTGTCAGAAAAGGATACCGTCTTCCGGAGGATTATATTCATCCGGATGACAGAGAAGGATTTGCTGATGCGATGGCGCGCGCCTTCAGGCTGGGAAATGATTTTTCTTATGAACTGAGAGTAATAGGCGATGACGGTGTTCTGAGACGTATAAATATGGATGTCATCTTTCTGAAAAGTGAGGCTCAGGATTTTCTGGTTGAGTACATTTTCAGGGAACTTGAGAGATATAAGTCGGATAATCAGGATGTCAATAGCAGTAAGGAAGAAGACTTCTCATCGATAAAGCTTACACGGGAATTCATCGAGCAGAATATGCTTGAGGACTATTTCAATAATTATGCATCTTCCTGTGATCTGTATTCGGCAGTTCTTGATATGAACGGCAGGCTGGTTATAGAGCCTTCGGGACCGAAGACCTATCTGGGTGAATTCTATAATTATATGGAGAATCTGGAGCATGATCAGTTCTTCTCCAAGATCAAGAATTCCGTGGTTCAGGATATAGGACCGCTTTTTATGGAGATGGAAGAAATCGGTACAGGTAATGTTGATACGGAGGGCAGGCTTTCGGCAGCACCGATCGTTATCAACGGTATCTGTTGTGGTATCTGGGTACTCTATGCACATAACGCAAGCCAGGCACAGAAGCTTTTCAAGGTTTATCGGAATCAGTGGTCTTTATCAGAGGTAATGTCCGCGCATTTGTCCAAACTTTATTCAAAATCCATATCCGTCGCCGAAGATATAACGGAGAGGGATGCACTGGAATTTGAAATACAGGAGAAGAAGATCGTTAACGGCATTATGTCGGAAATGGATGAGGGTGAACTTGACCTTGAAAAATGTTTTGAAAAAGTAGGCACGCTTCTCGATGTGGATCACGTGGTTTATTACAAGAATGATCCTGTAAATCCCGAGGTTATGAATCTGGAAGAATTCTGGTCAAGAAGCGGAAAGATAGATGAAGGAAAACAGCCTTTTGAATGGAATCATGATCATTACGATAAAGAGATTCAGTCGAAGATCAAGGATGAAGGAATCGTTATCGACAGTAAATCCATGACAAACAGAATGAGGGTTGAAGTTTTCGAAGGAAATGTCAGAGCCATAATGGTATTTCCTATTAAGAGAAAGAAGAAATATTACGGTCGACTGATCTTTATTGAAAATGCAAGAGAAAGATTGTGGACCGAATCTGAGGTGAACTTTGCCAGAGAGATTACCAAGCTGGTTGCGAAGAGCGTTGCGGCCAGAGAGGAAAATATAGGCTTTACCGAAGACATGGAAATGATGTATTCTGTACTGGATGCTGTTGATTCCGTAGCATTTATAAGAAATAATGAAGACGGAAAAATAGTATACAGTAATAATGCTTTTAAGAAGATATTTAATTCGGATATGATCGGAGCTGACAGTTTCAGGATAGTTCCTAAAATGACCGAAGATCTGTCCGTTTTATCGGATAACCCCGAAACATCTGTGAAGAAAAAGAATAATTCTAAATTCACCAGATATATAAATGAACTTGGCGGCATCTTTGATGTCACCGAAATCTATCTGGATTCGAAAAAAGGGGAAAAAATGGCTGCTGTTATATTGATCCCTGCAGCCGGTTAAAAAGGAGAAATTGAAATGGCTAATCTTGATATTGGAATCGATCTGGGCAGCGCCAACATCCTGATCTATGTTAAGGGAAGAGGCGTGGTTCTCAGTGAGCCTTCCGTTATCGCATACGATAAAGATTCTGAAAGGATAGTTGAGATAGGTGACGAGGCGAAGGCAATGCTCGGAAGAACACCGGGTAACCTTACAGCAATCAGACCGCTTAAGCATGGAGTTATATCAGAAGCGACCAAAACTGAAAAAATGCTGAAGTATTTTATCAGAAAGGCCGTAGGCAAGAATTTCTTCGGAAGAAGACCAAGAATTTCAGTATGTGTACCTTCGGGTGCAACTGAAGTTGAGAGACGCGCGGTAGAGGATGCTGCATATAATGCCGGTGCCAGATTTGTATTTCTGGTTGAGGAACCAGTTGCGGCTGCGCTCGGAGCAGGACTTGATATTTCCAGACCTGTCGGAAATCTTGTTGTTGATATAGGAGGAGGAACTACCGATATCGCGGTCATTTCGATGGGAGGAGCAGTTGTTACCGCGTCATCAAAGGTTGCCGGAGATGACTTCAGTGATGCGATCACAAGATATATAAGGAAAAGATATAATATCCTTATCGGTGATGTTACTGCAGAAGAGATAAAGATGACAATCGGAACATGTTATAAGAGACCTGAAAATATCTCAATGGATATCAGAGGAAGAGATCTTGTAACCGGACTTCCGAAAACAATAACTATTACATCCGATGAAACAGAGGAAGCACTCAGAGAAACCGTAGCCAAGGTTGTTGAAGAGATACGTTCGGTGCTTGAGAAAACACCGCCGGAACTTGCAGCGGATATAGCCGACAGAGGAATAATCCTTACCGGCGGAGGTTCATTACTTCATGGTTTTGAACAGCTTCTCGAGGAAAAGACGGGAATCGGAGTAATGACTGCAGAGAACCCGATGCAGGTTGTTGCAATCGGAGCAGGGAAGTATATTGATTTCCTGGCTGATTTCGACAGATAATTGTTCGGATATATTTACGTCAATTACAGTACATTTGTATTAAGATAATAAATATGTGTCAGTACATTTCTTATGATGTACTGACACATTGTTGCTATTTGGTGAAAGGGAGATAACTGCCTTAAATGATCAGAGAAGGATATATCAACAAGATAATATTCACCAGTGAGGATACAGGATATACGGTCTTCAGTGTCGAAACATCTGACGGAGACGATGTTTTTGTGTGCAGCTATCCCGGAATAGTTGAGGGAATGTATGTGCGTGCCGAGGGGCAGTATGAGCATCATCCTCGCTATGATATACAGTTTGTATGCAGTGAGGTGGAGCTGTCCATGCCTGATGATCTTGAAGGCATTAAGAGATTTCTGGCGTCGGGTATCATCAAGGGTGTTAAAGAAGTGATGGCCACCAGAATCATAATGAAATTCAAGGAGGATACGCTCCGTATCATTGAGGAAGAGCCTGAAAGGCTCGCGGAGATTAAGGGCATTACCGAGAAAAGAGCACGTCAGATAGCTATATCTTTCAGAGAAAATGCGGAGTATAGAAAAGTTATCGTTTTTCTTACTCAGTACGGTATAAGTGTAAAGCTTGCGATGAAAATATATCGCGAGTTCGGAGAAGATATATATCGCGTCATCAAGGAAAATCCGTATAAGATAGCTGATGAGATTCCGGGTGTCGGCTTCAGGACTGCAGACGGTATTGCCATGAAAGCGGGAATACCAGTAGATTCGAAGTTCAGACTTCGTTCCGCTGTTATATATGTTCTGAATCAGATCATGGCGATGGGACACATTTTTATACCGGAAAGTATGCTTATCAGAAAATGCTATGAGCTGGTCGAGGGCGATACAGAGGAAGACTTCTCTTATTATGAAGAAGGGCAGTCTGTCGGAGATGAGTTTACTGATAAGCTTCATGATCTTCTGCTCGAGATGACGATGGATGGCAGCATCGTGATGAAGATCTATAAGGTGAACGGCGAAGATACACCGGTATGCTATTCAAGATGGAACTATTACAGTGAAATGTCATCTGCACGAATGCTGATAGATCTGAGGGATGCCTTCTATCCGGAGAGAGATGATATCGATCTGCTGATCGACAGAGTAGAGAAGGATTCGGATATAGAGCTTGAGGATGAGCAGAAGAAAGCCGTTAAGATGGCTGTTACGTCCGGAGTATCGGTCATAACGGGTGGTCCGGGTACAGGAAAGACAACTATCATAAATGTAATTATCAATTATTTTGAATCGCTGGAGCAGGTAACGCTTCTTGCAGCTCCTACGGGAAGGGCGGCAAAGAGGATTACCGAATCTACAGGATATAAGGCACAGACAATCCACAGGCTCCTTAATTTTATGGGTGCTCCGTCGGATGACGGCAGCGAGAAGCAGGTTCTGAAGTTTATGAAGA
Organism: uncultured Lachnospiraceae bacterium; assembly: GCA_946405625.1. Classification (GTDB taxonomy): domain Bacteria; phylum Bacillota; class Clostridia; order Lachnospirales; family Lachnospiraceae; genus Eubacterium_Q. The sequence goes on along the minus strand of CAMJHQ010000043.1, from coordinate 4,203 downwards.
ATGAGGATAATCCGCTTGAATGTGATGTTGTGATAGTGGATGAGGCTTCGATGATAGATAATAATCTGCTGTATTCACTGCTCAAGGCGATCACACCCGGAACGAGACTTATTTTTGTGGGCGATACGGATCAGCTTCCTTCCGTGGGAGCGGGAAATGTTCTGCATGATATAATCGAAAGCAAATGTTTTCCGGTTGCGGTTCTGGGGAAGATATTCCGTCAGTCCGAGGAAAGCGCTATAGTTACGAATGCTCATAAGATCAAGAAGGGTGAGCATGTAGAGATAAGCAACAAGAATAAAGACTTCTTCTTTATTCCGAGGCAGGGTGCCGACAGTATAACAGAAGAACTCAGAGTACTGCTGACCCAGAACCTTCCGGGATATCTCGGTGTCAGCATGAACGATATACAGGTGCTCACACCGATGAGAAAACAGGCTGTCGGAGTTGAAGGCCTGAACAGGAAGCTTCAGTCCTATATCAATCCACCGTCTTCTAAGAAGTTTGAAAAGGAGCATAACGGAGTTATCTTCCGAGAGGGAGATAAGGTTATGCAGATAAAGAATAATTATAAGCTCGAATGGAAGGTCAGTCCGAACGCTGACAGCGGATTCATAATGGATGAGGGTGTCGGTGTATTTAACGGAGATATGGGAATTATTTCTTCCATCAATGATTTTGATGAGATAGTTACAGTGACCTTCGACGACGGACGTATAGCGGAATATGATTATAAGATGCTTGATGAGCTTGAACATTCCTTTGCGATCACCATTCATAAGTCGCAGGGAAGTGAGTATCCGGCAGTGATAATTCCACTGCTTTCCGGACCGCCGAAGCTTCTCAACAGAAATCTTATCTATACAGCGGTTACGAGAGCAAAGATGATGGTCGTGATAGTAGGTAATCTGAATCTTATAAATGAGATGATTGATAATACCGAAGAGCAGAAACGTTTTACGAGTCTTGCTGAGAGGATAGTTGAGATAGATGGTATGTAATATTCGCGATTTATTATTTCCTGCGAAATGCGTGATATGTGATGATGTACTTGCTCCGACAGACGGTAACGGTATATGTATGGAGTGCAGACAGTATCTGAGGTATATCGCGGAACCCGTATGTATGAAGTGCGGAAAAGAACTTCTCAGCGAAGAAGAGGAGTACTGCTTTGATTGTGCGAGACTTACGAGAAGTTATGTGAGAGGCTTCCCGCTTCTTAATTATGTGTCCCCGGTGAAGGAATCTCTTTCGAGGATGAAATACGAAGCCAGACAGGAATATGCGGATTATTACGGAAGAGAGATAGGAAGAGTTTTCGAATCTGAATTAAAGAAGATAAAGGGAGCTGTCCTTATACCTGTCCCGATATCTGAGGATAGAATGAAAAAAAGAGGCTATAATCAGGCGGAACTTCTGGCAGTAAGTCTCGGAAAGAAGCTCGGTATTCCGGTTGATACAAAAACATTGATCAGAGATATAGATACGCTGCCTCAGAAAAAGCTTGGCAGTGAAGATCGTATGAAGAATCTTATGAAAGCTTTCAAGGTAAGTGGGAGGACTGCAGTCCCGAAGGCTGTTATCCTGGTGGATGATATATATACTACCGGCTCTACTATAGAAGCCTGCACAAGAGTTCTTATGGCTGCAGGATGTGAAAGAGTATACTATACGGCGGCGGCTATCGGATCGGGCAGCTGATCGGAAGAATATTGCTTTGTTTCTTACGATAAGTTATAATAATACGTTGTGCGAAGTTCGGGACTTCGTAATAAAGTCAGAAAACAGTTCGGGATCAGATCGGAATGAATATAGAAATAGACGGATATAATATAAATTATAAGATAACCGGACAGGGGGATAAGTATGCAGTTATCCTTCAGGGCTGGGGTACGACCATGGAAATGTATGATACTGTTGCTTCTTCGATAAGCAGTGCATTTAAGGTTGTACAGCTTGACCTTCCGGGATTCGGAAAGAGTGATGAACCGAGAGAAGCCTGGAATCTGGATGCATTTTCGGATTTCTTCTGTAAGTTTCTTAAAGAGCTGGGAATCAAAGAAACTACCCTTATCGGTCACTCTTATGGCGGAAGAATGATAATCAAGCTTGCCACCAGGGAGAGTCTGCCGTTTAAGATAAGAAATATCGTTCTGATCGACAGTGCCGGAATAATACCGATAAGAACCTTTAAACAGAAGGTCAGGATCAGAAAATACAAGATAATGAAGAAGCTTTTGGATAACAGGGTTGTATATTTTCTGTTCCCGGAGGTTGTTGATGAATGGAAGAGCCGCCAGGGTTCGGCCGACTACCGTAATTCTTCCGAGATTATGAAGAAATGTATGGTTATGGCCATTAATGAAGATCTGACGGACAGACTTCCGCTGATAAAGCAGGATACTCTTCTCATTTGGGGAGATAAAGATACAGCGACTCCTATGAGAGACGCAAAGATAATGGAAGAAAAAATACCGAATTCAGGACTGGTGGTTCTCTCAGGAGCCGGACATTTCTCCTATCTTGAGCAGCCCGCCAAGTTCAGCAGCATTATGAGATCATATTTCGGTATCGGAGCAGGAAATGTTAATAGTTAGATTTATCATAACAGCTATTCTTTTTATCCCGGCCTTTTTACTTGCGCTGAGATACAATATCCATATGTTCCAGTTGAACGGATACAAGAATAATGAAGAGCTGAGCTGGTTGAGAAAAAATATGAGAAAGCAGTGGATACTCATATTTTGTCTTATCCTCGGAATAGCAAGAATATTCTTTCCGATCCTGGCGCTTGATATACTCAGCTGGATAACGCTTTGGCTGGTATATCTGGTATTCAGAGCTCATAAGAGACTCAACACGAAGAAGAAACTGGTATATACGGCACGTGTTAAGCGTCTTATTACCACACTTATCATAATTCTTGCGGCAGGCCTTACCGCAGCATGCATTTTTCTTGATTTCGAATGCCTTGCGGGAGTACTTCTCATAATACTTTCGACTCTTTTCTGGATGAATATGGCGGCAAATCTTGTAAACCGTCCGATCGAGAAGGGCATTAACAGGCATTATATAAATGATGCCAAGAGAAAGCTGAAGAGTGTTGAAGGAATTAAGGTTATCGGAATAACGGGAAGTTACGGAAAGACCAGCGTGAAGTTTTACCTTCAGACGCTGCTTCAGAGTAAGTTTAATGTACTTGTAACTCCTGAAAGCTATAATACACCTATGGGTGTCGTAAAGACGCTCAGGGGATCTCTCAAACCGACACATGAGATATTTGTATGTGAAATGGGTGCGAGATATGTCGGTGATATTAAGGAAATATGCGATATAGTTCATCCTGATATGGGTGTAATTACATCAATAGGTCCTCAGCATCTTGAGACCTTCGGAGATATGGCACATATTCAGAGCACTAAGTTTGAACTTGCGGATGCACTGCCTTCGGGTGGAAAGCTCTTCCTGAACGGAGATAATGAATATATTCAGGAGAAGGCCGCCGGTTACAGTGATAAGGTCTTCTACTATTCTGAGAAGAAGGGTGAGGGCTATACATCCGAAATCGTGTCAGTATCACAATATGGTACTGAGTTTAGGGTTACAGCTCCTGACGGAGAAGAGGAAACCTTCCGTATGAAGCTGATAGGTGCTCATAATGTTATAAATGTAGTCGGAGCCATAAGTGTTGCGAATACTCTGGGCATTCCGCTTAAGGATCTTATCGTTCCGGTAAGGCGTATTCAGCCGGTAGAGCATCGTATGCAGATGAGACCTCATGGAAATGTAACTATAATTGATGATGCATATAATTCAAATCCTGTAGGTTCAAAGGCGGCTGTTGAAACTCTTAAAATGTTTGACGGCGTAAGAATACTTGTTACACCGGGTATGGTTGAGCTCGGAAGTAAAGAAGAAGAATATAATTATAAATTCGGTACATATGCAGCTGATTGCTGTGATCATATAATCCTTGTCGGAAAAGAGGAGCATACGGCTCCGATAAAACGCGGTGCGCTTGACGGATCGTTTCCGAAGGATAAGCTTCGCAGTTTTGCAAAGCTTGAAGAAGCTCTGGAATATGCATATAAGATTAAGGACGAAGGCCATAAATACATTTTGTTGGAAAATGACCTTCCTGATAATTACTAGATAATATGAAGTGACCTCACATTTGTAGCATCGTGGATTTACCTGTATACT
>CAMJHQ010000042.1 GCA_946405625.1 uncultured Lachnospiraceae bacterium | reverse complement strand
GTCAGATGGGAATGAACCAGATGGGTGGTCAGATGGGAATGAACCAGATGGGCGGCCAAATGGGAATGAACCAGATGGGTGGTCAGATGGGAATGAACCAGATGGGCAATCAGATGGGAATGAATAATATGGGTGGCATGAACCAGATGGGTAATCAGATGGGCAATGCCATGAATCAGATGGGCATGGGCGGCGGTATTGCAGGCATGGCAAGCGGTGTCCTCGGCGGAATAGTAAATGCAGCGGCAGACGGTCTTGCAGGAAATCCTATGACAGGTGCTCAGATGGGCGGCCAGATGAATCAGATGGGCGGAATGAACCAGATGGGCAATCAGATGGGAATGAACCAGATGGGTGGTCAGATGGGAATGAACCAGATGGGCGGTCAGATGGGAATGAATCAGATGGGTGGCCAGATGGCTCCTCAGATGCAGTCATCTGCATGGACATGTCCATATTGCGGAACTCAGAACGAAGGCAATAATTGCACAGGCTGCGGCCAGGCTAGAAGCTAAAATAAAGAAAATAAATCTGCATTAGCGGGGGCGAGAGCAGATGGTAGACATGAAGGCTTAATAAGTATTATAATGATAGCTGAAATGGTTCAATATCCAATATGATATTGAGCCATTTTTGCATAGAGTTTTTTCAGGGGGATTTAAAAAAGTGATTTGTCCATATTGCAACAATCAAATACCTGATGGTAGTCTTGAGTGCTTTGTATGCGGTGAGGATCTTCTTCCCAAATCGACATCCGAATATTATATGGATATGGATGCGATTAAGGAGGAAGATGAGAAGCTTTATGATAAGGTGGCAAAGCAGGTAGGTATAGAAACTAAACCGAAATTGTCAGGTAACCAGAAAATGGCTATGATCATTACGGCATTTATTGCGTTATTTCTTATTCTTTTATCGCTGGATGTGTTTAAGTTCATAAAGTATAAGAGTTCGTCTAATTATGAAAAAAAACATGCAATCATTTCGGGAGTCCATTACATTCCAATATTATCTTCAGGAGATTCGAATTTCACAACCGATTGTGAAGTGGTATATGAGTTTAACGGAGAACTCAGATATGAGTTAGTAAAGGCCGGAACTCATTATAAACTTAATGATGCACTTTCGATATATGTTGATATGGACGGAAATCCGTATAATTTTGTTTTTTCCTTTGGAGATTTTCTTCAGCTGATAATAATCTGTGCATTAACAGCACTTACTTTTATTGTGATAATGAGGTGGCATGTGATGCCTAATGCAGACGGACATCTGAATTACAGAAGCGGTCTGTATAATAAAGCTATGGAAAACAGATCCAGAGATTTCAATGTATTCGGAGATTCTAATTATCGTGGTTGGGGTCGATGGTTCAGGCGGTTTTAGGATTATTCAGATCAGGAATATAAGGTAAATACGATACAAGATAAAGAATAGATATCACAGACAAACAGGGGGAATTTGATCTAATGGATAAGAATGAGATAAAAACTAAAAATCTTGATACACTTGCCGAATATCAGGCACAGTTATGCAAAGAGCCAAAGCTTCACCAGCTTTTTCTTGAGCTTACACTGAAATGTAATGAGTTTTGTTTCCATTGCGGAAGCGGCTGCAGCAAAGAGCTGCCTGACGGACTGCCGTTGGAAAAATACAAGGAGATATTGGACGAAGTAAAAGAAAACTTCGGAACAAATATGCTTATTGCAATTACCGGAGGCGAACCGCTTCTATATAAGGATTTCTTCGAACTTGTAAATTATATTCATGAACTGGGCTTTAAATGGGGCATGACAAGTAATGCAACGCTTATCACGAAGGATGTTGCAAAAAAACTTCATGATGCCGGAATGTTCAGTATTTCAATCAGTATCGACGGACTTCCTGAGACACATGACAGATACAGAGGATTTCCGAGAGGATATGAACTTGCGATGCGCGGTGTAGATAATCTGCTTGAGGAGCATGGCGCAGATGAGATAATGATCACAACGGTTGTAAATCATGAAAACATATCCGAGCTCCCTGAGCTTTTTGAGATATTTGACAAGGTAGATATAGATACCTGGAGACTTACAGGTATAGAGCCGATAGGAAGGGCGATGGATCATCCGGAAATGTTACTTACACCGGAAGATAACAGACAGCTTATGAAATTTATTCTTGAGAAGAGGGAACAGAAGCTTCCTGTTACATATTCCTGCTGTCATTTCCTTGGGCTTGAATATGAAGCTGAGGTAAGAAACTGGTACTTCCTCTGCAACGCCGGAATATATGTTGCAGGTATTCTCCAGAATGGTGATGTGACAGCATGCCTTGATATACCACGTAACGAAAAGTCGATACAGGGAAATGTGTATGAGGACAGCTTTTCGGATATATGGCGCAACAGATTTGAAATATACAGAACTTCACTTGCAGAGCGCAACGAGGATTGCTCCAAGTGTTCCGTAAAGAAGTGGTGCAGAGGCGGAGCTTATCATAGCTGGGATTATGAAAACGAGAAACAGAAGGTATGTATGAAAGGTATATTGTTTGACGAATAAATAGTTTAGATTAATTGAGAGGGCTGTCCGGGTGGAAAATCCTGTGGAGAATAAGGGGGTATATATGGTAGCAAAAACTAAGGTTACGGAAGTTCAGGTCTATAGAGGAACCGCTACGGTTACAAGATGCGGAGAAGCAGAGCTTAAGGCGGGAAGAAATATTTTATATGTGTCAGGTATGACAAAGAGTGCATCGGCAGACAGCTTTAAGCTTAAATTTCCTGAGAAGATCAGAGCAGTCAATATTCAGATAGTCGGAATAGATGCGCTTGGTGAAAATGAAGAAAAAGAAACAGACAGAATATCTAAGCAGATTGCAGAAATCGGTTATAAGATCGAAACATGCAACATGATGCTGGATCTTAGGAAGAAAAACGGTGATTTTTCAAACAGGACCAATATCGGAGTGGATGAGCAGGAGAGGATAATGAATGCTCTGCCTGAACAGATCATGTCACTGCATAAGGAACTGGATGAGCTTTCCGAGAAGCAGCAGAAGCTTACGGATGAACTTGATAAAGCTAAGGCAGAAGAGGAAAAGCCTATTATCATGGCTGAACTTACAGCTGATGAGGATATGAAGGTTCCTTTTGTTCTTCAGTATCAGGAAAACAGATGCAGCTGGATTCCGAAATATGAGATTTCATATGATAATGATCGAAGCCCTTTGAGTGTGAGCATGAAGGCACAGATCAGCCAGTCGTCGGGAGAAGACTGGAAACAGATCAAGGTTACCCTTTATACAGGCAACCCGTCGGTATCCAAGGAACTTCCTGTAATGCCGACCGTTGAACTGTCTTTATATGAGCCGCCGAAAGCTGCGAGTGTCAGAGGAAAAGGCATGATGAGGGCAATGGCGCAGGAGTCTGTAATGGCAGACGGAGCTGCCGTCGGAGAAGTATTGATGGGGGCTGCCATGAATTCGGCTATGATGGATATGGCTGCCGTTAAGATGGATGAGGCAGAGGTTTCCGAGGAGGAGACTATGACTGCATTTATCCTTCCTAATCTGAGAGATGTTCTCAGCGATACTGATGGGAATATAGCAGAACTTCAGTCATTTAAGGTAAATGCAGTATATAATGTGCTCAGTATTCCGTCGGTTGATAACAGATGTTATCTTACTGCAGAGGTGGTTGCTTCAGACTGGCCGCTTCCTCCGGCAGATGCTTCTGTATATATAAAAGATACTTTTGCAGGAACTGTTTATGTAGATGCAGGTGCCGATACGGAGAAAATCATGATATCTCTCGGACAGGATGAGAGACTTACTGTTGTACGTACGGAAGCACCTAAGAAGCTTCAGGATGTATTTCTGAAAAATACAAAGAAGTCTGTTTCCAAGATCAGTATCAAGCTTATCAACAATTCTTCCGAAGCGGTAAATGTACTGCTTAAAGATCAGATACCGGTATCAACGGATAAGGCCATTGTAGTTGAGCAGGTACAGCTGTCTGACGGAATAGTCGATGATGAGACCGGTGAGGTTAAGTGGAATCTTCTCGCTGAACCGGGCAAAACCGAAAACTTTGAACTTGAATATAATGTATCCTGGCCGAAGGATAAGAAAATGAGTGAAAACAGAAGAAGGGTTATGAGCAGAACTTCAGGAAGCAGGTTCTGTAATACCTGTGGTGCCAGATTTAGCGGCAGCTTCTGTCCTGAATGCGGTTCACGGGCCTGAAATTTACGATTCTTATATATGGGATTCCGGATTCCGCTTCTGCTGCGCAGGCGATCTATATTATGTAGGTAAGAGGATGAATAAGTGATGGAGCAGTATACTCTTTTTGCAAAAGTCTATGATGAAATGATGGATAATATTCCTTATGAGGAATGGGAACAGTATCTGCTTAAGCTTTTGATGTATCATGGTGTTAAGCCCTGTGCTTCGATCACGGAGCTTGGGTGCGGTACCGGAAGAATGTCGATGCTCCTGCAGGAGGACGGATTTAATATAACAGGCATAGATATATCTGATGACATGCTTCTTGTTGCGGAGGATAAGAAATATTCCGAAAAATACTGTAAGGATAACATGCTTACACCTATCACATATATAAATGCCGATATGAGAGATTTTACGCTGAATGATAAGCAGGATGCAGTGGTAAGCCTGTGCGACAGCATGAATTATCTGCTGACCGAGGAAGACCTTTTCGAAACGATGGAATCGGCGAGAAAAGCACTTAAAGAAGAAGGCATATTTATATTTGATCTTAAGACTGAATTCTTCTTTAAAGAGATTCTGGGAAGCCGGACATTTCATGAGAAAAGAAGACATTATTCTTATGTCTGGAAGAATTATTATGATGAGAGCAGCCGGATTCATGAGTACAGATTAAACTTTAAATTCAAAGAGGGCCGTGAGTGGAGAGAACATGCAGAGCTTCACAGACAGCATCCCTTTACGGCTGATGAAATAAAAAGAGCGGCACTCCGTGCAGGTTTTACCGGTGGTGCCGCATATGATGCTTTCACATTTGATAAGCCGAGAAAAGGCAGTGAAAGAATATATATAGTTTTATTCAACAGACTTAAGTGATTCGGCCATGTTGATCTTTTCAAGCTTTCGACGCATCACAAGGTTCACAAGGAAGGTGAACAGGAAGGTCAGAACGATGGAGTATACATAGCTGAGAGGTGTTATATTTACCTTGAAATGTACCATATCCACTATTATCTGAGCCATAACAAAGCGATGCAGCAGGATGCCGAGACCAAGGCCGACGAGCATTCCTAAAAACGTAAGAACTATATTTTCACGAAATACATACTGGGCGGTTTCGTTCTGATAGAACCCGAGAACCTTGAGGGTGGCTATCTCACGGATACGCTCAGTTATATTTATGTTTGTCAGGTTATATAAAACCACGAAGGCCAGTCCCGCTGCACTGAGAATGACTATTAATACAACATAGTTCAGACTGGACATCATCTTTGTCATACGGTTTTTAAAGTCTTCAAATACTGTTACATATACTGTATCCTCGCAATCTGAAAGAGATGCCTGCATATTGTGAATATCCGACTTTTCCGGATAATTAACATATGCTCCGTTTAATTCTGTAGTAAGATCCTCCGGAGAAACTATGACATAGTTATATACATGATTTTCGAAGATACCGCTGACGGTTGCATGGATTTCGTTCATATCCTCATCTCTGAGAGTTATGCTGTCACCTGCATGAATGCCGTATCGTTCGGCGAGTCCTATACTTACAAGTGCTTCTCCCTTTGCCGGGATGTTGAGAGGATTTCCTGATTTATCTGTCAGACGGAAGAATCTGTTGAAATCATCAGTACATTTGGATGCTTGTACAGAACTTTCATCTTTATCCGAAACCTCATATTGACCGTAAGGTGATATAAGGTTGACGCCTTTTACATGATCTCCGGTGATCAGATCCCATGCGGCAGAACGGAATAGAGTATAATCGACTGCCTCCGCTTCGAGCTTTTTGATAATGTCATCGGGAACCTTATCAGAAGTTCCGTTTTTAAATGTAAGCTCAATATCGGCTGTCTGAATGTTGTCATACTGGGCTTCGGCAAATCCGGCAACGGAGTCCTTCATACCGAATCCGGTAAGCAGAAGAGCGGTGCAGCCGCTTATTCCGACGATCATCATGAAGAAACGTCTCTTATATCTGAGGATATTTCTGATCGAAACCTTATGAAGGAACTTGAGACGATTCCAGATAAAAGGAATATACTCAAGAAAGACTCTTCTTCCAGCTTTTGGAGCCTTAGGTCTCATAAGACTTGCTGCAGTTTCACTGAGTTCATATCTGCACGATATATATGTTGTTCCGACGGAACATCCGAGTGAAACGATCAGCGAGATGAGTGCAAGCTTCCAGTCAAATATATAAATGAGCGGAAGGCTTATATACATCATTTTATATGCAGTCCATATAACATAAGGGAATATAAAAATACAGATGGCATATCCCGTTATACATCCGAGAAGAGCTGCACTTCCGGAATAGATAACAAACTTCTTCAGAATGCTTCCGTTGCTGTATCCCAGAGCCTTCAGAGTACCTATCTGTCCTCGCTGTTCTTCGACCATTCTGGTCATCGTTGTCATACATACGAGAGCTGCAACAAGGATAAAGAAAATAGGAAATACTCTGGCAACCTGTTCAACTATGGATGAATCACTTTCAAAGCATGAATAAGCTATATTTGTATTTCTTTCCAGAAGAAATGTTTCAGGTTTGTCGAGATCTGCAAGTTCGGCCTCTGCATCGGCGAGTTCTTCTTCTGCATCAGCTATCTTTTCATTGAATTCTTTAACACCGTCTTCATACTCCCTGAGTCCGTCATTATATTCTATAAGTCCGTCCTCATATTTGGCTTTTCCGTCTTCGAGTTCTTTCTTTCCATCATTAAATTCGTTAAGACCTGAGTAGTAGGATGCCCATCCTGAATTGTATTTTGCGAGACCTTGTTCATATTGGGCAAGACCTGCTTCATACTGAAGTTTACCGTTTTCCCATTGAGCAAGTCCAGCCTCATATTGAGCCTTACCTTCGTTCCATGCGGCGAGTCCGGTGTCATACTGAGACTTTCCTTTATTCCATGCAGCGAGACCTGCTTCAAATTCCGCTTTACCCTTACTCCATGCTTCGAGTCCTGCCTCATACTCTGCAAGACCTGCTTCCCACTGAGCAAGTCCAGCCTCATATTGAGCCTTACCTTCATTCCATGCAGATAGTCCGGCATTATATTCAGCGAGCCCTGCTTCATATTGGGATAATGAGGCATTGTAGGTTGAATTTCCTTCATTCCACTGAGCAAGTCCTTCTTCGTACTCAGACTTTGCTGCTTCCAAAGCAGCCCATCCTTCGGCAAGTTCGGCTCTTTTTGCGGCAATTGTTTCCGCATCAAGAAGTCCGGCAGTTTCTGCCATATCCAGATCATTTTCGGCTGATGTAAGAGCAGCCTCTTTTTCGGTTAGTTCAGCGGATGCACTTTCGAGAGTGGCTTTCGTGTTATCAAGTTCTTCTTTTGCCGCATCCAGCTGAGCCTTGGAGCTGTCGAGGATTTCTTTGGATGAAGCAAGGACGGATTCGTTTTCATCCAGCTCTTCCTTTGCTGCATCCAGCTGAGCTTTCGATTCATCGAGTTCTTTTTTGGATGCATCAAGGACTGCTTTTGAATCACCGAGCTTCTTATCCGACGCATCAAGTGTTTCCTTGGATTCATCAAGCTGCTTCTTGGAGGCATCGAGCACATCCTTTGAATCATCCAGCTGTTCCTTTGAATCATCAAGTATATCCTTTGATTCGGACAGTTCCCTTCCGGAGCTGTCGAGAGTTGACTTTGCACTGTCCAGCTGAGATCCGGAATTGATAAGAGTATTCCGTGCATCGCGGAGTTCCGTTTCGGCATCCTCCAGCTCTTTCTCCCCATCGGCTATTTCCTTTGCTGCGTCATCGAGCTCCTTCTTTCCGTCATCAAGTTCCTTCTTTGCATCGCGAAGCTCCTTTTCGGCATCGGCTTTTTCCTCTTCAAGAGTCTCACGTGCATCGGCTATTTCTTCAGAAGCTTCGTCATATATTCTGTCATAGCGTTGGAGAGCGGCTTCGTCATTGATCTCTTCCCACTCAGTACGCTGTTCATCGAAAGTATCCTTATATTCATCGGAATACAGATCGTCGTCGTTGAATAAGGATACATATATTTCCGTATATATTTCTTCATCGAAGGCGTCCTTTGTAAGATACATAAATCCGTTAACAACACCGTTTCCGAGAGATGTATTACCTCGTTCAAAGTTTATATACAGACTTGAATCGGCAAAGCCGACTACAGTGTATTTTTCATTTTTAAAATGTTTGAGAGAATCTTCATCATTTGAAGGGGAAAGCTGTACAGTATCTCCGATCTTAAATCCGCTTCGATTGTTGTTGTCGAGAAGTACTTCATCTGCCGATTCGGGCAGGCGGCCATCCCGTAACATAAGACCGTTTATGTTCTCCGTAAGAGAATAGGCCTTGAATACAATATCCTTGTTGTCTTTATCCAGGCAGATGATGTCGTATTGGAATGCACCCTCGGCATATTTCACATCAGCTCTGGAGCGTACATTTTCAACATCCTTTTCTTCCCATCCGAGTGTGGATACAAGTTTATAATTAAATAAGTTATTTTCTTTATAAAGATTGTCGATGGTATGAACAAGGATAGGCGTAGTGATTTTAACACCCGAAAAAAAGCCGACTCCCAATGCGATAATTGCAAATATCGCAAAGAAGCGACCGAAGGATCCTTTGATATCCCGGAAGATAGATTTATTCAGGGCTTTTTTTCTCATATGCTTATTCATAGTTTTTCCTGATCTATAATACAATGAATTTGTCTGATCTGTTATTCAATCAATTTGAGCTTTTAATTTTGGACCGGCTGTTTAGGGTTACCATTCGATATCGGCGATATCGACTCTGTTCGGATTCATATATTCCTTCTCAATCCTTCCGCTCTTTACAGTGATTATTCTGTCTGCCATGGCTGTAAGAGCAGAGTTATGGGTGATTACGATAACTGTGGTTCCTGTTTTTCTGCAGGTGTCCTGAAGTATCTGAAGAACCTGCTTTCCGGTATTATAATCAAGAGCTCCGGTAGGTTCGTCACATAAAAGAAGCTTAGGATTCTTGGCAAGTGCGCGTGCTATCGCAACACGCTGCTGCTCGCCTCCTGAAAGCTGTGACGGAAAATTCTTCATACGATCCGCAAGGCCTACCTCCTGAAGAACATCTGCGGGATTCAGAGGCTCCTTGCATATCTGAACAGCGAGCTCTACATTTTCAAGAGCAGTAAGGTTCTGTACGAGATTATAGAACTGGAATACAAAGCCGACATCAAAACGTCTGTAGGTTGTCAGCTGTTTCTTGTTATAGGTTGAAATGTCTGAACCGTCTATCAGTACATGACCTGATGAGAGAGTATCCATTCCTCCGAGTATGTTCAGTATAGTGGTCTTACCTGCACCGGAAGCACCGACTATAACACAGAACTCACCTTTCTCGATGCTGAAGCTTGCACCTGAAAGAGCAGGAATCTCGACCTCGCCGCTCTTATATATTTTCTTTACATCCTGAAATTCGACATATGCCATATTCGTTCACCTTTAAAATGAATTTATCACCAACATTTAATTATATCGTATTTTTATGAACATGTGCAATATTGAGGCGTTGTATGCCGATGCCCCGAGTCACCATTTAAGTTGTGTGATCCCGGGGCATCTTACCTTGGTACAATGTACCATACTATATCAATAGATTATGCATTTTCACATTTGTTGAGAAGCTCTTCCCAACGTCTGTCTACTTCAGCCTGGAACTCAGCGATGAGATCCTCGTTTCCTGCCTTGAAGAGATGCTTGAAACGTCCCTGTGGCTTCAGGAAGTCTTCGAGAGGAAGCTTGTTCTTCGGCTTGTAGCTGAGAATCCATTTTCCGTCGATTACTTCGAAGAGAGGCCAGTAGCATGTATCTACGGCAAGCTTACAGATCTTAACCATATCCGAAGCGTCAAAGCGCCAGCCTCTAGGACAAGGTGCCATAACATTAAGGAAAGCAGGACCCGGTGTATAGATGGCCTTTTCAGCCTTCTCATACAGATCCTTCATTCCGAGAAGGAAAGTAGACTGTCCAACATAAGGAATATTATGAGCTGCCATGATTGAAGCAAGATCTTTACGTGACTGAACCTTACCGTTAGACTCTTTTCCTACAGGTGTAGTGGTTGTATCCGCAAATCTCGGAGTTGCCGATGAACGCTGGATACCTGTATTCATGTAAGCACCGTTATCGTAGCATACATAAACCATATCATGTCCACGTTCCATAGCTCCTGAGAGTGACTGGAATCCGATATCATATGTACCACCGTCACCACCGAATGTGATAAATTTATAAGTTACATCATCATCAATTCTGCCACGCTTCTTAAGTGCGTTATAGGCTGTCTCAACACCTGAGAGTGTAGCGCCCGCACAAGCGAAAGCATTATGTATATAGCTGTCTTCATAAGCTGTATAAGGATACATGAAGGTAGATACCTCAAGACATCCGGTTGCATTTCCGACAACGGCCTTATCGTCTTCCTTAAGAGCTCTGAGAACTGTTCTTGCTGCAATAGCCGCACCGCATCCTGCGCAGAGTCTGTGACCCGGAGTAAGACGCTCAGGCTTATTCATTACTTCTTTAAGATTGTATGCCATTTTTACGTACCTCCTTACTTTCTGAGTCCTACATACTTGAATGGTTCAGGTGATCCATCACCGGAACCTGTTGCAAGTGTGATGAGATCCTTGTAAACACTCTCTGCTTCTTCAACAGTATAATCACGTCCGCCGATTCCGTAATAGTAATCAAGAACCGGGATAGTGAGACCTGCATCATACATAGCAGCCTTGAGCTCAGAACCTACAGGGCCGTTCATGGTTGAATAGTTTTCTGCTCTGTCCATAACAGCAACTGCCTTACAGTTCTTAAGTGCAGCAGCAAGCTCTTCACCAGGGAAAGGACGAAGAACACGGATCTTTATCATACCGGCCTTGATGCCCTGATCGCGAAGTGCGTCAACAGAGTCCTTTGTTGTTCCTGCTGCAGAACCCATGATAACGATCGCATATTCTGCATCATCCATTTTGTATTCTTCAAAGAGTCCGTACTTACGTCCGGAAATCTTTTCAAATTCCGCACATACATCAAGTATAACCTGCTTAGCCTTTCTCATTGCTGTGATCTGGTTATACTTTGTCTCCATATAGAAAGGAGAGTTTGCATAAGGACCTACGGCATAAGGCATATCCTTGTTAAGAAGGAAATTGTCCGGCTTATATGTTCCGACGAAATCTCTTACAGTAGATGTATCGATTGTTTCGATATTCATAACAGCATGGCTTGTGATAAATCCGTCATAGCAGACCATCATCGGAAGCATAACTTCCGGATGCTCGGTTACACGGTAAGCCATAATGAAGTTATCATATGCTTCCTGATTTGTTTCAGCAAATACCTGCATCCAGCCTGAATCACGTGCACCCATAGCATCACTGTGATCGCAGTTGATGTTAAGAGGTCCTGTAAGTGCTCTGTTAACAAGGCAGAGAACTATAGGAAGTCTGAATGAGGATGCTACATAGAGCTCTTCCCACATGAAGGCAAGTCCTGCAGATGAAGTAGCTGTAAGAGCTCTTGCACCTGCTGCAGAAGCACCGATTGTGGCACTCATTGAGCTGTGCTCTGATTCAACAGGAATAAATTCAGTATCTATATCTCCATTTGAAATGTATGTCGACACAATCTGAGGAAGTTCTGTCGATGGTGTTATAGGAAATGCAGGCATTACATCAGGATTAACCTGCTTTATTGCGAGAGCAACTGCCTCGTTACCTGACATTCTGTCTCTTCTTGATGACATATTACAGACCCTCCTTCATTGTTATTGCTCCGAAATTGCAGGCACCTACACAGATGCCGCATCCCTTACAGTGATCCAGATCGAAGTCAAGACGCTTTCCATCCTCTACAGGAATTGAGCTGTCAGGACACATCGGAGCACACATAAGGCACTGATTACATTTATCCCAATCTATAACAGGAGTGGAAGTTCTCCATTCACCTGTCTTGAATTCTCTTGCTCCGCCACCGCCGGCAACAGCGTTACCCGGTGTCATTGCTGTATATGGAGCAGTTTCATTTACTGCATGAATATCTGTTCTTATATTATTAGCCATTTTAGTTTACCTCCTGGAAGGCACGCTCAAGAGCTGCCATATTACCGTCTATAACCTCAGGCTTCTTAGCGAATTTGTGCTGATATGAAGCACGCATCTGCTCAAGGAAATCCTGCTGAGACATTATGCCTGTTACCTTAACTACAGCAGCAAGCATAGGTGAGTTAGGGAAGTACTTCCCAAGTGTTTCCATGGAAATGGTACGTGCATCGATAGTGTAAACATTTCCTTCATATCCCTTGAGGAGCGGAATTATTTCATCCTTCGTCTTATCCGTATTAATAATGATACCGCCGTCTTTTGAAAGACCTTTGGTCACATCAACTGTATGAAGCAGAGTTTCATCAACAACTACTACATAATCCGGATTATAAATGTTGGAATGATTTCTGATCTCCTTATCAGCGAGACGGTTGTACGCTGTAATAGGCGCACCCATTCTCTCAGGACCGTACTCAGGAAAGCCCTGTACATACATTCCGGTGTTAAAGGCAACATCGGCCAGCAGAAGGGCAGCGGTTTTTGCACCCTGACCGCCACGTCCGTGCCATCTGATTTCAACATGTTTTCCCATTTTAGACACTTCCTTATAATATAATACTTGCCATATGCCGGGGGTGAAGAGCTTGAAGTAAAATCTTCACATTATCATTTAAGGAATCAATCCGGAAAATGCTTCCGAAACAGCCGTAAAATGCCGGCATTCAGCACAGATTTCTTTAGTATAACAGATAAAATAAAAAAGTAAAGAAATTTTATGGAAAATCGGCGATTTGACAAAAATAATTATGTTTCAGTTCGGAAATAAGGAAAAACATACAATCGATAAAATGAAAAATACTCATCAAGGTTAGCTTTACAACACATTTAATAAAAGTATATAATTATACTATTGTGAGGTAGCAGTAAATGATAACCAAGAATATAGCTAAAATGATAAATACGTGTCTGGAATATGCTGATGAGATAAGCAGCAAACCTGAGAGTAATTATCCCAGAAATTCCAGAATGTCACTCAGAAATCTTCTTAAGGATGACATGCTGACCTTTTTCGGTTACCTGTATGATCCGACCAGTGAAGATCTGGCGGCCCAGCTTCAGTTTATAACAATTAATCTGGGTATCGTAATAACCGAGCAGAATTTTAAGAGATTTGTGGCTGACAGATGCAGACGCGAATGGGTTCTTAATAATGTACCTCAGTCTCTTATGTATTTTGTATCGGATGATACATCACCGTTATCTCAGAGAACCGGATACGGAATATCTATTTCCAAGTATCTGATCAGTTGTTTTAATGACGCGGGTGTGCAGTTTATAGCGTACGGAGGAATAAGTGACAGAGAAGCTGACAGACTTGCAGACTATATCAATATGATGAACGCATATGTTCAGCGGTTTAATGTCTATGGTTCTGACACGCTTGATAATGACAGAGACAAGGTAATCTTCGGTGGAAAAGGTAGTCAGAATACTCCGCCTGTCAGAGATAATTATCAGGATTCGGGCAGAGAAGGCTTCGGCGGAGGAATCAGCAGAAATGAGGGTAATCCGGGAAGCAGATCCGGCAGATTTGAAGATCCGAACGGCATCAGAGGAAGAGGTGCAGATGTAGCATTGGGTGCTCAGAAGAATGAGAAATCTCTCGAGGAACTTCAGGAGGAACTTAATTCACTTGTCGGACTTGATAAGGTTAAGTCCAGTCTTTCCAGCCTTGTAAATCTTATTAAGGTAAAAACCATGAGGGATAAGCTGGGACTTAAAACTCCGGATATTTCGCTTCATCTGGTATTTTCCGGAAATCCCGGAACAGGTAAAACTACAGTGGCGAGACTTCTTGCCGGAATATATCATCAGCTCGGAGTAGTAAGCAGAGGCCAGTTTATTGAAGTGGATAGAGCCGGACTTGTTGAGGGATATGTCGGTCAGACAGCCATTAAGACTGCAGAGGTAATAGACAGTGCTATCGGCGGCGTGCTTTTTATTGATGAGGCATATACACTTGCAGGCGGAAAAGAAGGAGAAGACTTCGGACAGGAAGCAATCGATACGCTTCTTAAAAGAATGGAAGATAACAGAGATGATCTTGTAGTAATAGTTGCGGGATATACTAAGGAGATGGAAAAATTTATCGAATCAAACCCGGGACTTAAGTCCAGATTCAATAAATATATAGAATTCCCGGATTATACAGGAGAGGAAATGTTTAAGATATTCAGTGATATGTGTGATTCTCACGACTATGTCATTGATACGGATGCATCAGAGCATGTAAAGAATTATCTGAATAACCTTGCGGTTAATCACGGATCGAATTTTGCTAACGCAAGAGAAGTAAGAAATTATTTCGAAAGAACTGTTGAAAGACAGGCCAGCAGAGTAGTTCAGGAACCGCAGATAGACGCGAATAGTCTTACCAGATTTAAACTTGCGGACGTTATGGAGTGATGTTACAATTACAATTATTTGTTTTTTATGCTGAAAGGCCTTATTTATAAGTCGTTTACGGAGAAAAAGTATGGCAGAAGAGAAAACTTTAAATGAAAGTATAGATATTATTCAATCTACGGATACTACGGATAAATTCGAGAGTATATCGATGGATGACGTCATGAAATCCGCGGTTCAGGATGCAGCAGCTGCGGCAGCCCAGGAGGGTGCGGCAGAAGGCGAAGCCTCGGAAGCAGCAACAACTGTTCTTACAGCTGAAATGATGGGACAGCCTGAGGATGCAACAACAGTGCTTACGACAGATAATCTGACAACACCTGAAGATGCTACAACGGTACTTACAACAGATAATCTGACAACACCTGAAGATGCAACAACAGTGCTTACGACGGATAATCTGACAACTCCTGAGGATGCAACCACGGTGCTTACCACAGATACGCTTATCCAGCAGGGATATAATTCTGAAGGAGGATTTACTGATATATCGGGCACAGGCTCATTGGCCGGATCAGGAACATTATATGGTTCAGGTCAATTGGCCGGCTCGGGTGCATTATATGGTTCAGGCCAATTGGCTGGCTCGGGCGCATTATATGGTTCAGGTCCATTGCCCGGTTCGGGTCCGTTACCGGGATCAGGTCAGTTGTCGGATCAGGGTGCTTATACAGGATCGGGAGCTGCACCTGTAACAGGTCCATTCCTGAATGAATCTGTGATTCAACAGCATCTTCAACCGGGATCGATACCACAGCCCGGATCAGGTCCGCTGCCGAATCAGTTTGTAACAGGTAAGCTTATCGGACCGGGTATGGTTCCGGGATCGGGAATGCTTGCCGGACCGGGAACAGTTCCGGGACCATCGGATTCGCTTACACCTCCCGGAAAAGATAATTCAGGAAAAGGAATCAAGGTTTTCGGAGTTGTTTCACTTGTTATTGCAGCACTTGGTCTTATTGCGGTGGTTGTAACATTTATCCTGTTCGGATGGCCGAAGGATAATTATAAGGAATTTGCATCTGATAATCTTGTAGTACCGTCGGTCACAAGTTCGACATCAGCTGCAAGCGAAGATAAAACAGAAGAAACATCGGAAGAAACATCAGAAGACGCGTCGGATGACACTTCTGAAGAAGCTACGGAAGAGTGATAAAAGGAGAGTAGCAATTGAAGAATAAGAAATGGCCGGTTATTACGATAATCTCCTTCATATTTCTTGCACTTGAGATCGCTGCAGTATTCATTCTTATCCTTCCCGGAGTAAATAAGAATAAAATGTTCGAAGCGTTAAGGAACGGAAAAGGCGAAGCGGCAGCAGATTACTATGAAAAAGTTCGCTTCTTTGCGGCAAAGGATATTGAAGAAGATATAAATGGATTTCTCATTTCGGAAACAAATGGTTTCCTCTCAGGAGAAATTTCATATAATGATTTCATTTCCCGTGTATGGGCTGTTGAGACAATTCCTGATTTTAAAGGGGCTTCATTGGAATGCTTAAAGAATGCCAATTATTTTCAGCTTATCAACCTTTATGAGAAAGGCTACACCGAAGAAATGCTTAATTCGGGAGAGAACCTTTTCGATATATGGGATGATTTTGATGATGCTTATTATGCTTATGATAAGAAGGGCAATTCGCTTATAGATAATTACGGAAGTAAGGCAGATGATTATTATTCGTTCGTGAATAAAGGACTTGATGATTATCTGAAAACAAAGTATGACTCTTTTAAAGCCGGGGACCTTGATTCTACGGCGATAACTTCTTATGTTTATGTGGCAGAGGAATTCTTTGTAGATGATGCTTATACAGATGAAGTGAAGACTGAAATCTCGAAGCTCTCATCATATGAGGATGAAGTCCGTGCAATACAGGCACTCGTGGATGAAGGAAATTACTATGATGCTATATCCAATGCCGAAGCTGTAATTGAGAAGTATGACGGACAGCTGTATTTTGACAGTTATAAGAAGGAGTTAAAGGAGCTTTATAATAAGGCTTATGAGGAAGGCAAAAAAGACAGCCTTTCAAAGGCAAAGGCCGCAGCGGATTCAGGTGACAAAAAAGAAGCAAATGCCTGGATAGACCGTATTAAAGAAATTTATGGTGATGAAGTTGATACTTCGGCTATAGAGGATCAGCTGGTTCCCGAATGGGCAAAGGGATATATTGCATTTATGGATAACTTTGCCAACTCGTTTAAGACAGTAATGTCAAAGGGACCGGAGTCGTATAAGATCGCAGGTAAGGAAGATAAGATATTTGATGCAGCCGCAAAGCACGCCGATGATGAAATAGTTGCTTTAAAGGAAATATGGCTTGATGATCTGGATGGAAACGGTATTCCTGAACTCATAATCGGTGAAGAGGATACACCGCATTATATTTTCACATGGTCAAAGAATGAAGTGATAATTCTCCTTGAATGTGGAACCGTTATGGCGTATGAAGACGGCGGATACATTTACACACATGCATCCTATGATGCCGAAGAGGAAGATGCTATAGAATATGATATGCTTTGGCAGATAAAGG
The DNA here is from genome assembly GCA_946405625.1 of uncultured Lachnospiraceae bacterium. Lineage (GTDB taxonomy): Bacteria > Bacillota > Clostridia > Lachnospirales > Lachnospiraceae > Eubacterium_Q. The sequence goes on along the minus strand of CAMJHQ010000042.1, from coordinate 5,222 downwards.
GAACAGGTGTTGAGTCAATCTCTGTCACAATAAAGTCAGAGGAAGGCGAAAATACCACTTATATAGTTGATTCGGACAGCAATGGTGAAGGTGTCAGCGAGGAAGAGTACAGCGAAGCTCGTGAAAAGATTGTTGATAAATGTTCACAAAGCTTAAATCTCGGTACGGAGCTTAAGGATTATAAAACTTTTATAGAATCATACGAAGAGTGACATCGTGTTAGGAGACATTGATTTATGAAGAGTAAGAAATGGCTGATAATCGGTATAATATCCGTGATTTTTATACTGCTGGAGTCAGCGGCTGCGATTTTCTATGTGATTCCCGGCATTTATAAGAATAAAATGTTAGAGGAACTGAAGAACGGTAACGGTGCGGCTGCAGCGGGATATTACGATAAGGTCAGGTTCCTGGGTGAAAAAGACAGGGATGCCGAGGTAAAGGGATTCGTTATCAGTAAGACAAATGATTATCTTCGAGGCAACGGTAATTATGAGGAGACCTTCAGAGTTGTAAGTGCTACCGAAAGTATAGGAAACTTCAAGGGTAAAAATCTTGAAGCTCTTGAGGATATAGCATTAACACAATGTATCAAGCTTCTTGATGATTCACATAAAAGCTTCTATGATGCAGATTTCAGCATTCTGGATGCAGCAGCCGAGTTCAGCAACGTATATAACTCTGTTGACAAAAACGGTAATTCGGTGCTGGACGGATATGTTGAATCCGATAAGTCGGCTTATCATAAATATATGGATGAGAGGCTTGACGGTTATCTGAAGGGCAAGTTCACACAGTATAAATCAGGTGAAATTGATTACGATGAGATAAATGCTTATGTAACAACTGCTCAGAATTGTTTCAGCAATATAGAGCTTACAAGTGAACTTAGTGAAGAGCTTTATTTCATTCAGGTATATGAATCCGATCTTTCGGATATACGTAAAGCTATAGATGAGGGTAACTATTCTGCTGCATACTATAGTTCAAAAAATATGTATGATAATCCGGAAGAGCAGAAGGTTTTTGCTGATTATAAATCTGAATACAAGAAAATAATGGATGAGGCTTATCAGAAGGCAAAGGATGACGGACTTGCAAAAGCACTTGCAAGTGCTAAGGCCGGTGATGAGGAGACTGCCAATCAGATAATGGATGAACTGAGGCTTATGTGCGGAAGTGATGTGAATTTCTCGGAAATCGAGAAATATCTTACACCGAAGTGGGCTAAAGCCTATGCTGCATTTATGGAGAATTGGGATAAGAATCTTGAGACTCAGTGTACAACGTCACCTTATGTTTCTACATTTTCAGAAAAGAATAAGAATGTGTCGATCAATTCCACGCAGTATCTTACATATGATAAGTATAAGCCGGATAAAGTATTTCTGTCAGATATAGACAGAAACGGAATTCCTGAGCTTGTTCTTGTATCATCGCTCACTTGTTATATCGAAACATATTCCGATGATACGGTTAAGCTTGTCACGCTGGTTGTTCCGATTGCCGGATTCGGTGAAAAGGGAATTGTAATTCAGAAGGGTGAAGGAAGCTACGGAACCATCAAGATATCCGGAGATTCTGCAGTATTCACGCATTTCATATATTCCGATGATGATACTCTGTTCTACAGAAACGGATACGGAACGGATAATATGATCGACAGGGAAACATACATGGCTGAATTTGAGATTATCAAGGGAATGGATGTATATCCGCTTCCGGGTACATATGATATAGCTGATTATCAGAAGGCTATAGATGAATTCAGAAGTAATTAAATCGTTAAAAATGTAAAGGTACGGCGGAGCATTATCCTGTCTGCCTTCACTTAAAAACATAATATATCTTTGGAGGAAAAAATGGTTAAGTTATTTGAAACAGGAGCGTATCTCCTGAACGGAAGAGAGCTGGTTCAGGACGACGGATCGGCGGAAGGTGTTCTTACATCCAAGGGAATTAAGACATCTAAGGAAGAAGCAACAAAGGGAACGATTGCTTATTCGATACTTCAGAAGCATAATACCAGCGGAGATACGGAGCAGCTTAAGATCAAATTCGATAAGATGACATCGCATGATATCACTTTCGTTGGTATAATTCAGACAGCCAGAGCTTCGGGACTCAAGGAATTCCCGATACCATATGTTCTTACTAACTGCCACAATTCACTTTGTGCAGTAGGAGGAACTATCAATGAGGATGATCATGTATTCGGTCTTTCCTGTGCTAAGAAATATGGTGGAATCTATGTTCCTCCTCATCAGGCAGTTATTCATCAGTATGCAAGAGAAGAGCTTGCAGAGTGTGGAGCTATGATCCTCGGATCAGACAGCCATACACGTTACGGAGCACTCGGTACAATGGCTATCGGTGAAGGCGGCGGTGAACTTGCAAAGCAGCTCCTCGGAAAAACATATGATGTTGCTCGTCCGGGTGTTGTTGCGGTTTATCTCGACGGTGAGCCTGCAAAGGGTGTAGGACCTCAGGACGTTGCACTTGCAATTATCGGAGCTGTATTTAAGAACGGTTACGTAAAGAATAAGGTAATGGAATTCGTAGGTCCGGGAATCGCAAAGCTTTCAAGCGATTATCGTATCGGTATAGATGTAATGACAACAGAGACAACATGTCTTTCATCTATCTGGGAAACAGATGATAAGACAAAGGAATGGTATGAGACACATTTCCGTCCTGAAGCATTTACTGAGACAAAACCTGAAAATGTTGCTTATTACGATGGTGTGGTTTATGTTGATCTTTCAAAGGTTCGTCCGATGATCGCACTTCCGTTCCATCCAAGCAATACATATACAATCGAAGAGCTGAATGCTAATCTGAAGGATATCCTTCATGAGTGCGAAGAAAACGGTAAGAAGCAGCTTACAGGAGATGTTGAGTTTAAGCTGACAGACAAGATACATGACGGACGTCTCTATGTTGAGCAGGGAATCATCGCAGGCTGTGCCGGTGGTGGATTCGAGAATATCTGCGATGCTGTTGATATACTTAAGGGACACTATATCGGAAGTGATGAGTTTACTCTTTCTGTTTATCCTGCAAGTGTTCCTATCATGATGGAACTTATAAATAACGGACGTGCTGCCGAAATCCTTCATGCCGGCGGAGTTATGAAGACTGCATTCTGCGGACCTTGCTTTGGTGCCGGTGATACACCTGCAAACGGAGCACTGTCTATCAGACATTCAACACGTAACTTCCCGAACAGAGAAGGTTCAAAGATCCAGAACGGTCAGATATCAAGTGTTGCACTTATGGATGCAAGAAGTATTGCAGCTACAGCTGTTAACAAGGGATATCTTACACCTGCAACAGATCTTGATGTTGAGTATACAGGTCCTAAGTATTTCTTTGATAAGGATATATATGCAAACAGAGTTTATGACGGATGGGGCAAGGCTCAGCCTGAAGAGGAGATAAAGTTCGGTCCTAATATCAAGGACTGGCCGGAGATGCCTGCACTTACAGAGAATCTTCTTCTCAAGGTTGCATCTGTTATTACAGATCCTGTAACAACAACAGATGAGCTTATTCCTTCGGGAGAAACATCATCATTCAGATCAAATCCTATCGGACTTGCAGAGTTTACTCTGTCACGTAAGGATCCTGAGTATGTTGGAAGAGCTAAGGCATTCCACGCAGTTGAGATTGCTCGTGAGAATGATGAGCATCCATGTGAAGTATATCCTGAGATCAAGCAGGTTATGCCTGTTATCAAGGAGAAGTTCGAGGGCGCAAGCCGTAAGAATACCGGATTCGGAACTACTATCTATGCTGTTAAGCCGGGTGACGGTTCTGCTCGTGAGCAGGCTGCATCATGCCAGAAGGTTCTCGGCGGATGGGCTAATATAGCAAAGGAATATGCAACAAAGAGATATCGTTCAAATCTTATCAACTGGGGTATGCTCCCATTTGTTATAGATGAGGATTCGGTAGATATATCACTTGATAATCCATTCGGTCTTGAGAATGATGATTACATCTTCATTCCGGGAATAAGAGAAGCTCTTATGAACAAGGCTGAAGTTATAAAGGGCTATATAGTTAATAAGGGTATGAAGGAAATCTCACTTAAGCTTGGTGCACTTACAGATGATGAGCGTACCATAATTGAGAAGGGATGCCTCATCAATTATTACAGAGATTAAGAAAAGGGAAAAAGTATTTTATGTAACAGGAGGTGATTATATTGAGTGGCATTTTCACGGAAATGCCGGCTAATTACTTAGCGGCAACAATATGGATCGTTGTTTTTGCGGCAGCTCTCATATGGGAGATAGTATCTCTGGGGCTTACGTCAATATGGTTCTGCGGTGGTGCTGTGGTTGCGGCGATAGTTGCTTACTTGGGAGTTAATCCTTATGTACAGATTGTTCTGTTCATAGTAACATCCACAATACTGTTATTGCTTTGCAGACCTATTGCCAAGAAGAAAATGATCGGACAGGGAGCACCTACCAATCTTGATCGAAATATCGGCAGGAAGGTAAAAGTCCTTGAGACGGTTGATGCTTCAGAAGGAACAGGCCTTGTAAAAATAGGCGATGTAGAGTGGAAAGCTGTATCTGAGAGCGGAAAAGTTCTGCAAAAGGACAGCTTTGCTGAAATTGTAAACATTGAAGGCACAAAAGTTTATTTAAGGGAGGTAATTAACTAATGGGTCCTGGTAGCGTAATGATTATTATACTTCTTATAATTGCATTTTTGATTCTTTGTAGTTCGATTCGCGTAGTTAAGCAGGCAAATGCTTATGTTATTGAGAATCTGGGTACATATAAATGTACCTGGGGTGTAGGACTTCATATGCTGATCCCGGTTTTTGAGAAGGTTGCAAGACGTGTTTCTCTTAAGGAGCAGGTTGCGGATTTCCCTCCTCAGCCGGTTATCACAAAAGATAATGTAACAATGAGAATCGATACAGTTCTTTTCTTCCAGATTACTGATCCGAAGCTTTACTGCTACGGCGTTGAGAATCCACTGTCAGCTATTGAAAACCTGACAGCTACTACTCTTCGTAACATCATCGGTGATCTCGAGCTTGATCAGACTCTTACATCAAGAGAGACAATTAACGCAAAGATGAGAGCTACTCTTGACGAGGCTACTGATCCTTGGGGAATCAAGGTTAATCGTGTGGAGCTTAAGAACATCATGCCTCCTGCAGCTATCCAGGAATCAATGGAGAAGCAGATGAAGGCTGA
>CAMJHQ010000041.1 GCA_946405625.1 uncultured Lachnospiraceae bacterium | reverse complement strand
CAGAAGAGAAGCCTGAAGTAAAGGTAGAGAAGCCTGAAGAAAAGGCAGAAAAAACCGAAAGCAAGCCTGCTCCGAAAGCAGAGAAGCAGGAAGTTAAGCCGGTTGATAAAACTCCTAAGGCTGAACCTGCAAAGGTTGAAGTAAAGCCGGCAGCTGAGAAGGTGTCACAGCCTGCAGCTGAAAAGACTGAGCATACTCAGCAGGTTAAGACTGAAGAAAGACCTAAGGCTCCTGCAAGACAGGAAAGACCACAGCAGGATAGACCGCAGCAGGATAGACGTCCACAGCAGCAGAACAGATTTTCAGGAGACAGAAATCGTGACGGCGGAAGAGATGGCGGACGTGATGGCGGACGCGATCAGGGATTCGGCGGCAAGAGATTTGACGGCGGCAGAGACGGAAATCGTAACGGCGGCAGAGATGGCGGACGTGACGGCGGACAGAATAGCAGATTCGGTGGACAGGGTCAGGGACGTAAGTTTGACCGTGACCGTGATTTCGGCGGCAAGGACGACGACGAGAGAGATGTAAGACAGAGCTCCAAGCGTTCAAATGACAGAAAGAAGGATCGCTCCGATTCAGCAGATTCAGGATTCAGTGCAAAGAGAGATTCAAAGCGTGCTGACAGACGTGATGGAAAGAAGCTGGATGAGAAGAGACATGATGCTAAATATTCTGAAGGAACAGTAAAGAAGTCCGATCAGAAGAGAGAGCAGATGAGACGTGAGGAAAGACCGGCTCCTAAGAAGAAGGAGAAGGAAGAAGAGACAATCAAGACGATTATTCTTCCGGAGTCACTTACTCTCAGTGAACTTGCTGATAAGCTTAAGCAGCCGGTAAATGCGCTCATTAAGAAGCTTTTCCTTGAAGGCAAGATGTATACTGTAAATACAGAGCTTTCATTTGAGGAAGCAGGAGAAATCGCTCTCGAGTATAACTGCATCGCAGAGGAAGAAGAAAAGGTTGATATCGTAGAGGAAGCTCTGAAGGATATTGAAGATCCTGAGGATTCACTTGTTACAAGACCACCTGTAGTCTGTGTTATGGGTCACGTAGATCATGGTAAGACATCACTTCTTGATGCTATCAGACATTCATCCGTAACAGAGGTTGAGGCCGGCGGTATCACACAGCACATCGGTGCTTATACAGTTAAGGCAAATGATAAGATGATCACATTCCTGGATACACCGGGACATGAAGCATTTACAGCAATGAGACTCCGTGGTGCAAAGTCCACAGATATTGCTATCCTTGTAGTAGCTGCAGATGACGGTGTTATGCCACAGACAGTTGAAGCTATCAACCATGCTAAGGCTGCAGGAATTCAGATAATTGTTGCAGTAAACAAGATTGATAAGCCAAGTGCAAATATCGACAGAGTTAAGCAGGAGCTTACAGAGCATGGCCTTATAGCTGAGGATTGGGGCGGAGATACTATATTCTGTCCTGTATCTGCTCATACACATGAAGGTCTTGATAACCTTCTTGATATGATCCTTCTTACATCTGAAATGCTTGAACTTAAAGCTAATCCTAACCGTAAGGCAAGAGGTGTTGTTATCGAGGCTCGTCTTGATAAGGGCCGCGGTCCTGTAGCTACACTTCTCGTTCAGAAGGGAACACTTAAGGTAGGTGATTTCATAGCTATCGGTGAAGCAAACGGACGTGTAAGAGCTATGAACAACGATAAGGGTAAGCCGGTTAAGGAAGCAACTCCTTCAACACCTGTAGAGATCATAGGTCTCTCATCTGTTCCGAATTCAGGAGATACATTTATCTCAACAGTGACAGAGAAGGAAGCTCGTCAGATCAGTGAAGCATTTGTCACAAGAGGTAAGGAGAATCTTATCGCTGAATCGAGAAAGCAGGTATCACTGGATGATATCTTCACAAAGATGCAGGAAGGAACTCTTAAGGAGCTTAATATCATTATCAAGGCTGACGTTCAGGGTTCAGTAGAAGCACTGAAGCAGAGTCTTCTTAAGCTCTCTAACGAAGAGGTTATTATTAAATGTATCCACTCGGGCGTTGGTGCCATCAATGAGTCGGATGTTGTGCTTGCATCAGCCTCAGGTGCGATAATCATCGGTTTCAATATCAGACCGGATGCACAGGCTAAGGCTCTTTCTGAGCAGGAAAAGGTTGATATAAGACTTTACAACGTAATTTACAATGCTATAGATGATATTGAGTCTGCAATGAAGGGTATGCTTGATCCTATTTATGAGGAGAAGGTTACAGGACATGCAGAAGTAAGAAGTACATTTAAGGCTTCAGGTGTCGGAACTATCGCAGGATGCTTCATTCTTGACGGTTCGGTTGAGAGAAACTGTTCTGTAAGAATCTCACGTAATGATGAGCAGATCTTTGAAGGTAAACTTGCGTCACTTAAGAGATTCAAGGATGATGTTAAGGAAGTTAAGAACGGCTATGAATGCGGTATGGTATTCGAAGGCTGGAATGATATTCACGAAGGTGACCGCATTGAAGCCTACAAGATGGTAGAAGTTGAGAGGAAATAAATGAGGGGACGAAAAAACAGTGAAAGAGGCTCAAGAGTTAACAGTGATGTCCAGAGAGTTATAGGACATATCATTGAGTTTGAGCTTAAGGATCCGAGGATCAGCGGTCTTACTTCTGTCGTTAAGACTGAAGTGACCAAGGATCTGAAGATATGTAAATGTTATATAAGTGTGCTCGGAGATGACGGTGCAGCTGAGTCTACTATTGACGGACTCCGTGCTGCGGCAGGTTTTGTGCGTAAGAGACTTGCCGAGTCACTTAATCTCAGAAATACTCCGGAGGTTAATTTTGTGCTCGATAAATCTATCGAGTACGGTGTTAACATGTCCAAAAAGATTGATGAGATTCTCGGCAACACGGTAAATGATACGGAGACAGATGAATGATTACAGATATTAACAAGAAGGCCCGTAAGCTGAAGCAGATGATAAATGCAGCTGATACGATTGCTATTATCGGCCACATCAGGCCGGACGGGGACTGCATCGGATCCGTAACGGGACTGTATAATTACATTTCTGAAAACTTTAAGAATAAGACTGTTGATGTATATGCTGAGGCTTTTGCACCATCCTTCAAGTTCCTGAACGGAGCGAAGAAGATTAAGCATGAGGAGTCGGGACTTAAATATGATCTTGCAATCTCAGTTGATGTTTCAAGCCTTGACAGACTTGGCAAGTTTGAGGACATATTTCAGAGTGCGATATCGACTATATGCATAGATCATCATGTAAGCAACAGAGGCTTCGGCGATTTCTGTATAATCGACGGGGATTCTTCGTCTGCATGCGAGGTGGTATGTGATGTTATCGATTTCGATAAAGTAAGTCAGAAAACGGCAGAGTGTCTGTATCTTGGAATGATCCATGATACAGGTGTGTTCAAATACAGCTGCACAAGCCGTAAGACTATGGAATATGCCGGAATACTTATCGAGAAGGGCATTGATACAGCATATATAATCGATGAGACCTTCTATAAGAAGACATTTAAGCAGAATCAGCTGCTGGCTCGTACACTTCTTGGAGCAGAGCTGCATGAAGATGGTCAGATCATCAGTTCCGTGATATCGAGAGATCTTTTTAAGGAACTTAAATGTACATCGATAGATACGGAAGGTATAGTTGAGCAGCTTAGACTTACGGATGGTGTAGAGGTTGCGATACTCGTATATCACAGTAACCGTAAGACTTTTAAGTACAGCCTTCGTTCAGATAAGATTGTGGATGTAAGCGTTATAGCTACGGAATTCGGCGGTGGCGGACATGTACGTGCTGCGGGCTTTGAGTCATCTGAGAAAACAGATGTGATGATCGGCAAGATCATCGAGATGGCAAAGGCTCAGATGAGTAAGAGTTAAGACGGAATATGTATAACGGAGTAGTAAATGTATATAAAGAGCAGGGCTTCACATCATTCGATGTTGTAGCTAAGATGCGCGGTATATTTCATCAGAAGAAGATCGGTCATACCGGAACGCTGGATCCGATGGCCGAAGGTGTTCTTCTTGTGTGCCTCGGTAAGGCTGCAAAACTGAGTGAGCTGATGCTTACCAAGGAGAAGGAATATGATGCCGTGCTTCTGCTTGGAATAAGAACCGATACGGATGATGTTACGGGAAATGTACTTGAAGAGTCTGAAGTGTCGGTCAGTGAAGCAGAGGTTAGAGACTGCATTAAATCCTTTATAGGAAAGCAGCTTCAGGTTCCGCCCATCTATTCGGCAATCAAGAAGGATGGAAAGAAGCTTTATGAATATGCGAGAGCCGGAGAGGAGATAATTCCCGATCCGAGAGAGGTTGAAGTTTATGAGCTTGAGGTTACGGATGTTTCACTTCCTGCCGTAAGCTTTCATGTTAAATGTTCGAAAGGAACATATATCAGGAGCCTCTGCCGTGATATAGGTGAGAAACTGGGATGTCACGGTACAATGAAGGGGCTTGTGAGAATAGAGACCTGTGGATTTACATCAGATAAGGCTGTTCGGCTTTCTGATCTGCAGCTTCTTAAGGAAGAAGATAGACTTGAAACCGCTGTTATGCCGCTTGACTCGCTTCTCGGAAATGTTCCGAAGGCAGAGGTAAAGGGACAGGGCGAAAAGCTTCTTATAAACGGAAATAAGCTGTCAGAGGATATGCTGTCCGGCTATAAGGATATGGATGAGCTGATCAATGCTGATTATATCAGAATGTATATGAAAGATGAGATTACAGCACTTTACAGATATGATAAAGAAGCAGGATGCTTCAGATGCTTTAAATATCTGGGCTGAGAGGAATAAAAGATTTTGGGTACTGCACTGACTATTGGAAAATTTGACGGCTTTCATAAAGGACACAGACTTCTCCTGCAGGAGATTTCCGATTATTCAGCAAAAACAGGTGCCGAAGCAGTCTGCTATAAGCTTGAGTTCGGAGGAGACAGCATTCTCTCAAAAGATGAACAGGAGAAGGTTATCTCGGGTTATGGCATAAGCAGGCTCTGCAGAGTGGAGTTTACTCCGGAATATGCGGATGTTTTGGCAGAAGACTTTGTTCGTGATATAATACATGAGGAACTCGGAGCAGAGTATGTTGTAGTCGGAAGTGATTTCAGATTCGGAAGAGACAGAGCAGGAGATGTACATTTGCTTGAAGAGCTTTCCGATAAGTACGGTTTCAAGGTTAAGTCTTTCGATAAGCTTGTGATGGATGGCGAGATCGTAAGTTCTACCAGAATAAGACATCTTCTCGAGGAAGGGCTTGTCGATGAGGCGTCAAAGCTGCTCGGTAAAGACTATGACCTTACAGGTACTGTAGCGGATGGGAAGAAGCTTGGGAGAAGTCTCGGATATCCGACGCTTAATCTGCAGTTTCCTGAAAACAAGATTCTTCCGAGACTCGGTGTTTATTCATCAGTCACAGTGATCGGTGACGATACATATAATTCCATTACAAATGTTGGAAGACGACCGAGTGTTGATGATGGTGATGAAGTAAATATAGAAACCTTTATCTATGATTTTAATGATGATATTTATGGCAGAGAGGTAAGTGTAAAGCTTACACATTTTCTAAGGGATGAAAGAAGATTCGAATCTCTTGAGGCTCTTAAGGATCAGATTGCCATTGATATAGATGAGGCAAGTAAGTACCAGTAGCTCAGTGGATAGAGCGATGGCCTCCGGAGCCGTGTGCGCAGGTTCGATTCCTGTCTGGTACATTTGGCAAATATTTCAAGAATCTATAAAGGAGAGGTAATGGCTGAGAAGAAGAAAAAGAAAGGTGTTAAGATCATAATAACCATATGGGTACTCTTTGTTCTTGCAATTGCTGCTTTTGGAGTATTGATATATATGAACAAGGACCAGGTGTTTAAAGATCTTGGTATTGAGAAGTCTTACATATATACAGTTAATTCCAACGAAGAGATCAATTCCTTGGTTCAGGTATATCTTAAGGCACTTGCAAATGCAGATCAGGCTACCCTGCAGAACTGTGTGACAACACCTTCACAGTATGACAATATGACAACCGTACAGGGACGTTCCCAGGTTATCACAAATTATGAAAATATCAACTGCTATTATGTAGCAGGTCCGGAAGAGGGCTCGTACATCGTTTATGTTGTTATGAATATAACGATTAACGGAGTAAAGACAAAGCCACTTGATATCTATAAGCCGCTTTATGTTGTAAATGTGGGCGGAAAATATCGTATTGATAATTCGGCACAGAGCCAGGAGCTTCAGGATTTCATAAGTCAGACATCTTTGGAGAGAGATATTCAGGATCTCTATAAGATGGTCAAGGAGGATCAGGACAGTAAGGCTGAGGCTGATCCGACATTTGCCGAGTTTATGAATAAACTTGATAATTAAAAGAAAATGACTTCAACTCTTGATTAAGGGTTGAAGTCATTTTTTAGTTAATCTATTCTTCTGTCGAATCCTCGTCCGCATCGTTTTCATTCAGTACGTTTACGTTGATGCCTCTATGCGGAACAGGAGTGGAAAAGACTATCTGAGTTTCGGTTCTTCCGAAGGTCTGAAGCTGTCCGATAAAAAGATCCAGCTCGCTGGTACTTGGGAAGCATACTTTGATCAGCATTGAATAATTACCTGTTACGCAGTTACATTCGAGAACATTTGGACAGGCTTCAATGAAGGGATAGAATTCAGGCTTCTGCTTCGGTTCAAGTGAAAGATTGATAAATGCTGTGATATGGTATCCGAGTGTTATCGGATCCAGAGAAGCGTGATATCCGTTTATTATTCCCTGCTTTTCAAGTCTCTCGATTCTTGCCGAAACAGCCGGTGAAGATAAGAACACATTTTCTGCAAGATATTTAAGAGGATATCTTGCGTTCTCTTCGAGCAGACTTAATATTTTGATGTCTATCTTGTCCATTTTGTGGCCTCACTTAAAATTATTAATTAAATATAAGATTTTACTTAATTATTTAGATGCAATGAATGTATTATATATCTATTTATCATTTTATTCCAGTATTATTTTTGTTGAATTTTCGAAGTGAATAGGCGAAGGGATCCGCAATAGATTTTTCATATTCCGAAATTGTAATATTTTTGTTTATTTGTGGAATTTTAACGCCCTAAATGATAAAATTCTAATGTATGTGCGGGCTGTGGAAGCTTGCATAAGTCTATATATAACAGCGGTGTAAAATGCAGAGTGATAGTATCAGAATAAATAAATATCTCAGTCTTTCAAGTGAACTTTCAAGGCGGAAGGCCGATGAGGCGATCGATGAAGGCCGTGTTCTTATAGATGGCAGGAGAGCCGTGCTCGGAGATACTGTTTCTCCCGGACAGATAGTGACTCTTGACGGAAAGGTTATCACACCGGCTGAGAAAAAGGTGATTTATATATATAATAAACCGATGGGACAGGTCTGTACGGCATATGATGCCGATAAGGACAGTATATTCAGATTTGTTCAGTTCCCCGAAAAGGTCAGTTATGTCGGAAGACTTGATAAGGATTCTCAGGGAATGCTGCTTCTTACAAATGACGGAGACCTCTCAAACAGCATCCAGAAAGCTGTTAACAGACATGAGAAGGAGTATGTTGTAAGAGTTGATAAACCGGTCACGGATGAATTCCTGAAAGGAATGGCGGCAGGAGTTCCGATACTTGAAACTGTTACAAGGCCGTGTAAGATAAGACGGCACGGACAGAATACATTTAATATAATAATCACTCAGGGACTCAATCGTCAGATAAGAAGAATGTGCGAATATTTCGGTTACAGAGTTGTCTTCCTGAAAAGAATTCGGATTATGAATATCGGGCTTGGAACACTGGAGCCCGGCGAATATAGAGAATTAACAGCCCGGGAGGAAGCAGAGCTTCGCCTCAGGGCGGGAGTGAAAAAGTAAGCGGCAGATCGTGGAGGATTTGAAATGATGGGCAGAATGAGAGAGCTTGTAGATATATTAAATAAAGCATCAAAGGCTTATTATGCCGAAGATACGGAGATCATGAGTAACTTCGAATATGATAAGCTTTATGACGAACTGGTTCAGTTGGAGAAGGAAACAGGTATTACATTATCCGATTCACCGACTATCCATGTAGGATATGAAGTTGTGAGTTCACTTCCGAAAGAGAAGCATCCGGCTCCGATGCTCTCGCTCGATAAGACCAAAGAAGTTGATACACTTAGAGACTGGCTGGGAAGTCAGCCGGGACTTCTTTCCTGGAAAATGGATGGTCTGACAGTAGTGCTTACATATGACGGTGGAGAACTTGTCAAAGCTGTTACAAGAGGAAACGGAGAAATCGGTGAGGTTATTACAGCGAATGCGAAAACCTTTAAGAATATCCCTCTCAGGATAGCTTATAAGGGACGCCTTGTTATCAGAGGAGAGGCTGTTATAAGTTATTCCGATTTTGAGAGAATAAACAGTGAGATTCCCGAGACTGATGCAAAATATAAGAATCCGAGAAATCTCTGCAGTGGTTCGGTCAGACAGCTGAATTCCGAGATTACAGGCAAGAGAAGCGTCATGTTCTTTGCTTTCTCAATGGTGGATCCTGAAGACAGTGCCCTCATGGACAGCTTTGAGAACTCTTTTAAGAAGAGGTTCGAATTCCTTGTCAGCCAGGGATTTCAGGTTGTCGAATATAAAGAAGTTACGTCGGAGAATATTGCAGATACAGTTAAGTGGTTTGCTGCAAAGCTTCCTGAAAATGATTTTCCTTCAGACGGTCTGGTGCTCGTGCTTGAGGATGTTGCATACGGACGAAGTCTCGGAATGACAGCTAAATTCCCTAGAGATGCTATTGCATTTAAATGGGCTGATGAAGAAGCAGAAACTGTACTTACTGAGATTGAGTGGAGTCCGTCACGAACCGGACTGATCAATCCTGTTGCAATCTTTGATCCGGTAGATCTTGAGGGTACGGAGGTCCGCCGTGCAAGTCTTCATAATATCAGTTATCTTAAGGATATGAAGCTCGGAATCGGTGACAGGATCAAGGTATATAAAGCGAATATGATCATACCTCAGATATCGGAGAATCTTACCTGCTCCGGAAAGCTCGATATTCCTGATAAATGTCCGGCTTGCGGAGGTGAAACCGAGATCAGAAATGAAAACGGAACCGAAACTCTTGTATGTATAAATCCTGACTGTCCGGCAAAGAATATTAAGCTGTTCTCGCTTTTTGTTTCCAGAAATGCGATGAATATCGATGGAATCTCGGAGGCGACTCTCGAGAAGTTTATTGCAGAAGGATTTCTCCACGGACTCTCCGATATTTATAAGCTTCAGGAACATAGAGACAGAATAGTATCACTTGAAGGCTTCGGCGAAAAGTCATATAATAATATTTTAAGTTCCATAGATAAATCGAGAGAATGTTCTATGGCCGGATTCCTGTATGGGCTGGGAATAACGGGAGTCGGAGTTGCAAATGCAAAGCTTATTGTCAAAAGCTTTGGAAATGATTTCGATAAGATAATGAATGCCTCTGTGGAAGAACTCAGAGACATCGATCAGATAGGTGATGTAATAGCACGAGATTTTACGGCATATATGTCAAATGAGAAGAATCGTGCGGAGATTGAGAAGCTGAGACAGGAAATCAGCTTTATCATTGAAGAAAACAACAGTCCGCAGGATCTTGCCGGCAAGACCTTTGTTATAACGGGTTCGCTTGTCAGCTTCCCTAACAGAGATGCACTTAAGAAGGTCATCGAAGACAGAGGCGGCAAGGTTTCTGGTTCTGTCAGTGCAAAGACAGATTATCTGATCAACAACGATATTAATTCAAATTCATCCAAGAACAAAAATGCGAAAAAGCTTGGAGTGCCTATAATCACTGAGGAGGATTTCCTCGGTATGAAATAAAACACCAGAGGTGATGCTAAATGCCAATCAGAATTGATAATGATCTTCCTGTAAAGAAGATACTTGAAGATGAGAATATATTTGTTATGGACGAGGCTCGTTCAAACAGTCAGGATATCCGACCGATAGATATTCTGATACTTAATCTGATGCCTCTAAAAGAGGATACGGAGCTTCAGCTTCTCAGAAGCCTTTCGAATACTCCGCTTCAGGTTAATATTACATTTGTAAGAACGCTTTCTCATGAGAGTAAGCACACATCACGTGAACATCTCGAGAGATTTTATTCCAATTTCCGCGAGGTTAAAACCCATAAATGGGACGGAATGATCATCACGGGTGCGCCTGTTGAGAAGATGGAATTCGAAGAAGTTGAATACTGGGATGAGCTTACCAAGATAATGCATTGGGCTTCGAAAAATGTAACCTCAACCTTCCATATCTGCTGGGGGGCTCAGGCAGGTCTTTATTATCATTACGGAATCAAGAAGCATGAGCTGCCTAAGAAGCTTTCGGGAATATATGAGCATTTTACGATGCATAAGAGCAGAGAATTGGTAAGAGGCTTTGATGATACATTTCTTGCACCTCATTCAAGGTATACGGGTATCGATGCACAGGCAGTATGGGATAATCCTAATTTGACTGTACTTGCGGATTCGCAGGAGTGCGGCCCATATATAATCATCGGAGACGGCGGTAAGAATATTTTTGTAACCGGACATCCGGAATATGACACTCTGACACTGGATCAGGAATACCACAGAGATCTCGGCAAAGGAATCAATCCTGATATCCCCGTAAATTATTATCCGGCAGATAATCCGGAGAATAAACCGGTCAAGTCATGGCGCTGTCATGCAAACACTCTGTATACAAATTGGCTCAATTATTACGTATATCAGAGTACTCCGTACGACTGGACATCCAGAGATACGGATAACACTTAAAGGATATAAGGTTTATTCTTGCCTTGAATAAGAATAAATAGCTGATCAGAGGTGGCATTTTATGTTTCTTTATATTGATCCCGGAACCGGTAGTATGCTGTTTACCATACTAATTGGTGTTTTTGGGGCGGCCGTATATTTCTTCAGAGGCCTTTTCCTGAAGCTGAAGTTCGTTTTCAGCAGAGGAAAGGTGGATAAAAACATTAAGGAAAAAACTCCTTTTGTTATTTTCTCAGACCATAAACGTTATTGGAATATCTTTGAACCCATATGTGATGAATTTGAGAAAAGAGAAACGCCTGTAACTTATATGACTGCATCCGAAGATGATCCGGCACTTGATAAAGAATATAAATATGTCACCACTACTTTTATAGGCGAGGGAAACCGAGCGTTTGCAAAGCTTAATATGCTGAATGCAAGGATTGTTCTCTCAACCACGCCGAGCCTTGATGTTTTCCAGTGGAAGAGATCGAAGGACGTTGAATATTATGTCCATATTCCTCATATGGCAAACGATATTAATCTATATAAAATGTTCGGCCTCGATTATTATGACAGCATTCTTATTTCCGGAGATTTCATGGAGGAACAGATAAGAGAGCTTGAAGAGAAGAGAGGGCTTCCGAAGAAGGAAATCCATATGGTGGGAATTCCTTATATGGATGTCATGAGAAAGAGGATAGAGAATGAAGGACAGAAGTCGGATAAGGCGGATGGAAAGAAGCGTCCGGTCGTTCTTCTTGCACCTTCATGGGGCGAAAGCAGTATCCTGAACCGCTTCGGAGAGAAGTTTATAGATGCTCTTGTTGCAACAGGATATGAGATAGTTGTAAGACCTCATCCGCAGTCATTCTCATCCGAGACGGAGATGATAGACCGTCTTATGAAGAAGTATCCTGACGGTGAAACTGTCAGCTGGAACAGAGATAATGACAATTTCGATATACTGAATAAAGCAGATATTATGATATCCGACTTCTCGGGTGTAATGTTTGATTTTGCACTTGTTTATGATAAGCCGGTTATCTATACGGATGCGGAGTTTGATGTATCTCCGTATGATGCTTGGTGGTCCGATAAGGGACTCTGGACTCATTCGGTTCTGCCGAAGTTCGGTGTAAAACTTGATGCGGATAATGTCGAAAATATTAAGTCGGTTATAGATGATGTTCTTTCGGGCGAGGACTTCGCCAAAGGCCGTGATATTGCAAGACAGGAGTGCTGGCAGTATATGGGTCACGGAGCCGAAAGAACAGTAGACTATCTGATAGAAAAGAACAGACAGCTGTCGGAGAGCGTTGCTGACAGTAAGAAAGATTCGAAAGAAAAATCAAATGATAAGCAGCTGCAGGAAGGAAACTCTGATAATGATCAGCTTTCCGGTGACAGTTCTGATAAGGAGGAAGTAAAGGCATGAATATTGTAAGCATCCTGTTTCTTCTTATCATAAGACCTCTTGAATTATTCTTTGAGGTTGTTTTTTCATTTGCAAACAGAATAGTGCAGAACCCGGGGCTTTCAATCATTTTCCTCAGCCTTTCGATGAACTTTCTGGTGCTCCCTCTTTACAGAAGGGCGGATCAGATGCAGGAAGAGGAGAGGGATATATCGGCTAAGCTTGCACCGGTCATAGCACATATCAAGAAGACATTTAAGGGCGACCAGAGGTTTATGATGCTTCAGACCTACTATCGCCAGAATAATTATAAACCGAGTTATGCACTCAGGGGTTCGCTGTCGCTGCTCCTGCAGATTCCGTTCTTCATAGCGGCATACAGATTCCTTTCCGGACTGCAGCTTCTCAGGGGTATCGGTTTCGGGCCGATCACGGATCTCGGTGCACCGGATCAGCTTATCAGAATTTCGTCTGTAAGCATAAATCTGCTTCCGGTGCTTATGACAACGATAAATATAATATCAGGTGCTATCTATACGAAGGGACATCCGCTTAAGACTAAGATTCAGCTGTACGGAATGGCTGTAGTCTTTCTGTTCCTGCTTTATGATTCACCGGCGGGACTTGTTTTTTACTGGACTCTCAATAACCTTTTTTCGATGCTTAAAAATGTATTCTATAAGCTTAAGCATCCAAGATTTGTATTAAGCGTTATTGCTGCAGCTGCGGGAGTTTTTGTACTTATATTTACAATTTATAAGGGCGTTCTTAACAGTGCTGCAAGAGTTGCATTTATAGGAGTGCTTTCGGCAGGGCTTATACTTCCGCTTATCCTGCATTTCATATTGAAGGGCAGAGAGAAGAAGGAGCGAAAGCTTTCGAGAAAGCCTTCAAAATATATGTTTATTGTGGGAGCTGCACTGCTTACTGCATTTATCGGAATAGCAATCCCATCCTTCGTGGTTAAGTCATCACCGGCAGAGTTCGTGAACATCTATGATGTTCATTCGCCGCTCATTTATATAGCATGCTCGGGACTTATCACTGCAGGCTTTATGCTTGTATGGTGCGGAATATTCTACTGGCTGACAGGAGACAGGTCAAAGATTATTTTTGAAAATGTAATCTGGATATTATCGGGTGTGGCTATACTTGATTTTATGCTTTTCGGAAAGAAGCTCGGAACCATATCGACAATGCTTCAATATGATGTGGCACCGGAATTCAGACTCAGCGAGAAGCTGATCAATCTTGCGGCTGTTGCTGCAGTAGCGATTGTTTTCTATCTGATAATCAGATTTAAACCTTCATTCGTGAGAATGGTGATGATGACGGGACTCCTGGCTATTCTGGGACTTGGCATAATGAATGCTGCCTCGATAAACAAAGCATTTAAGGAACTTGTTATCCCTGAGTCGGTAACACAGGAAGCCAAGCTGCCGCTCAGCAAGGATAAACAGAATGTAATAGTTTTTATGCTCGACAGAGGCATGGGACCATATGTTCCTTATATCTTTAACGAAAAGCCGGAGCTGAAGGCACAGTTTGACGGATTTACATATTATCCGGATACAGTATCCTTCGGACCGTTTACAAACTTCGGAGTTCCTGCGGTTTTCGGAGGCTATGAATATACACCTGAAGAGATGAATAAGCGAGATACTGAGCCTCTCGGAGATAAGCAGAATGAATGTATCAAGGTTATGCCGTATCTTTTCAGAAGTGAAGGATATGATGTAACCGTATGCGATCCGTCTTATGCAGGTTATCAGCTTGTCTCGGACATTTCCATCTTCGATGAGGAAGAGGGGATAGATGCATATATTACGATCGGAAAATATAATGACAGAGGAAATGCGGAGTCTACCGATAATCTGAGAAGAAGAAACTTCTTCTTTTATGGTGTGATGAAGGCAGCGCCTCTTCTCGTTCAGGGAACTATATATAATAACGGAATTTATAATCAGGCAGATCCTGAAGCGGTATTTGCGGATGACAGCATAGTACAGGCTGTATATTCGAAGTCGGAGGCATCAGGTATCAGTAAACTGTTCATGGATAATTATTCTGTGCTCTGCAATCTGGATAATATGACAGAGGTGAGCAGTGATGATAAGGGCTCCTTCATATTGATGGTAAACGAAACCACACATGAGCCGGCGCTCCTTGAAGAACCGCAATATGTTCCGGCAACATATATCGACAATACGTTATATGATTCTCAGCATGAGGACAGATTTACTGTTGACGGAAGAACAATGATCGTTGATACCGAAGAGCAGATGGTCCTTTATCATGCAAATGTAGCTGCATTTATTCAGCTCGGTGAATGGTTCGATTATCTGCGTGAGATCGGGGTTTATGATAATACAAGGATAATACTTGTATCAGATCATGGAAGAGAACTCGGTCAGTTTGAGGATGTTGATTTTTCGGATGAGGGACTCGTTGATGTTGAATTCTTCAGTCCTCTGCTTATGGTTAAAGATTTCAATTCTACCGGTTTTACAGTATCGGATGAATTTATGACAAATGCGGATACGCCGGTTCTTGCAACCGAGGGAATCATAGACAGTCCCGTAAATCCATTTACGGGCAAAGCAATAAACAGTGATCCTAAATCGGGAGAGCTTCATATCTTATACTCAAAGGATTTTGATATAAGGACCAATAACGGAACGAAGTTCAATCCGGGAAAATGGTATTCAGTGAAGAAGAGCATTTTCAGTAAGGATAACTGGAGTTATTTAGGGGATTATTAAATATTTAAAGGCATAAGGAGGGTATTTATGTTAGCTGACAACAAGATCTGGGTAGCAGTAAACGATGCGGGGGAAAGAATATATCTTGAGCCTAAGTATGCAAACAGGCATGGACTTATTGCCGGTGCTACCGGAACAGGTAAGACAGTAACGCTGAAGGTTCTTGCAGAGAGCTTCTCGAATATGGGAGTTCCTGTTTTTATGGCAGATGTAAAGGGTGATATCGCAGGTATTTCCGCTCCGGGTGTTACATCGGAGGATATGGAGAAGCGTATCGAGAGATTCGGCCTTGCGGAGGAGGGCTTCAGTTTCGAGGGATGCCCTGTAACGATATGGGATATATACGGTGAGAAGGGCATACAGCTCAGAACCACTATATCAGAAATGGGACCGCTGCTCCTTGCAAGACTTATGGATCTTAACGAGCTTCAGTCAGATATCCTTTCAATCGTTTTTAAGATTGCGGATGATAATAACCTGCTTCTTATAGATACCAAGGATCTTAAGGCAATGCTCAATTATGTTTCCGAGAACAACAAGGAGTTTGAAGCTCAGTACGGAAAGATGAGCCCGACTTCCATAGCTGCTATCGTGAGAGCACTTGTGGCTCTTGAGGTTGCAGGCGGAGATAAGTTCTTCGGAGAGACAGCCCTTAATGTTACAGACTGGTTCACATACGGCTCGAACGGAAAGGGTATGATCAATATCCTTGACAGTGAGAGCCTCATAAATAACGGAAAGCTTTACTCCACATTTCTTCTTTGGCTGCTTTCGGAGCTTTTCGAAAGACTTCCGGAAGTAGGTGACCTTGATAAGCCGAAGATGGTATTCTTCTTTGATGAAGCACATCTTCTCTTTAACGGAGCTCCTAAGGCACTGCTTGAGAAAGTCGAGCAGGTTGTTAAGCTTATCAGATCAAAGGGTGTGGGAGTTTACTTCTGTACACAGAATCCTAAGGATATTCCTGACGGGGTTCTTGCACAGCTCGGAAATAAGGTTCAGCATGCGCTTCATGCTTATACACCTTCAGATCAGAAGGCAGTTAAGGCTGCGGCTGATTCATTCAGAGAGAATCCAAACTTTAAGACCTATGATACGATACTTAATCTCGGTACAGGAGAAGCTGTTGTTTCATTCCTTCAGGATGGTGGTGTTCCGGGAATGGCTGAGAAGGCATATATCCTTCCACCACAGTGCAGCTTCAAGAGTATCGATGACAGTGCAAGAGATAATATCATAAAGGGCAGCATGCTTTACAGCAAGTATTATGAGACTGTTGATCCTGATTCGGCTTATGAGTTCCTGCTGAGACGTGGTGTAGAGATGGCCGAAGCTGCAGAAGAGGCAAGAGCTGAAGCAGAGGCAGCCAAGATCAAGGAACGCGAAGAGAAGGAAGCTGCAAAAGCTGCTGAGAAGGCAGAGAAAGAAAAGGAAAAAGCTAAAGCTAGAGAAGAAGCCGAGAAGAGGAGAGCTGCCAAGTCTGTCGGAAATGCAGTTACAGGAACCGTAGGACGAGAGGTCGGAAAACAGGTCGGCAAGAAATTCGGCAAGTTCGGAAAGACTCTCGGAGGAAATGTCGGAGCAAGTCTCGGAAGAGGACTCTTTGCGACACTTTTCAGATCTAAGTAATATCTAATTTGTTTTGGGAATTTATTATAGGTTCAGACCTATGATAAATTCCCGAAATTTTACTGTAGGATTGTCCTATGGTAAATCTATTTGAAGGGATTTTGTATGGAAAACAGAGATAAAACCATAATAAAGACAAGCATTATCGGAATAATAGTAAATCTTTTGCTTTCATCTTTTAAGGCGTTGGTGGGTATGCTGTCGCATTCGATCGCGATTGTTCTTGATGCAGTTAACAATCTGTCGGATGCTTTGTCCTCGATCATTACGATTGTGGGAACAAAGCTTGCATCCAAGAAACCGGACAAGAAGCATCCTCTTGGACACGGAAGGATAGAGTATCTGAGTGCTATGCTTGTTGCGGCAATCATTCTGTATGCTGGTGTTACATCGTTAATAGAATCGATAAATAAGATAATAAGTCCGGATAAACCGGAATATTCCAAGATTTCAATATTGCTTCTTGTAGTAGCTATTATTACGAAGATTATTCTCGGAACGTATGTAAAGAAGAAAGGCGAGGAAGTGAATTCCGGTTCTCTTACGGCATCTGGAAAGGACGCACTCTTTGATGCGATCATTTCCACGTCGGTTCTGGCTTCTGCGATAATATTTCTGATATCAGGTTTATCTCTTGAGGCTTATGTCGGAGTGATCATATCGCTCGTTATCATTAAAGCAGGCTTTGAAGTAATGAGCGAGACGGTCAGTGATATCCTCGGAAGACGTCCTGATCCGGAATTTGCGATCGGTATCAAGAAACTGATAAGCGAAGAGCCTGAAGTTAGAGGAGCCTATGATCTTATCATAAACAATTACGGACCTGACAGAAATTATGCATCAGTTCATGTAGAGCTGCCTGATATCATGACAGTTGATGAAGTGGATCAGCTGACAAGAAGACTGCAGGTGAAGGTGTTTAAGGAGATGGGAGTTGTCCTTACCGGAGTAGGAGTGTATTCTTATAATACCAAGGATAATGAGGCTGCACGTATAAGAAATGAGGTTCAGAAGATTGTCCTAAGCCATGACTGGGCCCTTCAGCTTCATGGATTCTATGTGGATCTGTCTGATAAATATATGAGGTTTGATACGGTTCTCAGCTTTGAGATTGAACATGCGGAAGCAGTAAGCATACTTCAGAAAGAACTGAAGGAAAAATATCCGGATTATAAGATAGAGATAACGCCGGATATAGATCTGTCGGATCTGGTTTAGTAATCCGTTATTGTATATCTGAATTGTGTAAAAAAAGTCCCCGGCATCTTAGCCGGGGACGGAGGTTTTAAATCTCACAGCCCTTAGTATACTGAGGGCTTTTTTATATTTACAATCGCTTCAGTCTATGCCTCTTCAGGAGCTGCAGGAGCAGGACTGGCTTTGATGAAATCAGAAATCTCTGTTTTGATCGATTCAAGCAGATCCGGTGTATAATCGCTTTCTTTAAGCTTTTCCCAAATCTTCTTAGCTGCTTCTGCAATAGTAGGATCGAGGAGCTCCTCGTTATCCTTGTAATGACCATATCCACGGAACTTGTTGGTGTATTGAGCAACTTCCTGACCCATCATGCAAACCCATACCTTCATTGTAGGCTCGCCTTCATGGATGTTGTTACGTGGACGAAGGTCTATTGACCAGATGTCATCTTCATAGACTGTGCTTTTGTTATCATTTCCCATAGCAAAGTAACCTCCTCATCTTTAAGTAAACATTATGTAGTTTTCCGCCTTAAAAAGACTAATATAACTATACTAAATTTGTCAGAATATTTCAACAGCTCAAAGCTAAAGAAATAATTAAGATAGTTTTTTCATAATGTTTTCAAGTGTTTTTATTGTATAATCAATTTCGGCTTCAGTAGTGCCGGACCCAAGAGTGAATCTTACCGAGCTGTCGGCATCCTTTTTGGAAAGTCCGATCTGCTGAAGGACATGTGAAGGTTCAACCGAACCTGAGCTGCAGGCTGATCCTGCTGATGCTGCGATGCCTGCCATATCAAGAAGTATGAGTATGGATTCACCGCTTAAGCCCTTGAAGCAGAAATTCAGATTTCCGGGGAGTCTTTTGATCCTGTCAGGGGTTCCGTTCAGAGTTATTTCCCTATGTGATAACTCGGGGATGGAAGAAAGCTTCAAAACCTTTCCGAGCATATATTCCTTCAGAGCGGAAATCTTCTTTTCGTTCTCTGACATTTCAGAATAAGCCTTCTCGGCAGCTCTTGCCATTCCTGCTATACCGGCGGTGTTTTCGGTGCCGGCACGATGCTTTCTTTCCTGTGCTCCGCCGTGAATGAGACTGTCTATTTCAAGGTTTCTTCTGATATAGAGGAATCCTGTTCCCTTCGGACCACCGAACTTATGTCCGCTGGCAGAGAGAAGATCGATCCCGTAATCTTTTACATCGATAGGAATATGCAGGTAAGCCTGCACCGCATCTGTGTGGAAGAGTGCACCCTTCTGATGACAGATTTCGGCAGCTTCTCTGATCGGTTCGATTGTTCCGATTTCGTTGTTGGCAGCCATGATAGAGACAAGTACAGTTTCACTGTCTATAGCCCGTTTCAGCTGAGAGAGGTCTATAAAGCCTTCGCTGTCTACGGGGAGATATGTGATCCTGAAGCCTCGCTGTTCGAGATAACGGCAGGTGTTCAGAATTGCCGGATGCTCGATGGAAGAGGTAACTATGTGATTGCCCTTGCCGCTTCGTGCAGCCGCCTCGGCAGCTCCGATCAAGGCCCAGTTATCCGATTCGGTTCCACCTGAAGTGAAGAATATATTATCCATTTCGGCATTAAGAGTTTTGGCTATGGTACGCCTTGCGGAATTTATGGCCTCTCTGGCATATGTTGCCATGTCATATACCGCAGAAGGGTTTCCGTATTGCTCCTTCAGGATGCGGTACATTTCATCGGCTGCCTCAGGATACATGGGAGAGGTCGCCGCATAGTCAAGATATATAGTTTTCTTTTTGCTGTTTTCCAAATCAGTTTCCTCTGAATGATCATTTGAATGAATGATAGTCCGGTTTAAGGTTCCGGAAAGTGCAGTAGTATCTGAAACCCAGAGATTTGGCAAGCTCGGCTGCTCTGTCAAAATCGTAAGCCAGATGTATGCTGTCATGTGTATCGCTGCCGAAGGTGAGTATTTCACCGCCCAGCTCCTTATAGAGCTTCAGGATTTCAATATGAGGATGAGCGTAGTCCATACCTCTGTAGAGACTTCCGGTGTTGATCTCAATTCCCTTTCCGGCATTAATTATTTCCTTCAGTATTGCTTCGATTACGTCCATATATCGTGATACATTTATCTCGCATTCCTTCTTGGGACCGGGACCGTATCTGAAAATGTAATCTAGATGACCGTATACACAGTAGTCCTTGAAATGCTCCGTGGTATATAGCATTTCTTCGAAGTATTTTCTGTAAGCGGATTCAGGATCTTTATCTTCCCAAAATTCCGGATAGTAGGGGTCAAGTTCCTCGACAAAGTGGGTGGAGCAGATGATGAAGTCGAGTTCGGGATGTTCCGAGCTGAAGTTTGCAAGTTTCTCGCAGGTTGAAGGCATAACACCTTGTTCAATTCCTATTCTAAAGTCAAATGTATCTCCGCTCGGGATCATTTCCGATGTTCCGTTTCCAAGTTCTTCCTTAAGACGTGCAAGCGTCGGAAAATAATTATCAAGGTCAAGTATGAAATTCGTATTACTCGGAAGCGGCGGATGGTCAAGGTCGTGATGATCTGTCAGACATAAAGATGAAAGACCAAGACGACGGGCCGATTCTATAATATCTTTGATCGGAGTATCACAGTCGCCCGAAAATTCGGAGTGAAGATGATAGTCCGGGATTGGGTTATAGCTCATTTTCTTAATCCTTTCAGTAAAATTGATTCAGTTAATTAAGTATAACTCAAAGTAAACATAAAATCAAAAATCATTTAGATTCTCTTAATAATCGTATTAATCGTCTAAAATATGCTTTTTTAAGTTGAAATTTCTGTGAAAAGTAGTTATTATTATGGCAGGCTCGCCGTGGAGGGTATGCTATTTCCAAAACGCGGTGGACATATTAATCTACATTTATAGGAGGATTTAACAAAATGGCAGTTAAGGTAGCTATTAACGGTTTCGGACGTATCGGTCGTCTTGCATTCAGACAGATGTTTGGTGCTGAGGGATATGAGGTAGTTGCAATCAACGATCTTACAAAGCCTTCAATGCTTGCACATCTTCTTAAGTATGATACAGCACAGGGTGGATACTGTGGAAAGATCGGTGAGGGTGCTCACACAGTTACAGCTGATGATGAGGCTAACACAATCACTGTTGACGGAAAGACTCTTCAGATCTATGCTAAGGCTAACGCAGCTGAGCTTCCATGGGGAGAAATCGGAGTAGACGTTGTACTTGAGTGTACAGGTTTCTACTGCTCAAAGGAAAAGTCACAGGCTCACATCGATGCAGGTGCTAAGAAGGTTGTTATCTCTGCTCCAGCAGGAAACGATCTCAAGACAATCGTATTCTCAGTTAACCAGGATACACTTACAACAGATGATCAGATCATCTCAGCTGCTTCTTGTACAACAAACTGCCTTGCACCTATGGCTAAGGCTCTTAACGATTACGCTCCAATCCAGAGTGGTATCATGAGCACAATCCATGCATATACAGGTGACCAGATGATCCTTGACGGACCACACAGAAAGGGTGATCTCAGACGTGCACGTGCAGGTGCTGCAAACATCGTTCCTAACTCAACAGGTGCTGCTAAGGCTATCGGCCTTGTTATCCCAGAGCTTAACGGAAAGCTCATCGGATCAGCTCAGAGAGTTCCTGTTCCAACAGGTTCAACAACAATCCTTACAGCTGTTGTTAAGGGTGCTGATGTTACTAAGGAAGGCATCAATGCTGCTATGAAGGCTGCTGCAAGCGAGTCATTCGGATACAATGAGGATCCAATCGTATCTTCAGACGTTATCGGTATGAGATTCGGTTCACTTTTCGATGCTACACAGACAATGGTTAGCAAGATCGGTGATGACCTTTATCAGGTACAGGTAGTATCATGGTATGATAACGAGAATTCTTACACATCACAGATGGTAAGAACAATTAAGTATTTCGCAGAGCTTGGCTAATTAATATTCCGGGCGTCGCGAAGAACCGAGCTGTTAGTTACAAACACTCGTGGGTTTCATAGACCTTACAGAGGTCCGGACTTAGTGTGCCGGACCTCTTTTTAACAAATTGAAGATAATGTAACTATTCACAGTTTGTAAGAATACAAGACGAATGCTTACTTGTAAGCATTTATGTCCGAAAATGCTTACATAACTGCGTTTGAAGTTGACTGTGAATAGTAAGAGATAAATATAATAAATATAGGAGGACATCACAATGTCATTAAACAAGAAATCAGTTGATGATATCAACGTAAAGGGACAGCGCGTACTTGTTAGATGTGACTTCAACGTACCTTTAAAGGACGGCAAGATCACAGATGAGAACAGACTTGTAGCTGCACTTCCTACAATTAAGAAGCTTATCGCTGATGGCGGTAAGATCATCCTTTGCTCACACCTTGGAAAGGTTAAGACAGAGGAAGACAAGCAGACAAAGACACTTGCACCTGTTGCAGCTCGTCTTTCAGAGCTCCTCGGACAGGAAGTTAAGTTCGTTGCTAATCCTGAAGTAGTAGGACCAAATGTAGTTGAAGCTGTAAATGCTATGCAGGACGGAGAAGTTATCCTTCTTGAGAATACACGTTTCAGAGCTGAAGAGACAAAGAACGGAGAAGCTTTCTCTAAGGATCTCGCAAGCATCGCAGATGTATTCGTAAATGACGCTTTCGGTACAGCTCACAGAGCTCACTGCTCAAACGTTGGTGTTACTGAGTTCGTTGATACAGCAGTTGTTGGATACCTTATGCAGAAGGAAATCGATTTCCTCGGAAATGCAGTTGAGAATCCGGTTCGCCCATTCGTAGCTATCCTCGGTGGCGCTAAGGTTGCTGATAAGCTCAACGTTATCTCTAACCTCCTTGAGAAGTGTGATACACTTATCATCGGTGGTGGTATGGCTTATACATTCCTTAAGGCTCAGGGCAAGGAAGTTGGTAAGTCACTTGTTGATGATACAAAGATCGATTACTGCAAGGAAATGATCGAGAAGGCAGAGAAACTTGGAAAGAAGCTCCTTCTTCCTGTAGATACAGTTGTTGCTGATGGTTTCCCTGATCCGATCGACGGACCTATCGAAGTTGAGACAGTTTCATCTGATGCTATCCCTGCTGATAAGGAAGGTCTTGATATCGGTGAGAAGACAAGAGCTCTCTTCGCTGATGCTGCAAAGACAGCTAAGACAGTTGTTTGGAACGGACCTATGGGTGTATTCGAGAACCCAACACTTGCTGCAGGTACAATCGCTGTAGCTGAAGCACTTGCTGAGACAGATGCTACAACAATCATCGGTGGTGGTGATTCTGCAGCAGCTTGTAACCAGCTTGGATTCGGAGACAAGATGAGCCACATTTCAACAGGTGGTGGTGCTTCACTTGAGTTCCTTGAGGGTAAGGAGCTTCCTGGTGTTGCAGCAGCAAACGATAAATAATTATATGTTATAAGGCTTCTCCTCAAGGGGAAGCCTTGATTCACAAATAAGCCTTGAGGGGCGAAAAGGAGATTAAAAATGTCTAGACGTAAGATTATCGCAGGTAACTGGAAGATGAACATGACTCCATCACAGGCTGTTGCTCTTTGCGCAGAGCTTAAGGACCTTGTTAAGAATGATGCAGTTGATGTTGTTTACTGTGTTCCTGCAATTGATATTGTTCCTGTTGTTGAAGCAGTTAAGGGTACTAATGTTCAGGTTGGTGCCGAGAACATGTACTTCGAAGATAAGGGTGCTTACACAGGTGAGATTTCAGCTGAGATGCTTGTAGATGCAGGCGTTAAGTATGTTATCATCGGACATTCAGAGAGAAGAGATTACTTCAAGGAATGTGACTGCTTACTTAACAAGAAGGTTAAGAAAGCAATCGAAGCAGGCCTTACACCTATCCTTTGCTGCGGCGAGTCACTTGAGCAGAGAGAAATGGGCGTGACAATGGATTGGATCAGACTTCAGATCAAGAGCGACCTTCAGGGTGTTGCAGCTGATGATGTTAAGAACCTTGTTATCGCTTATGAGCCGATCTGGGCTATCGGAACAGGTAAGACAGCTACAACAGAGCAGGCTGAAGAAGTTTGCAAGGGCATCCGTG
>CAMJHQ010000040.1 GCA_946405625.1 uncultured Lachnospiraceae bacterium | reverse complement strand
AAATGCCGCCTAACTCACGACTAAAGTCACAAGTGTGCGGCGGCTAGTTATCAATCCTTCAAAAATCGCTAATATCATATTTATCATCTCCTTCTATCTATACAGGTCTATAACAGAAGACATACCCTGCTATAAATACATTGCTGTATAAAACTTATGATGTGTATTTTATGATAAATATGACATAGCAGCTCAGGGTTTTCTACTCCATTCCCAAAGTATTAATCTATTTCGAAAACAGCCTTTACCGTCTTTATCACATTTTCTCTCATAACGGTCAGCTGCTTCCTTCCGAGTCTCTTATGCATATAAGTGTGGCAATAGTTTTCCATTATCCCGATTGCTATATAAAGCTTCTCTAAAGAATCCTTCTTCTCTTTTATTTCCTCCGGAAGCTTATCATAGAGATTTTGGATTGCTGTTTTGGTAAAGTTCTCATAGAGCTGTCTCACGTCAGAGTCACTATGCCGCAGAGCCTCAAGCTCCTCATGAAATGCAAAATATTTCGTATGTATCTTCTCAAATGCTTTAAGTGCTTTATCAAGATTCATTCCGGTAAAATTATCACGTACAAATTTTTTAGTCAATAAGAAAACGAATTATTTATATTTCTTTTATCCTCTCTCACTCCCTGTTATCTTTCAGGCTTTCAACCAGATCTACCTTTCCGGCCTTTCCTCTCAGAAGAAACAGCGATCCTGCATAGCTTCCCAGGACCAATAGTGACATCTTGATTACAGATATCGGATAGATACAGGTTTCCAGATAAGTTTTATAAACCAATACCTTCAGCATAGATTTAGCACACGGTATTCCACTGAGTTTCTCGATCATTTCTTTTATTCTGCTGTCTTTTGTAAAAATGTCTTTTTTCATTATAAATTCTCTATAGATTCTACATTATAACCGAGATTATCAATTATCTTTCTTATCTCGCTGTCATCTATCTCTCTTCCCATTTGCACTACTGCTTCCTGTCTTTCTCCGTTCACCTTTGCACTTATTCCTTCAACTCGGTTCAGTGCATTCTGAACTCTTATGTTGCAGTTCTCACATCGCATACCTTTAATCTTTACTCTCTTCGAAGCAATCACATTATCAAGCTTCGCAGGCTTAATGCGTTTTTCTTTTCCTGATCCGCCGCAGCATCCGCCTTCACCTCTGAAATGTGAGATTGAACTTTTAACGGCAAAGAAAAGTATCACTGCAAGAATAATAACTATGATAATTGTTGATGCTGTTCCTCCCATATCTCTCCTCCTTTTACCGCGAGAGGCATTCTCTCCGGTTTTCTATATTTATTCTCTATCCAAGTGCGACATCCAGAGCCATCATCGCTGTAAATCCTACAGCAAACATAACCACTCCTATGTTCGAATGTTCACCTTCCGACATTTCGGGAATAAGCTCTTCCACAACCACATAAAGCATGGCTCCTGCGGCAAAACTCAGAAGATACGGCATCGCCGGGACTATAAATCCGACCGCAAGGATTGTAAGAAATCCGAACACCGGCTCAACCGCTCCCGATAACACTCCGTATAAAAATGCTTTTTTCTTACTCTTTCCTTCAGCCGCCAGCGGCATTGATATGATTGCTCCTTCAGGAAAATTCTGTATCGCTATACCAAGCGAGAGAGCCAGTGCCGCTCCTGCCGTTATTTCCGCTTTGCCGGATCTGAAGGCTGCATAAACAACACCGACTGCCATTCCCTCGGGGATGTTGTGAAGTGTTACCGCAAGCACCATCATAGTCATTTTGGCAAGCTTACTCTTCGGTCCTTCTGCTTTATCCGTATTAAGATGCAGATGAGGAATGAAAGAATCCAAGATAAGCAAAAAGATTATTCCTGCCCAGAATCCCAGAAAAGCCGGAAGAAATGCAAATCTTCCCATTCCCTCTGATTGTTCCATAGCCGGAACAAGAAGACTCCATACCGAAGCCGCCACCATAACTCCCGCTGCAAATCCGGTAAGGGCTCTTTCAACCTGCCTGTTCATCTTTCTTTTCATCAGGAATACCGCAGCCGAACCAAGTGAAGTTCCCGCAAAAGGAACCATTAAACCGACAAGAATACTTCCGTTCATAGCTCCTCCTATAAAATCTCGTTTTCATTACAACTCTAACTATAATTAGATGCATCTAATTCAATTATAAAAATATACCACTTGACGATAATTTGTCAAGTGGTGTCAGAGTATCAATCACATATATACGGCTCTGTAAACCAGAACTCCGATGATTATATGCGCTATCAGAATCAGAGGCATAAATATGACAAAGTACCAATGCTTCGTCTTATGACGGAAGAGATACATTCCCGCCCAGGAACCCAGGCTTCCTCCGATTATACTGTAAAGGAACAGCGTTTTCTCGGGAATTCTCCTTGCGCCTTTTCGAGCCTTTGACTTATCCGCTCCCATTGCAATAAGCCCCGCTATATTCATAATTATGAGATATATGATTGCTGCATATAATATGATCTTCATTTTCCGTCCTTCAAAAATCTGCCGGAGAGACTGTCTCTCTGGCAGATTCCGCAGTATAAATTTCAATTCTTCAGATAAGAATTTCAAATATGACTAAAAACCGATACGTCTTATCTCTTCAACGAGATTTCTTCCATATACCTCTGTTCCCAGAGCATTCGGATGAAGATTATCAAGATAATACTCCTCAAGGTGAGGAACCATCTTGAATCCATCTACAACTTTGATGTTTTTATATTTGCCGACTATTTCACGTATATTTTCGCAGAACTTGATAAGCGTCGGAATACCATCCTCCGTATCACCTCTCCATAAAGGTGTTATGCAGAGGATAGGGATCTCTTCCCCGTAAATTCCGATAAGCGTCTCATAATACTCCTTAACCATTTCGTAGGCCTTCTCGTCTCCGAACTGGTTAGTTCCGAGTGCCACGATAATCTTATCGGGATCATATCCTTCCATCTTCATAAGAGATTTCTTGTCATAGATATATCCACCGATCCCCTGATTCAGAATATCATAATTAAGAATTCTGTTTGCGACACTCACATATGTCTGATAAGATCTGAGCGGGCCGTATCCCTGTGTAATTGAATCTCCAAGCCACAAAACCTTCTCATTTTTCGGAACAGGTTTAAACTCTCCATCGATATCAAAATTTCTTATCAGTATGGTCGCATCAGAAGGGAGATATATCGTAACCTTCTTCTTTCCTTCCGGGAGGTTCCAGCTTACACGTCCCTCCATATCAATATCTTTAAGATATACTATTTCCGTTGCAAGACCATCTATGGCAAGCTCTATTGAGTCTTCCGAACATTTCCATATCAGCTTATATTCAAAAGAAACCTTTGATGCATCAGTTTCAAACTCTATAGTCTTGGCTGATGATGCGTCACATCTTTCAAACCACATTTCGAATGCATTTTTAAAATAATCCATCTGTGGCTTGGTATATTGATTTGCCTTTAAATATCCATCCTCTGTTTCCTCAAAATACAACGCTCCACAATAAATATTCTGCAATTCTTCATTAGCTAATGTCATTACTTATTTCCCCTTTAAAATTCATTTTTTTATGCGACTGATCCGTCTGATCATCTTATTTATACAAAACATTCAGATCAACATCTCCGTTAACTCCGTTGATTCTTCCTGTATTTGAATGCTGCCACATAAAATAATCTCCCGTATATGAAGTAGCAGACGTATAATGTGCAAGCCATATCTGATGATGTTCTTCATTTTCCCATGTATTTTCAAGGAAATTCAAACTGCTGTACAGGCACGCTTCATAGCCTCTTGCCTCTACTCCGTTTGCAAATGCCTCAAAGCATACATTCAGATCATGCAGGTTCATTCCGTACTTCTCAAAACTTTCAAAGTCCTCCCAGTCATACGCGATTGGAAAATCCAGCTGTTCATCTTCAAGAATATCCATAAGATATCTTACACTGTTTTCAACATCCTGAACACTTCCGTCCTCAGCGTGCCAATATACTCCGACCTTCAGACCGGCAGCTTTAGCACCTGCAATATTTTCATGATAATACTTGTCAGTATAATATGTTCCTCTGTCAAATCCACCGATTCTCATAATGACAAATTCGCACCCGGCTTCTTTTACAGCCTCAAAATCAACACTTTCCTGGAATCTCGAAATATCAATTCCGACGCTGGTCTGAGGGGTTTTATATGCACTTATGAAATCCGAAAAATCTTCACCACCGCTTGAATAGCCGCCGCCCGAATAATCTCCGCCTCCTGATGACGGCTCAACAACCTCAACAGTCATATTTCTCGAACTCTTGTTTCCTGCATCATCCTGAATTGTAACTGTAAGTGCGTAAGTTCCGACATGTGATTCATCAACCGTTCCGATAACATTTAAATCAACATCCCTGTCAATGTTATCGCCATAACCTATAAACTCGTGAATATCAAATGTATCTCCGACCTCGATAGTCGGTGATGACCTGAATATAAGGAATATCGGGTCTTCCGTATCTTCCGAATTATTCTTTTTCTGTGTTGTGGCTTCTGTTTTCTCTTCTGTCTTCTTCTCCGTTGTAGCCTCTGTAACTTCTTCAGTCGTAGCTTCTGTAACTTCTTCGGTTTCTTCCTCTGTTACTTCTTCCGTAATAACTTCTTCGGTAGTCGTAACCCATGTTGTATGCTCTGTATTTGCTTCTGCCACCTCAGGCTCTTCTTTTTTTATTCCCAATATATCCGGAAAAAGAAAACAAAGTACAGCAAAACAAAATCCAAGCACCAATAGGATTTCAATTACTACAACTGCAACTTTCTTAAAAATTTCCATAACAACTTCCTATATCCCAGATTATATCATTCAAACGTAAAAAATCTTCCAATTCCACTTCTTATAAATTCCGCAAGCGGAAAACCAACTACATTATTATAATCTCCTTCTATCCTCTCGACAAGTCTCGCTCCTATTCCCTGAATTCCGTATGCTCCGGCTTTATCCATAGGTTCTCCGGTTTTTATATAATCGATTGCTTCAGCTTCATCAAAGCTGTACATTTTTACACCTGTTCTCTCTGTAAAGGCTATTACCTCTTCATTCGAATCACCTGAAATATATATACAGCATACTCCGGTATATACATCATGAGTCTTACCCGAAAGGCTCATTAGAATATCCAACGCTTCCTTCTCATCTTTGGGTTTGCCGATTACTCTTCCATCAAGAGCAACTACCGTATCGGCCGAAACAACCAGAACATCTTCCTTATTACCGGTTGTTTTAATATATCCCTTTACAGACGCTATACATTTTCTTCTGGAGAGTTCTTCAACAACCTTATCAGGTTCCGTAATATCCGTTGATTCGTCAACATCCGAAACAAGGATTGAAAATTCCAGTCCTTCCTGTTCAAGAAGCTCTCTTCTTCTCGGAGATCCCGATGCAAGAATGATCTTTATATTCTGTTTCATTTATATCTGTCCTTTTAATTCTGTTTCTATATTACACTTTCGTGCATTCCCGGTTTAATCGGTTCTCGGAATTACTATTGAAAGGATAAATACTCCGTCCCTGACTTCTACTGTCTCTGATCCGTTATACTTTCTTATCGCAGCTTTCATGCTTTGGATTCCGTAACCATGAATATCTCTGTTTTTCTTAGTTGTTATCCTTTTATTTTCCGTAAAATACTTGGCAATATTTAAGTTACTTCCATCTTCTTTCATTGAATTTGAAAGTATAAATGAATAGCTCTCATCTGTCTTATTAAGAGAAAGCTTTATCCATCTGCCGCTTTCATCATTAATCTTCTGACAAGCCTCAATCGCATTATCCAGGGCATTGGCAAAAATACTGCAGACATCAATCGGTTTCATTGCAAGCCCCTCTTCTATCAGACCTTCAATCGAAAAATCTATATGATCCTCTTCCATCTGAGATGCCTTCATACCTACTATACAGTCAATCACCTCGTCACCTGTTACATACTTAGGTGACATCGCCTTAACATTACCAAGCAGTGTATTCAGATGATCTGTTACATCATCATAATTGTCCTCATCATACATCATTGAAAGCATGGAAAGATTATTGATAATATCATGTCTGAACGCTCTTGTTTCATCTTGATCCTTCTTGTATTGAATAATATAATCAAGCTCGGCGGAAATATAATTTTCCTGAATAAGTGCCTTCTCTATTGCATATCGTCTGGATATAAGTGTAACAACTATAAATGGAATAACAAGGCCAAGTATCGGATTGTTTATTCCCATCTCAATACCCACATATCTTTCATGTTCAAGTTCAGATAAACTTTCATTAAAAGGTATCATATGAACAAACACCATAATAAACATCCAGACTATAAACATTATCCTGTATTTCCATCCGATATACATATATCTTTGTTTTATTATCATACCAAAGTATAAAGCCAGCATTATAAATAACAATATAAAGAATAATGCGAACACACAAACAAACGAAATCGGTTTTCCTATAACACTTTGAAAATCTTTCAGTTGACTTAAAGTCTTTCTTGAATCATCACAATAATATGCAGCAGCATATGTAATTATCGACATGAAATACTCCAAAAAAACATATGTCAGAACTATAGAGGCAATCCCGTTTAATATTTTATTCTTCACAAATACATTTCTTGAAGTCATAAATACAAATATATAAAATGTCACTCTGTAAATGATCGAAATAAAATTGATATTCTCAGTATAATAATATTGATCATTAATAGCTCCTTTTTCAGTATTATATAGAACAATATAATCTCGAACTATAAATATTGAAAAAAGGATAATCCCGACAAGCGAATATATGATTAAAGGTCTGAGCGTTCTAAAAGTTATCTTTCCTTCTCTTCCAAAGAAACATACCATCATCATTATAACACAAACAAAACCCATGGCTTCTTCAAGGAAGTCAAAGATGTCTATAATAGTAAATGATATTAATCTGTTTAATACTTCAGAAAAGTCCATTTTTATCCTCTTTTTTCAGCCATCATTTTTCTCGGGATCATAACCGACAATGTAAATACACCTTCGTTTATATCAATCTTCTGTATCCCGTCATACTTACGGATTGCATTCCTCATATTCTCAGTTCCGAAACCATGAAGACTTTTTTCTTTCTTTGAAGTAACTCTTCCGCCCTCTCCCAACAGTCTTAGCACACTTATTTCATTTTCATCCTCTGACATGGTATTACTAAGCGTTATGGAAAAAAACTTGTCCGTTCTTTTGATTATCAGTTTGACCCATTTTTCTGCTGTTTCCGGAAGTCTTTCACAGGCTTCGATCGCATTATCGAATGCATTTGCAAAAATACTGCAGACATCTACCGCCTTCATTCCGAGTCCTCCGTCGACAGCTCCGTCAAACAGAAACTCGATTCCTTCTTCTTCCATTTTTGTAACCTTCATTCTGACTATGCAGTCCAGCATCTCATCACCGGTATTATATTTAGGTGATAATGCTTTTACATTTCCGAGAAGTGTATTTAGATAAGCTTTTGCCTCATCATAATTTTTTCTTTCATGCATTGATGAGATCATTGAAAGGTTATTGATTATATCATGCCTGAAAGCCCTTGTTTCTTCCTGATTTTTCTTATACTGATTTATATAATCAAGCTCTGCTGAAATATAGTCCTCCTGAATCAATGTCTTCTCAAGTATATACCTTCTCAATATGATCGCTATCATAAGAACAGGAACAGCAAAACCCATAACCGGCAGGATTGCACCGAGCTCATATTTCATATACCTTATCTGATCCGGTCCTTCAAAATCTCCCCATACCGGAATCTGTATAATGCAGGTCATTATAAGCTCCCATACGATAAAGATGATTCTGTTTTTCCACTTCACGTATAATGTTCTTTGTTTTTTTATCATTCCCAGATATAAAGCCAAAAAAAGCAAAAGCATTATAACCAGGTATGAAGTTGTAAAAACAATCGATTCTGTTGTACCCAAAAGCTGATCGGTTATCTTAAATTTCAGAACGTACTCTCTGGGATTTTCAGTAAAGTACATAGCTGAACAGAGCATTTCTGTTGATATGAAGCTTTCATAAAAAACTATCATAAAAACGTTCATAATACAGCATAATTCTTTTCTCTTGGTAAAGGTCGTCAAAGCAGTTATTATGATCACTCCCATAACCATAGAATAGATTAACCATTTAATGTTTTCTTTATCCGTAAGGTGGACCATACCTTCTATATACGGTTCCGTCCAAACTTTTCTCAGGACTATATAATCATGAATTATGCAATATGAATTAATCCCTGTTATTATTCCGACCATAACGATTACAGGCGTAAATGTTTTTCTGGTAATCCTTCCTTCTGCCCCAAGAAAAGCAATCATGATCATCACAACAGAAAGAATACAGAAGCCTTCTCCGATATACGAAAAAATCGACAGTATATTATTGGACAATATTAACTTGAACTGATCTGCACATGTCATAATTTCATTCCTAAAATCATCAATTCCCCATATTACATCAGACCGAAAACCGATGTAAAATGTCATTTAACACATTCTATATACTATCATGATTCATGGAAACTGTCATTATTCAAATATCATAATTAAATATATTAAAAGTGGCATCTCCATAGTTAACTATAGAAATGCCACTTCAGATCTTTTATATTCTTTTAATCTTATTTTTTCTTAACCAGAGGCTCCTTATTCCAGTCCGTTCCGTCCCAGCTGTAAGCACTGTCATACGGAGCTTCAACAAAAGCAAGTATATCAGGTCTCATATTTAAAATAGTATTCAGGCTGACCATCTTATAGTTTTCCGGATCATCCGTATATCCGTCAGGCTCATCTCCATGAAAGAATCTCCATCCACAGTCCTTTTCTTCAGATGCTTCCTCCTCTTTATCCTGATCATCAACCGGAGCTTCTTCTCTATACATATAGTCAATGCCTTTCTCAAAAGCATCCTTAGTTATGAAACATCTCGGATTTCCCGGATAAATCTGTGCCCATTCATATTCAGGAGGTGTATACCATCCATAACGAGTCCAGGGGCCGTTCTTATCACATATATCCGAAATAACTCTCTTCTGAAGTTCTATAAAGTCTGAAACAGTCTTTTCGTTTTCATTTGATATTAAAAATGTATACATTGCACCACATAAAACAGATAGTGCATATTCCTTGAATGAACTATAGAAAACCTGTGCCTTCCTTACAAAATGATCTGTTATCTCATCAAATTCCTTATCATCTATTATTCCACAGGCTTTTGCAATTCTGCAGATACCTATATATTCATTTATATCCCACGCATAAAATCCACGTTCCTGAAGAACAGGATAAAAATGCTTTGCTTTTTCATTCAGAGTATCAAAAAACTTTCTTGGTTCAGCATCAAGTTCATCCAGATCAAAAAGCGGTGCATCTTTCCAAAAAGTCATAAACTGTTCATAATGAACGCTCTGACGAAATTGTATCTTCTGAAAATCGATAAGACTCTCCTTAGAATCAATATTAAACATATGCTTCATAAAATCGCGAGTCATCTTTTCTTCAGACGGATTACATTTATGCTCGCCGTTTTCATTCATTCTTATCGGAATTCCCGGAACCCTTCTTGCTGCACTCGGTTCTGAAAGCAGTCTCGTAAACTGTGCCCTGGTGGGCTGCTTTGCTCCCTTTGCCTCATCCGGAATAGTCTCGACAAACTTTACAATATCCTTAATCTGTTTTTCCCACATACTTTTATCCCTTCCGTTTACCTATGAAAGCCTTCACGGTAAAACTTTCCTTTATTCAACACTTAAAATAGTGCCGTCACAAGTGTTATTGTACCATATAACGATAGTACA
Source organism: uncultured Lachnospiraceae bacterium (assembly GCA_946405625.1). GTDB lineage: Bacteria > Bacillota > Clostridia > Lachnospirales > Lachnospiraceae > Eubacterium_Q. Next base: position 14,207 of record CAMJHQ010000040.1, on the reverse strand, counting down.
AAACAATAAAACATATGAATTTCAGTTGATATTCACAGTCAACTCAAGGAGCATTCACAAGTTAATTCTTGACCATTTACCCAAGTTTCGGTATAGTCAAATTAAGCCGAACTATTGCTTATATATGGGGTTCTCCCGCTTTTCAGTGGAAATGTGAGGTGATGATATGTCTGTACAGGAATTGATAATCAGATTATTTGTAGTAGCTGCAATCGGTTTGATAATCGGTGTTGAAAGACAGATCGGCGGTCATCATATAGAGATAAAGACCACCTTTCTTATTGCTATCGGTACATTCTCTTTCTGTATGATTGAGATACTGCTTGGATATCCGGATATACGAATGTCCGCCAATATCGTAACCGGTATAGGTTTCTTATGCAGCGGCGTAATTTTTAAGAACGGATTTACCGTCAACGGTCTGAATACCAGTGCTACGCTTTGGAGCACTGCCGGTATCAGTATACTTGTCGCATATGGTTATTTTAAATTTGCTTTTATAATTACTCTTGTTCTGGTAATTCTTAACATGCTTCTCAATGTTACCGCAAAGAAGATCAAGCCTATAAGTGTCCTTGTTGATAACGACAGTAATTCATATCTTATAAATATAGTATGTCTTAAAGAACATGTTAATGATATAAAGGAAAATGTTTATAAAAAGATCATTGCGGATAATAACTCCGTAGGTTCAATCGCTGTAAACAGCATAACACCCGATAAATACAGAATAAACATCAAGGTCGGATCAGGACTTGATGATGATTACTTCGTCGCCCTGACAAGCTATATCTTCAAAATGGATGTACTTTCTGTATCCTATGAAAAAATAGAACAATAGGTCATTTCCGTTTATTCATTCTTTTCAGGGACTGACTTATTACGGAGCAACGGCTTCGCTATTTTCTCATTAAACAGATCTATCAACGGTCCCATAAAGAATGCAGTTACTATAGTTCCGATACCGGCTATTGTCGGTATTTTTCCGAATGGATTTCCCGCAAGAATAAACAAGACGCAGCCGAGAATAACACATACAATGTCTGTGATTATTCTTATATACTTAAATTTACCCCACTTCCATTTTTCAGCCATAACGATGGCTACTGCGTCATATGTAGATACTCCGAGATCTGCTGTCATATAAAGAGACGATCCAAAGCAGATCACCACTATTCCTATGATCAGGCAGATTGCCCTGAATATGATTGATGGATCCGGAAACATTTTCTGTAAGAAATCATAAGTAAACTGTGTAATGTATCCCAGAAGAAAAAGATTAATAAATGTCGCAATACCGATTCTGTGTCTATCCGCTATCAGACTGAATATGAGCAGCACCACATTTACTATCACATATAAAGTTCCGAACTTGATCGGAATAAGCGCATCCAGACCACTCATAAGTGACTGAAACGGATCAACTCCGAGTGCTGCAAGTTTAAATACTCCCACACTTACAGCGCATATTATGACTCCGAACAAAGACATCACGATTCGTCTTCTGCGGATCTTCAAAAAATCGATTACTTTAGACATATTTTCTTCCTTCTGCTTTTTTCTTATTATATAAAAACTGCCTTCATAGAATAAGTCATCCTTCGTTTAAACAAAAGGATATTTTTATCATCTTTTGCCCGTTTTTTGCTTAATTACTACAGAAACAGACCTATATAAATAATAGAGTAAACACTCGGATACTCAGTACCTGTGTTTACTCTATTTTAATGTTTATGCTTAATTTCTGATATAAAGAATACTTATCTATACTTATTTCTCATGGTCATAAGGGATAATTGTATCAATTGTTCCATCTTCATGAATTGTAAGCTTTGTATACTTAACACATCTCTTATGTGAGATTCCACCTGAGAACTCACTATCATGATAGAACAGATACCATTCACCATCTATTTCAACTATTGAATGATGTGTTGTCCAACCGATAACCGGCTCCATTATTCTTCCCTTATATGTAAACGGACCTGCAGGACTATCTCCCTCTGCATAACAGAGATAATGTGTTGTTCCTGTAGAATATGAGAGATAATACTTACCATTGAACTTATGCATCCATGGTCCTTCGAAATATCTTCTATCCTCATCACCGGCCTTAAGAGGCTCGCCATTCTCATCAAGGATCTGAATCATCTTAGGAGCTTCTACGAAGCCTGTCATATCCTGCTTAAACTCTGCAAAAAGAGGTCCGAGAGCATTTTCATCTCCCTCAGGTCGATGCTCATCCGGATTGAAGCTTCCGGACTGCCACATTTCAAGCTGTCCTCCCCAAAGTCCACCATTATAGCAATAGATTCTTCCATCATCATCAAGAAGGACTGCAGGATCGATACTATAACTTCCTTCTATGAAATTCTCCTGTGCCTTAAAAGGACCTACAGGTGAATCAGACTCAGCAACACCGATACGGAAAATCTCATTCTTGTCCTTACCGGGGAATACAAGATAATACTTTCCGTTTACTTTTACTGCATCAGGTGCCCAAAGCTGTCTTCCCACCCAAGGAACATCATTCTCATGAAGTGCTATTCCGTTATCTATACAATCACTGTCAAGAGAGTCCATGGATAAAATATGATAATCTTCCATCTTATACTGCTCTCCGTCATCATCCTCCGGGCAATCCCAATCCACATCATGAGAAGGATAGATATAAATCTTTCCATCAAATACATGAGCAGAAGGATCTGCTGTATAAATATTTGTTACTAATGGTTTTCTCTCATTCTTTCTCATTTCAAACCTCTTTAATCTTTACATGTTTTTTTAACAACTGCATCATATACTTTTAGCATCATACAAAATTATATTATCACAGAATATAAAATAAAATTTGCTAAATATTGTCATATAATTATCAAATATTGCTAATTTTTGATTTTCAATATCTTATATACTCATCGATAATGTCTCTGTCTGATCTTAATCTTCCTCTGTTTCCTCAGAAATCTTATTACTTTTCAGCATATCAAACTGCGTCTTCATAGATTTTATTAACGAATAATCTTTATCTGAATATTCTTTATATTCATCCAGATCAAATTCCTGTATTTCAATGCCTTTATCAGTCTGTAATTCAAATACTATTGTATAATGCCATGGAGTATAATCCGTTACAAACAGATCACTGTCTTTACGATTTTCGAGTGACGGTATATCACTACTCTTAAGATATGCTTCGAATTCTATTTCAGAATCATATCCGACAACGTATTTTGTAACAACTGTCGGATCCGACATACTGCTTTTATTACGGCTCTCTATTATCCATTTGCCGTCATCTCCCTTATATAGTACATCGCTATGATATCCACCATCCATGTCACTGTAGCCCGGTCTATATCTGAATTCCTTTAATTCGCCATACATTTTAAACCCCTTTGCACTCTTTTTAATATTCAGTATTATTATTCCGACAGCAAACAATACTACGACAACCCCAATAATACCGGTGATGATAAAAACCTTAAGCACCTTCATCCTATAAATCCCCTTCACTCAATCCATTCATCAGAAGCTCATTATACTTTGCATTAGCTTCCAGACTTTCCTTCTTCTGCTTCCAGGCTTCTATCTCTGCCTTTATGGCAAGCATTTCATCTACGATAATTTCAACATTCTTCGGCTTTTCATTTCTGAGATAAGAACACATACGTTCCATAGCCTTCGGACTTCCAAGATTTCTTGCGATTTCATCCCCCAGTTCACCCGGAAATCCAAGAAGCTTTATAATCTTAACCAGTTCTGCTCTGGAATTCAGCCATTCTTCCCTATTATTCATATTGGTATGCCTCCCCCATGACATTTTATCACAGAACTCATAGATCATTATAATATAATCTCAAAAAAATAAATCGTCTTAATGCCTGATATATTTATCATTCAATTTTTTACTTACATATTTCGTAGTTTATCCTGATACAGAAGAAGTTCTTATCCTCTGCTCTTATATACTTCAGGGTTCCGCCATGCTTCTCAATTATCTTATGGGATATAGCAAGACCAAGGCCTGTTCCTCCATCCGTTTTTCTGGTTGAGTCACCTCTTGAAAATGCTTCAAACATCCTCGGAACAAAGTCTTCTGCGATTGCCTCTCCGTCATCAGCTACTTCAACCACTATCTGATCACTGTCTTTTCGTACATTTACGCTGATATTTTTTCCGGTACTGTTATACTTGTTCGCATTTGCCAGAAGGTTATTGATAACTCTTCCGAACAGCTGAACATCAACATCCGCATATAGCGATTCTTCCGGAATCTCTATATCAAAGTCCTTTCCGGTTTCGGTTATATCCTCGTAAAATTCAACACAGATCCTTCTGACAATCTCTGAGACATCGGCCTTTTCGAGATTCAGCTTATAATCATCACTTTCCATCTTAAGGCTTGTGTTCATATCCTCGATAAGCGTTCTGATTCTTTCAGCCTTCATATCTATTCTTCTGAAATAGTCTTCCTTCTTATCTTCCGCAACCAGTCCTTCCTCCAGAGCACTTACACTGCTCTTTATGGATGCAACCGGATTCTTGATATCATGTGCCAGCTCAAGCAGCATCTGATTTCTGCTCTGCTCTATCCTGTGCTTCTCTTCTTCAGTTTCCTTCAGCTTCCGGGCCATCATATTGAATCTGTCCCTGATATCTTCAAATTCCTTATCCGTTTTATAATCCAGGACAACATCACGTTCTCCCTCACTAACCTCATCCATTCCCTGCATGAGATGCTTCAACGGCTTATCTATATGCCTCTTCAGATAATTGCTTATCAGTAATACCTCCAGCAGGAACAGAGCCGCTAAGACAGCTACGAATACAATTACATAATTATTCTCTCCACCGGATATGCTATATGTCAGCCTGATAAGTATCTTGTCACTCGGAAAAAAAACGATAAAGATTCTCCGAGGATTTCCTGCATATCTTACAATTCCGGAATACTCTTTTATTCCCCCTGAGTTCTTTTCCGAAATATCAACTCCTGTTCCGTTAAACTTAACATATCCAAGGTCAAGCAGATCTGCCAATTCTTCAGTGCTGTAGCTGTCCTTATCTGTCTTTCTGTCTCCGGCAAAGCTTACCACATTACCTTCACTATCCAGTTCTTCAACCCATCCACCTATGCGGTTCAAGGTATCCAGATCATTCAGAGTACCATCACTGTTCACTACGCTCTGCGGAGAAAGATTATTGATAGATCCTCTTCCGACAAGTGCCAGAACCGCTACCAGCATAAGTATGAAAATGATCAGCGATCCGACAAGGAACAGAATATAACTTTTTACAAGTCTGGAAAATATACTCTTTTGATGTTTTCTTTTATCTTTCATATCCGGTCCTTATCATTCCTTCTCGAATTTATATATTATTCCTTCTCGAATTTATATCCGAGTCCCTTAACCGTTTTGATGATAACCGACTCATCATCCGGTCTTTTAATCTTATTTCTGAGGTTACTTATATGAACCATGATCGTGCTGTCATCCGCGATATATTCACCCTCCCAGGCATATTCAAATATCTGCTGCTTGGTATAGATTCTTCCCGCATTCGACATCAGAAGCTCCAGGATCTTATACTCTGTTCCCGTTAGCTGGATCAGCTCTCCGTCTCTTTTAACAGACTTCGCATCTACATCCATTTCTATACCAAACGCCTTATATACCTTATTTGATGTCTCTTCATGATAATCATAATTTCTTCTCAGCTGTGCCTTAATCCTGGCAACTACTTCCATAGGATTAAAAGGCTTGGATATATAATCGTCGGCTCCGAGCTCAAGGCCGAGTATCTTATCATAATCCTCACTTTTTGCTGTTATCATTATGGCAGGGACATGACTTTCTTCTCTTATCTTTCTCAGAACCGTAAAGCCATCCAATCCCGGCATCATTACATCCAGAAGAACCATATGAGGTTTCTCCGACTTAAACAGCTCTAAGGCTGATATTCCATTATCAGCCTTAATGAGTCTTATTCCTTCTTTATTCAAAAACAGTTCCAGCGAATCAAGTATCTCTACTTCATCGTCTGCACCAAGTACTGTATACTGCATATGCACTCCTTGTATTTTCTACTGAGCCGACTTTGCTGATTTTACAAAGCCGAAATATCAAGATTTATAGATTTTCCGAAATCTATAGATTTTTCAATATCTATATATTTTACCAGGATCTACTCAGCTACATACTCTGCTATTACTTCATCAAGAGTTCTGTCAAAGCTGTATGAATCTTTCCACTCTGGATCCAGTTCATCCAGAAGCATGCACTCAAGCATTCCGTGACGATAATACTTTGAATTTCCTTCTGAGCATTTCGAAGCTGTATTAAGATAATTCTTTCTGTAAACAGCCTCACCGTTTTCGTAATTTACAGCTTTTGACTCCACATAATATGCCGAGCCTTCCATCATCTCATATAATTCTTCAGATCTGTTTTCTTCGTCAGTGAGGAGCCCATTTCTTTCCTCTGCTACAGTTATATATTTTATAGCAATTTCCTTTGCATCACAAGAATTCTCTTCTTTTGTTAACTCTCCGAGAATATCCATTTCCTTCTGATAGAGGTCCTTCTTCTCAGGATTATTATCGATACGCTCTGCAAGCTCTGTCTCAGTGAGAATCTCTCCTTCTGCCATATCTTCTATTTTGCAGTAACTGTTCTGATAAGCATGGAAGCTTTCATGCCAGATCACTGTTGAGAGCTGCTCTCCGCCGCCTGCATTCTGAATTGTGATCCATGTATCATACTCAGGAACAACAACCTCATATTCAGAACCATTCTTATAAATGCTTCCTACCAGTCCGCCATACACAGCATCTCTTTCAGTAACCTTATAATCTCCATCGCTATAATCAACTACAACATCCTTTTCGCCGTTTGAAAAGGCTACCTTATAATCCATCGGGCAAAATCCCCTGAATCCCATATCTCCGAGTTCCTTATAATCTTCAACAACTCTATCAAGCTCAGTTCTGTTGTTTTCCTTAAGTCCCTTCTCTGTTGTTGCAAATCCCGCAAGAACAAGTCCTGCTCCTACAAGTCCGTATATTGCATATCCTAATTTTTTCATCTTCTCTTCCTTTCCGATCTAACTAAGCTTCGCTTCTTCTAAAAACGAGGATTCCGAGTCCTGCTATCCAGATAAATATTAATCCCATAACTATTACGTGTACATTTACAGGCTTTCCCTGAATGAGGTTTCCTGCCTGCTTGCTGAGTCCTGCAAGATCCGGGATTGCTGAGATAAGTCTCTTTATTACTGTTCCACCAAAGCCCGTAAGGACTGCAGATACAAGGATCAGGATGCTTCTAAATGCACCGCCTACGAAAAGTGCGATCATTATAACTCCGGTAACAACTGCCGGAAGTTTAATTGAAAGTGCTGTTGTAAGCATGCAGATAACCGCTACATATATCATCATGAAAAATGTTGATACAAGAATCAGTCCAAGGATATTTGAATATCCGTTTATTACTGCAAAGATTCCGAGTGTCAGATACAGGATAAAACCGGAAATCCATGATACGATTACATTTCCCATTGCAAGGCACATGTGATATCTGCTCTGACCTACGCCCCTTGACCAGATCAGGTGGCTGGTGCGTCTCTCATACTCATTCGGAACTGTTGTGATCGACATTGCAAGTGCGATGGCACCTGCCAGAAAGTTGACAACATTGATAAGTATAGGTACCAGTACATAATAGTCGCTGATGTTTCTTCCGCCGATTGTAAGACTTCCCATATCCGTTGAGAACAGTGTTACTACCAGTATTCCGATGATTGTTGTGATATATAACATTTTCTTACGTATCTTTTCTCTGATTACATTTAATGTGATTTCCATAGCTTCTCTCCTAATTTATATCATTACCCAAATTTGCTTTTCTCTGATTTTATATTCAGTATATTCTCTGCTGCTTATTACTCTTCACCGACCATTCTGATGAACTTATCTTCCAGACTTTCGTGGCTGACTCCGTTTGTCCAGGTATCTATTACCTTTCCTTTTTTCATGATCACGCCTCTGTCGCAGATGGCTTCGATATCATGAAGGATGTGTGAATTAATGATGATTGTTTTACCCTGCTCCTTGAGATTTTTCATGAGTTCAAGATTGTGCTTTCTTCCAAGTGCATCAAGTCCGGCAGTAGGCTCATCAAGGATCAGAATGTCCGGATCCGCGATAAGAGCCTGTGCAAGTGCAAGTCTCTGGATCATTCCCTTTGAATAATCCTTAACCTTTGTCTTTGTATCTTCGAGACCTGTTATATCCAGAAGGCTTTTCAGGTATTCCTTATCTTTCTTTGTCTTATCTCCTTCGATTCCTGCGTAATACTTCATAACTTCCATTGCTGTAAGATATGGTGGGAAGTATGGAGTCTCAGGTGAATAGCCGATTTTCTTTCCTTCTTCTATCGTGATATTTCCTTCACTGACTTTTGCAAGTCCGAGGATCATCTTTATAGTTGTTGTTTTTCCTGCTCCGTTTGCTCCAAGCAGTGCGAATACTTCGCCACCTTCGATACTAAGCGACAGGTTATCAACCACTGTCTTATTCTTATATTTCTTGGTTACATTTTCTAATCTAAGCATTTCTTTCATATGTTAACTCCTCCTTACAGTTCATATATTAACGCTGCAAGTAAAAGTCTCCCTAAAGTCAACCTAAAGATAACCTAAAGATTAAAAGCGGACATTTGTTCAAAATCTCATCATCTCAGGAAATAATCTGTTCAGATGACGGAGCTGATACTCCGAGACCCGTCACTCTCAGAAACAAGCCATCAACCGGCCAGTGGTTTCTCTGGGAACAGATTCTTATCGTTGATATAAGAGTAAAGAAGAGTGACGATCCCTGGGCATAATCTTATTTGATTTCTGTTTTATGATTATAAAATGGCGGAATTACGCAGTACTGCGTAATTCCGCCATCTCTGATACTCTCCTGTCGAGCTGAATTATCTTTTCATCACATAAATAAACTTGAGTTTTTCCGTAGCTTATCTTACCTTTCCGCCATGAAACACACATTCATATACTTTAACATCATTCAGGTATATTTCTTCATACCCCTGGAACCAGGTAAAATCACCTGTCACCTTACACCTGTATGTATATTCACCGGACTGATATATTTCGGGACCTCTGTAAGGCATCTTCTTATCTGCGGCACGAAGAGCTTCTTTTAAGAAATCTCCGCTGAATCTGTCATCTAGGACTCTGCCGATATAGTTCATAGCCCAAACGGCGACCCCCTTCCTCCAAACCGCTTCTTCTCCTGCAAACTCTTCACCGCCGAGATAGGTATCATGATACATGTAGTCCCCATCTTCGTATCTAAAGTCGTGGGACGCTGGCCTTGTAGCATCCACTTCATTCATAAATCCCGCATAGGTATTTACATTTGCCTTCAGCCTGAACTCTATCAGTGCATCGATATCAGTCTGCTCTTCTCTTGAAATATTAACCGCACAATTCTGATCCTTCACCAGATAATCTACACTTACATTCATAAGATTACTTATCTGGATAAGATTGTAAATGTCCGGATAAACGAGCGAAGATTCCCACTTAGCTACAGCCTGTCTGGAAACGCCGAGTTTCTCGGCTAACTCCTCCTGAGTTAAACCTTTATTCTTTCTGAGTATTTGTAGTTTTTCGGAAAATACCATTTTCATCACCTCCGAAATTATCATACAAAAATATTCCGGCTCATACCATTAACCTGTAGTAGCATTTCCGCTACTTATGTTATACAGACACTCTAAACCAGACCCACTTTGAACTCATAATTATTTTATATTCTTTTCGTACAGATGGTCCTCATGTCCACCATAATTAATTATTTCTTTGACGTAGGAATATCCATAACGTTCATATAATCCAATATGGTCAGATGGAATATAACTCTTCTCGAATCCAAGGTTTCTTAGATACTGATTGGCATGATCGATCAGCTTTCCACTTACCCTCTGTCCCCTGTACTCTTCGTCCACGTATATGCATGATACCCAAGGATATAATTCAGGCATTGGATAATAATCTTCTTTCATGACCGAAGTCATTCCGATAATCTTTCCATCAGCTTTTGCCACAAAGACACCCTCCCAGTCAGTGAACTCCCAATTACTTATCAGCTTTATCATATGTTCTTTTACATCATTCCATGAGCTGTTCGATACAAATGATAAGAGTTCATCAGCAAGTACGGTTCCTTTATCGACCTTCTGAATCGAAAACCCGTCAAGCAGGCGCCACCCAAAATGCTTTTCCACCAAAGCGGCAGTATCTTCAACGCTTCTGTTATTATCACGTTCAACCCAAAAATAATCACTGTTCTTTATGTAATTATATGCATCGATATTTATCTCTGTCAGCGTTTGTTCACATGTTGCTTTAGCTTTTTCATAATCCGTTGCGCTGTGAATAAAATCGCTGAATGGCTTATGGTCAGGACGATTACAGTAAGTATCCACTATATTTTCAGGCTTTGATATCATAAATGCTATTCGTGAAGGATCAGTAATCTTATCCGCCTCCTCAACCACAATGTGAAGATCACAAAGAATTATCTGATCTCTTGAAAGCTTTATAAGATCCAGCAAAACATAATCAAGCTGCTCTCTTTTGTTTCCGAGAAGCCATCTCTTATACTCCTCGACACTTCTTCCAAAGAATTCATCTGCATCCTTAAAAGTAGTAGTCATGGCAGGTTGATGTTCTTTATCCGACATAAGTTGATGAATCGTAAACTGATCATCTATAACATATATAGGAATACCATATTTCTTCCCAAGTTCCTTAGTTACAGTCGTCTTTCCACCACAAGCTGTGCCTGAAATAAAATAAACATTACGTAAATATTCTTTTATTATATTGTCTTGAAATATCATAATACTAATCTCCTTAATTTAAATAGTAAACTTCAGCATTCTAAGCATGAAACTATTTAGTTAAGGTTTCATGCTTATTAGATATTTCTTAATTTTCTGAACATTAACATTTATTCGCCCTCCGTTTTTAGTTTACTATCCTTTTCTTTACAATTATATGTGATGCCTCTACTCCCGACCGGCTATCTTAAATATCAAATCCGGTATCACTACACTTCTTGTATGAACATACTTTTGGGCAAGTTCATCTCCTCGTCCAAGAAGCGGAACTCCTGTAGCTGAATTATCAGAAACTGCAAGAAGTGCTATAGAAGGAATATCGAAGGCATCTGCCAGCGTATAGAATATCCCGGTTTCCATCTCAATAAGCTCTGCACCTGTAGCCTTGATCTCATCCAGATGAGAATACTCAAGCGAAATAGAATCTGTGTTAAATACCTTTGCGGTTCTAAGTTGATATCCTGATTCCTTAGCCAGATCTATCATCTCAAACATATAGTCCTTATTCGGATAAATCTTTTCAAACGGTTTAAAATCGGGAAGTTTATAATCCAGATAATGATTTGCATACGTACCGGATATACATTCCTCCGGCGTACACAGATCTCCTATCTCGTAATTCTCTGTCAGCCCTCCAACAGCTCCGACGAATAAAAACGCCTTAAACTTCATATCCGCACAAATGATTATATGATCCAGCACATTACAGGCACCGGATGCCGTCTGTGCCCAAGCCACCTTCAGTCCATCCTTCTCAACCAGATAACCGGAGAAATAAGAATGCTGTGCCAGCACAGTAACTTTATATGCGGGATCCTTAATAATCTTTGTTGGTTTCCACCCCGGTGCAACTACCAATGCATCATATTCCACATCCGGTTCAAACCCAAAACACTCCTGATACATAATCCCATCGTTATATTTTTTCATATTCTCAAGTGCACGTGATAATCTTTCTTTCATTCTATTTTTCCATAATATCTTATTATTCTACAAATAATAGTAACTATAAGCCTACGTAGAATTGAGTATAACATGCAGAAAATTATATGTCATTTTACTGCTAGTATAAAAACTATATTTCTCCCTTTGCAAAGAGATTATCTTTCCCCATTCCACACACATATGGATTACTGTCATACATATGACAGACCTCAAGAAAGTCTTCTCTATGTTTCGGGTCATTCATTATCTTTACTAATATTTCATTTGGAATAGTCCTTGCAAATGCCCCCGGTCCGGCAAGTGTAATATTTTTAACGCCAAAACTTTTTAAGATATTCTCCAGTTCCTGCGGCATAAAATGATAGGTTATACACCAGGGAGCTTCGCCACGATCATAGGCAGCCTTTGTTTCTTCAACATCCCCCAGAAATCCGGTATCATATGCCTTCAGTATATTTTCCTTATCAAATGAGAACCCTTCTATCATCTGTTCTCTGGCATTAATACACCACTGCACCCACTCATCCTTACTATCTTTATCCAGTATAAACTGATTCTTCTGAAGTGGATTTGCCAGATACGGCAAGGAGCCGAGTCTGCTTGAAACGCTGAGTAGTATTCGTTTCCTGCATATTCTTACGAGTTCCCCGATAACCTTTTCCTGATTCGGATAGGTATAGGAAATCGGTGCGTCAAATGACATCACCAGATCAAACGACTTATCCGCATAAGCTGAAAGATCTTCCAGTTCGCCTTTGACAAATGTGATATTATCTATCACGCCTTCTTTATCTGCTATCTCCTTGGCCTTATCAAGCATCGGTTGTGATATATCAAAATGTGTAACCTTAACGCCATGCTTTACAAGAAGAATAGAGAATCTGCCGCTCCCTGCTCCGCCATCAAAGGCAGTCTCGATGCCATCCAACGAATCAAGAAGTTCACGCTCTATATGTGCCTTCTGCACTATATCATCTATAAAAGTCTGTTCTCTCGCAGCTTCCAGCTCTCCCTTATCTGACTGGTTCCACATCCTTTCGGATATTTTCGTACTGTAATTCATCTCTATAACCTCTATCTTTTAATCGCATAAAATCTGTAAAGCTGCTCTTCACTATCATTAATATCTTTATACATCCGAGTATCTTCTAATACAAATCCTGCCTTTTCAGCAGTTTTCCATGACGGAACATTTGCATCTCTTATGGTAGATATGATTTCATCTTCAGCATAATGCTCAAAGAAATAAGCAATATATGCCTTAGCAGCCTCTGAGGCATAACCACTTTGTCTAAATTCAGATCCAACAAACCAGACAATTCCTACTTTATCCATATCTTTATAATATGAAGTTCCAACACTTCCAATGACTCTTCCGCCTTCTTTTAGACATATTACATCAGCAATATAGTATGCTCTTGGATCATCCTTTTCAGAAAGGAGAGTTGCCTCATTTATCCAGTCACCTATCCACTCTGAACAGTGCTCATCGAACCCTACATCATTAAGACTTCCATCCTCTGCCATCTCAGCAAAGATTTTCTCATCGCCCGGTTCAATCGATCTTATGATAAGTCTCTCTGTTTCTATTCTCATATCTTTTTCCCTTTCACCTATGTATGTAGAGTCGGGTCATTTCAGGCTCATCGTCACCTTGGGCCATGCAAAAAAATTCCCAGCCATATCTTTCATAGAATCCTGTATGATCAGTCACAAGATACACAGGAAATATTCCTTTAGATTTCAGATCCTCTACTACCATATTAAGTAGATTTCCAGCGATTCCGTTTCCACGGTATTCTTCTTCCGTATATACAGCACATACATTAGGACTTAAATCCTTTCTGTCATGAAAATCATTTTCTATAACTCCCAGTCCTCCTACGATAGTACCACCAGCCATGGCAATATACCATCCGTATTCGGTTTCACCACTGAGATATGCATCCATACAATCAAGATAAGCTTTCTTAGGCACACCCCACTTACTGCTGAACCAAGATGCAGCCTCATCCTTCACTTCAGCTTTTTCTCTTAAATTATAGTATATTATCTCAATCATAGTTTTATTATTCTTTACTAAAAATCTTGTAGCAGTTCCTGCATCACCATCTACCATATAACATTATCTTATTAATCCTGTTTTCACAACCTCATCTTTTATTATATCTAAACTTGAGACAAAAAATTCCCCAAGATAATATTTCCTTGGGGATGAAAACAGAATAAAGCAATATGCTTTTATTCACTGCTACTATAAATCACTTATAAAGTATATATTCCTTAGAATAAAACGAAGTATCCCTTTTCCTCAAGAAAAGTCAGTACAGGCAAGTGATAAATTCC
>CAMJHQ010000039.1 GCA_946405625.1 uncultured Lachnospiraceae bacterium | reverse complement strand
TGGAAAAAGAGATTACTAACAGAAAAAGGAGAACCGGAAAATAATTAGTAAATATAGGGAGAAAGTGATCGCATGGAAAAGAAATATACTAACAGAAAAGAATGAACTGACAAAATATTAGTAAAAGCAGTAAAAGAAGTATAAGAAGTAAAAGAAGTATAAATACTAAAAGCAGATTTCTTAATGCACTAATTTGGGGTTTGGTGTATGATTAAAGATGCTAAAAATCATATAAAAGAGGTAATCAGCTTTGAAGATACATGGTTTGCAGAAGATGACGCTGCTCGACTTTCCGGGTCTGGTGGCATGTACGGTATTTCTGGGAGGATGCGACCTTAGGTGTCCATTCTGTCATAATGCGGAAATTCTGGATATGAATGCACCGGCAGTTATGGATGATAAAGAATTTCTGGAATTTCTTGAAACAAGACGTGGAAAGCTTGATGGAGTGGCTGTCACGGGAGGAGAGCCGACTCTTAGGCCGGATCTTCCGGAGTTGCTTAGTGAGATAAAGGGGCTTGGCTTTAAAGTTAAGCTTGATACAACAGGCAATCATCCGGATATGCTGAAACGCATAGTGGGTGAAGGGCTTGTTGATTATGTCGCAATGGATGTAAAGAATTCAAAGGAGCGATATGCTGAGACAGTCGGACTTACGGGTTTTGACTTATCAAGAGTGGACGAAAGCATCTCGTTTCTGCTCAGAGGGAATGTTGAATATGAATTCCGCACGACGGTCATCAAGCAGTTTCATGACAAAGACAGCTTTATAGGGATTGCCGAGTGGATCAAGGGAGCGGAGAAATATTACCTTCAGGGGTTCGTTGACAGGGATACAGTTCCATTTGCAGGACTTGAGGCGAGGACCGAAGAAGAGATGAAGGAGTACGCCGAGATAGTTAAACCATATGTAAAATCCGTTGAGCTCAGAGGTATGTAGTACAACGTAGGCAGAATTATTCTGTACGCTGAGTTGTGATGCATATAAACAGATTGAGTTTACATAAAGTTGGTTTGATGGAGAAAAACATCAACATCCAGTGGGCATATAACAAAACCATCCAGAGGGTGTATAACAAAACTATATAGTGGCACAGAACAAAACTATATAGTGGCATATAACAAAACTATCCAGAGGGTGTATAACAAAAATATATAGTGGCACAGAACAAATCTATCTAGTGGAAGTTGTATACAAGATATGATTATATAGTTATAACAAAAACTTATCACTGCTTGACTTGATATTAACTGACGCAATATCAATTTTCTGCCTCCAAACGTGGGAAACGGCTTGTTTAAAGGCAAAGAAATGTGTTACGTCGAGGTCGGTGGATGAAAAAGCGTTAACATAAAAAGGTACAATATCTAGTATTCGGCAAAATAATTGAATACTAGATATTGACTTTTTTTATATTTATGGTACTATCTTATATACCAGCCTTTTCCGGGAACGATGCGATGGAAAAGGACAGCTTATAACTTGCAAATTTATTAAAGAGTGGGGGAGGAACCAGATATGTACCGGGTTATGAAACGTGACGGAGTCGTGGTTGATTTTGATGTCTCAAAAATCAGCGCAGCAATCGAGAAAGCTTTTATAGGATGCAATAAGCAGTATCATCCTAGCGTAGTAGATATGCTTGCACTTCGCGTAACCAGTGATTTTGAAACAAAGATTAAAGATGATGTAGTAACAGTCGAGGATATCCAGGACAGCGCAGAGCATGTTCTTTCAGAAGCAGGCTATGCAGATGTTGCAAAGGCTTATATCCTTTACAGAAAGCAGCGTGAGAAGGTTCGTAATGTTAAGAACGCCATGCTCAACTACAAGGATATAGTAGATAATTACGTTCAGGTTAATGACTGGCGTGTTAAGGAGAATTCGACCGTAACATATAGTGTCGGCGGACTTATCCTTTCAAATTCGGGAGCCATTACAGCAAATTACTGGCTCAGCGAGATTTATGATCAGGAGACAGCTGAAGCTCATAGAACAGCAGCAATCCATATTCATGATCTCAGCATGCTTACAGGATATTGTGCAGGTTGGTCACTTAAGCAGCTTATTCAGGAAGGTCTCGGCGGAGTTCCGGGAAAGATTACTTCCGCACCTGCAGGCCATCTCTCAACACTTTGCAACCAGATGGTTAACTTCCTTGGTATTATGCAGAATGAGTGGGCAGGAGCTCAGGCATTCTCATCATTTGATACATATCTTGCACCTTTCGTAAGAATAGATAACCTGTCACAGAAAGAGGTTAAGCAGTGCATTCAGTCCTTTATCTTCGGTGTAAACACACCTTCAAGATGGGGTACACAGTCACCGTTTACAAATATTACTCTTGACTGGACAGTTCCAAGAGATATGAGAGACGAGAAGTGCTGGATCGGCGGACAGCAGGTTGATTTCACATATGGCGAATGTCAGAAGGAAATGGACATGGTCAACAAGGCATTTATCGAGATCATGATCGAGGGTGATGCCAACGGACGTGGATTCCAGTATCCGATTCCTACATATTCAATCACAAAGGATTTTGACTGGAGTGAGTCAGAAAACAACAAGCTCCTTTTTGAAATGACAGCTAAGTACGGAACACCGTATTTCTCAAATTACATCAATTCCGATATGGAGCCAAGCGATGTAAGAAGTATGTGCTGCCGTCTCAGACTCGACCTCAGAGAACTTCGTAAGAAGTCAGGTGGTTTCTTCGGAAGCGGCGAGTCAACAGGATCTGTCGGAGTTGTAACAATCAACCTTCCGAGAATTGCTTATCTGGCATCAGATGAAGAGGATTTCTATGCAAGACTTGACCGTCTGATGGACATTTCAGCAAGATCACTTAAGACAAAGAGAGAGGTTATTACAAAGCTTCTTGATTCAGGTCTTTATCCATATACAAAGAGATATCTTGGTTCATTTGACAACCATTTCTCAACTATCGGACTTATCGGTATGAATGAGGTTGGTCTCAATGCCAAGTGGCTGAGAAAGGATCTTACACATCCTGAAACACAGCAGTTTGCAGTAGAAGTTCTCAATCATATGAGAGAGCGTCTCAGTGATTATCAGGAAATGTACGGCGACCTCTATAACCTTGAGGCTACTCCGGCTGAATCTACAACATACAGATTCGCAAAGCATGATATCGATCAGTTCCCTGATATCATCACAGCAAACATGAACGGTACACCGTATTATACAAATTCCTCACATCTTCCTGTAGGATATACAGATGATATATTCTCAGCTCTTGATGTTCAGGATAACCTTCAGACACTTTATACTTCAGGAACAGTATTCCATGCATTTCTTGGAGAGAAGCTTCCTGACTGGAAGGCGGCTGCTACACTTGTTCGTAAGATTGCAGAGAATTACAGACTTCCTTACTATACAATGTCACCTACATATTCAATCTGTAGAGATCATGGATATATCGTAGGAGAGGCTCATAAGTGTCCACAGTGCGGCGCAGCTACAGAAGTTTACAGCCGTATTACAGGATACTATCGTCCGGTTCAGAACTGGAATGATGGAAAGACACAGGAGTTTAAGGACAGAGTTGTATATGACATCATGAAAAGTAAACTTACACATGATGGCCCGGTTAAGACTATTTCAGCTGAAGAGGCTCTTGGTGCTGCAAATGCTCCTGAACCAACTCCTGCAAAGGTTGAGACAGCGGTATCTGCAAGTGCTCCAACAGAAGCAGCAGAAGCAGGTGTTCCTACAATGTATGTTAAGGATCATTGCCCTAAGTGTAAGGGTGCAGAGCAGAGATTCAAGCTTGCAGGTCTTGAATATAACGAAGTAAACTGCTCACAGAATATGGATATTGCAAGAGAGCTGAATATCCGTCAGACACCGACGATCATTGATCCGGACGGAACTAGATACGAAGGTGATACTGCTGCCGTAGACTGGATGAAAGCGCACAGCAAATAAGACGGTATAAATTTGAAGAACAGATAATTCCCGGACAATTTAGGACGGTTTTGACCGGGAAGGATATGGGGATAAGAAAAGGCCATAAAGCTTGCTTAAGTAAGTTTTATGGCCTTTCTTAGAAGAAAGGAATAGATATGTTTGATATTATCGTAGTGGGCGGAGGCCCTGCAGGACTTACAGCTGCAGTATACGGACTCAGAAGCGGAAAGTCTGTATTTATTATTGAGAAGAGCGTATTCGGAGGACAGATAGTAAATTCTCCGAAGGTAGAAAATATTCCGGGCTTCGATGTTATCAGCGGAGATGAATTTGCCGATAAGTTCCTGGATCAGGCTATGAAGCAGGGAGCAGAGGTGACTCTGGAAGAGGTTACGGGAGTTGAAAAGAATGGAAAAGATTTTGTCGTAAAGACTGCAGAGGGCGGCGCTTACGAAGGACATACAGTAATTCTCGCTACAGGAACAACTCACAGAGTTCTCGGACTTCCGGGTGAAGAAGACCTGATAGGAAGCGGAATCAGCTTCTGTGCTGTTTGTGACGGAGATTTCTACAGAGACGGAACAGTTGTAATGATCGGCGGAGGTAATTCGGCATTTGTTGAAGCAAACCTGCTTACAGGCATAGTGAAGAAGCTGATAATCCTTCAGGATATGGATTTCTTTACGGCAGATAAGAAGCTGCAGGATCAGCTCTTTGAAAATGATAATGTAGAAGCTCATACAGGAACCAAAATCCTCGGATATGTGATTGAGGACGGAAAACTGACCGGTGTAAGATTCAGCGAAGGCGGAGAGGAAAAGACTGTTTCCTGCGACGGCGTATTCCTGGCGGTTGGACTTGTTCCGGAGAATGGAGCATTTAAGGATATAGCAGAGCTTGATGAGAGGGGATACTTCATTTCAACGGAGAGTACACTTACCAAGACTCCGGGAATCTTTGTAGCAGGTGACTGCAGAGTGAAGACACTCAGACAGGTGACGACAGCATGTGCTGACGGCGCATCGGCAGCAATCGCAGCATGTGACTATCTTGCAGAGTGAGGGTAATTATCGGTAACAATCGCAGCATGTGACTATCTTGCAGAGTGAGGGTAATTATCGGTAACAATCGCAGCATGTGACTATCTGGCGGAGTAAGGGTATTATCCGACAGGACGAGTGAGTGTCAATCGGGAAATGATGATATATGATCGAACAGAATAGATGTCATCAGCAGGAAACTGCAAGATGAATGAGTGGAATATTTATGAACGTGCGAAACATTTATTGTTCATAAAGGACTAATTGATTTAGACATAATGTGTGGGGATTTACAAATGGAAGAAAAGAAGGTTAAGGAACAGACACAGGGTAAGACTAAGAAAAAGAAAAAGAAGAAGAGCAAGGCAGCAAAGTGGATAATCATAATACTCGTTCTTCTCGTGGCTATCGGCGGAGGAATTGCGGCATGCATGCATAGGATTTCAGGTGCTCTTGAAACACCGAAGGTTCCGCTTACGGGAGAAGAGTTTGGGGCACATGATATGTCAGTATATATAAAGGCTGACGGTGCGGTTGTCAGTAAAAATGTTGACGTGGTTACCACCAATCTGTCCTATCCGATAAAGAGCATAAATGTCGAGCTCGGAGACAGCGTAAAGAAGGGCGATGTTATCTGCGAGATCGACACAACGGAGATAGATAAGAATATCAGCAAGCTTGAGGAGATGGCAACCGATACGGACAGATTACAGGCTAAACAGATCGAGATGTCGAATCATTCTGTCCAAAGTGCGATGAATTCAAAGAATGCATCGATAGCATCTGCTGCAAAAGCTGTTGAGAATACGAGAAAAGCATATGAGACCGCAGTAAGCGGAAGGGATGCGCTTGAAACAATCCTTCAGATTGCCGAAGAAGAGTATGATGCGGCAGAGGAAGCATACGAGGCTGCCGTAGAAGCAGCGAAGGAAGCCGGAACATATGTAGAGCCAAGCCCGGCAGAAAATCCGGAAGCAAATACAGCCGGTACAGATACTGCATCTCCGGGAAATCCTCAGCCTGTTCAGCCGACCGTGCCTGACACAACCCAGCTGGATGTTGAGGTCATTAAGGCAAAGGAAAGACTCGAAGAGTGTGCAAAAGTCGTTGCCGAATACAGTGCAAAGCTTGCACAGATAGATGAACTTAAGGCAACTTATGATAAGGCGGTAGATGCGTATAATGAGCTTATTTCAACCGGATATGACGGAATCAGGTCAGCTCAGGATCAGGCAGAACTTCAGGAGATTCAGGCAAATAGTTATTCCGAACAGGCACAGCTGCTGGCTTCCGCATATGAAGAAAAAGGTAAGACAATCGTTCTTGCCGAACAGGACGGACTTGTTACATCCATTTCGGCTGTAGAAGGAATACCTGCCATACAGGGTAATCTTATGCAGTTAGAGGATGATAAGAATCTCAGAATAGAAGTCCTTATCAAGGAAAAGGATATTCTGGACGTCGAGGAAGGTCAGGAAGCAATCATTTATTCCGATAATATCGACAGCATTCAGGCTAAGGGAGTTGTATCCAAGGTATACCGATTCAATGCCAACAAGGAAGCTCAGGGTGGCGCGATGACCGGAGACATGTATGGCAACAACACGTATAAGGCTATCATCGATGTTACCGATAACGGCGGATTGATGCTCGGAATGAATGCAAAGGTAGACATTATAGTAAATAATATCGGAGAGAAAATGTGTATCGCATATACTGCGATAATAAACGAAAACGGACAGGATTATGTATATGTCGCAAAGCCGTCCGCATCGACACCGGGCTTATATGATGTCGTTAAAACTCCGGTAACTATCGGCGAGACAAGCGGATATTATACGGAAATCCTCGGTGGAATCGAGGCAGGAGATATAGTAATAAATACACCTGATGAAATAACGGAGGGAACTCCTCAAAATGTGAGTATAAAAGTTCAACAAGAAGATAATTGACCGGATACATGTGAGGGCTTGAAAGATGAATGTTATAGAAATGAGGAACATTTATAAGAACTATTATGAAGGTCAGGAAAATGAGCTGCACATCCTCCATGATATCAATATGACGGTCGCAGAAGGCGAATTTGTTGCATTGGTAGGAGAGTCCGGTTCCGGTAAGAGTACCATGATGAATATCATGGGTGCACTGGATCGTCCGAGTTCAGGTGAATATTTTTTCAACGGAGAGGATATTTCTACGCTTGATGATGAAGAACTCAGTGAAATAAGGAACAACGAGATCGGTTTTGTATTTCAGAATTTCTGTATGATTCCCAGAATCACGGCTCTCGAAAATGTAGAGGTTCCGCTTATGTATTCCGGAATGTCACGCAGGAAGAGGCGTGAGAGAGCGATGGAACTTATGGATATGATGGGTATGAGTGAGAGATATGACCATAAGGCCAATGAACTCTCGGGAGGCCAGAACCAGAGAGTCGCAATCGCAAGAGCACTCGCCTGTGATCCGTCGATAATACTTGCCGATGAACCGACAGGAGCACTGGATTCAAAGACAGGCCACCTGATAATGGACATTTTTCATAAGCTTCACAGAGAGCAGGGAAAGACGATAGTTCT
Source organism: uncultured Lachnospiraceae bacterium (assembly GCA_946405625.1). GTDB lineage: Bacteria > Bacillota > Clostridia > Lachnospirales > Lachnospiraceae > Eubacterium_Q. Next base: position 18,257 of record CAMJHQ010000039.1, on the reverse strand, counting down.
TATAACACACAGCCGCGAACTGGCGGCTGAAACAGAAAGAATAATAACAATCAGTGACGGACGTATAATATCGGATAAGGATAATCGCGGCACTTACAAGGTGACGGAACATCTGAATGATTCGGCTCCGGAAAGCATGGGAGGTGGAGAGAATGGATTTTAGAGAAAATCTCCGCCTGGCCTGGTCATGTGTTCGCTCCAACAGGATGCGTTCCTTCCTTACCATGCTCGGTATTATAATAGGTATCAGTGCCGTTATTACGATCACGACAATCGGTTCGTCACTTAAGCAGTCCATAGCGACATCTGTTTATGAAATGGCAGGCGTAAATACTCTTTATGCATACATTTCATCAGATGATTACAGAGAAGCAGAAAAGCAGGAATTACCGCACATTACACTGGATGATCTGCAGCTTTTTCAGCAGACCTATCAGGATGATATAGAGGCTGTTGGTGCGGAAATGAATCTCGGTGATGGTGTATATGAGGCGGGTAATGGAAAATATGAACTGAAGTTTTCGGTTACGGGAGAAACCGGAAGCGTTCTTAAAACATACGGAGTGGATACATTTCAGGGAAGACCTATTTCGCTGCAGGACAGTATAGATGCCCGACAGGTTGCGGTTGTTTCGGACGTATTTGCAGATTATGCATTTGAAGGAAGGGATCCTATCGGAGAGAAGATTTCACTCAAGCTCGAGAACGGCATCTATTTTGATGTATATGTAATTGGCGTTTATGAATATGACGTCAACAAGATAGGCAGATACAGTGATAGAGGTAAACCTCGCTCAGAGGTGGAAACAACTATTTTTGTTCCGCTTAATTATGTATATGATCTTGCGGGAATCCCAAAGAGCGAAAGAGAAGCATATTTCTTTAATGTAATCGCGAAACCCGGAAAAGATCCGGATATGATCATTGCAGAAACCGAAATGTGGTTTAACACTAACTGTATGGAACCGGATTCCCTCTGGCATCTGGAAGTTGAGTCTTTGGAAAAACAGCTCAACAGGATAACCAGTATGCTGAATGTCATAACGGTTGCGATTTCGATAATCGCAGCGATCTCGCTTATCGTAGGCGGTATCGGCGTTATGAACATCATGCTCGTCAGTGTCGTCGAAAGGACGAAGGAAATAGGAATAAGGAAGGCTCTCGGAGCTAAGAATAAGGTAATAGAGAAGCAGTTTCTGGTAGAAGCGGTACTTATATGCTCCATAGGAGGTATTATCGGAATTGTTCTGGGACTTATTAACGGTGTGATCATTTCGATAGTTGCAAAGACTATAGTAGCTACAACGGAGTACAGCTTTATTACGGTCGTCATAAGGCCACCGATTACAGCGATACTCATTTCCTTTGGATTCTCAATGCTTGTAGGTGTGATATTCGGATTATATCCTGCGAAACGTGCGGCAAGGCTGTCGCCTATCGATGCCCTCAGATATGAATAGTAAGAATGAGGAAATGTATGAGAAAGATTAAAAAATTATCTGCGATCATTATGGCTTTTGTACTTACATTAAGCTGCGGTGCATGCTCGGATGAGTATGATGAATATGACGAGGATTATGATGAAAGCGGCTACTATGATGAGAGCGATTATTATGATGAGGACGATTATGATTCCGAGGATTACGATAAGGGTGACGAAGATGATTTCTTCGGACTTTTTGATGATGATGAAGAGAGCGGCTACATTCCGGAGGGAGATGTAGAAGCGATAACCGGAATCGCTATGACGGTTGATAATTCTACCGGAGAGCTCGCTATATCAAGAAAAGACATAGATCAGGGAAAAAGGAAGGATGACGGAATCTGGACGATCTTCGTATATCTATGCGGAACCGATCTTGAGACGGATAGCGGTATGGGAGCAAGCGATATGGAAGAAATGGCTGCTGCTTCCGGAAATGAAAATGTCCGTTTTATAGTCGAAACAGGAGGAACTGATGACTGGACGAATTCTATTGTCGATGAGAGAAAAATCCAGAGGTTTCTGATCCAGAACGGTAAGACCGAGATGGTTGATGAGACATCGCTGGGCAGCATGGGAAATACCGATACGCTTTCGGATTTTCTGGTGTGGGGTACATCGGAATATAATTCAGAGCATATGGGACTTATAATGTGGAATCATGGCGGTGGATGTATAACCGGTGTATGCTTCGATGAGAATTATGATCAGGATTCACTGACTCTTATGGAGATAGATGCGGCCCTTCTTAAATGTACGGAAAAAATGGGACGCAAATTCGATTTTGTGGGTTTTGATGCCTGCCTGATGGGAACCGTAGAAATAGCAAATGTTCTTGCAACTTATTCCGATTATATGTTTGGATCGCAGGAAATGGAGCCGGGAAGCGGATGGGATTATACTGCAATAGGTAATTATCTTGCGGCTCATCCGGATGCGGATACAGTCGATCTCGGTAAAGAAGTCTGTGACAGTTTTTACGAATCCTGTAAAAGAGACGATGATGAAGAGCTTGCAACACTTGCTGTCATAGATCTGTCAAAGATAGATGAGCTGGTAATGAGCTTTAATACATTTGCCATGAATATGTATAATGCCGGAGAGGATTCCTCGAAAAATGCAGAAATGATGAGAAGCATTGAAAGCGTTGACAATTTCGGAGGAAATAATAAATCAGAAGGCTATACAAATATGGTGGATCTGGGCGGAGTGCTGGATGCTTGTTCCGATTATGCCGACGGCGCTGATGCTGCCGAGAAGGCACTGGGTTCGGCAGTTGTATATAAGATAAGCGGTTCTACTCATACTTCGGCCGGGGGATTGTCGGTTTATTATCCGCTTGAGATTCAGGGTTCCAACGAGCTTTCGCTCTTCGGAAGAATATCGATCAGTCCTTACTATCTGTCATTTATCGACAGACTCGGTAAGACAGGTGCCACCGAATATGATTTTGATGAATACGATGACAGCCAGTGGTTTGAAGACGAAGAAGAATCAAGCTGGTGGGATGCGGCTGAGGATGACAGTTATTGGAATTATCTGGATGATTATGAGCAGACCGGAGAAAGTCCGTATATAACATTTGAGGAAGAAGCTGCTGTCAGTGATGATGGTATATTCGGACTTACGCTTGATGAGAATGGAATAAATAATGCGTCGAGCATTTATGCAATGGTTTACGTGCTTACGGAGGATGAGCAGGGAGTCATTGAGATGGGTGAAACCGTTGACATTATAGGAGATTGGGATACGGGCCATTTTTCGGATAATTTCGACGGCTATTGGCTCTCACTGTCGGACGGACAGAACCTTGCAACATATATAGTTGAAGAAACCAACGATTATGTGGTCTATACTGCACCGATCATGTTAAACGGAGAGGAAACAAACCTTCGAATCAGACAGTATTATAGCGGTACTGTGGAGGTCGAGGGAGTATGGGACGGAATCAATGAGTATGGTGCTGCTTCCCGTGAGATCATCAAGTTAACGGACGGTGATGTGATTACTCCGATATATTATGCATATTCCCTGGATAATGATGATGAGTTTGAGTATGTAGGTGAGGAATATACAGTAAACGGCGAGGTTGAGATATATTACAATCTGATGCCGGCGGGTGAATACTATTATTCATTCTGTATAGACGATATTTACGGCGATTATTATCTTACCGACTTTACCGCATTTGTTATTGATGAAGAAGGAAATATATTATTCTAAGCTGATGGATTGACACGTTTTTTCAGAAAGTTTACAATGATTCATAATGAATGTTGAATTGTGTTGGGATTATTTGGCAATTGAAATAATGACATTCAGGAGGTGGATGTATGATATATGATAAGCTGGTAGAAATTTTGGTTGACTTCCTCTCCATACAGGCACAGGATTTATCCTCGGATACTTCATTTAAGGAGGATCTGGCACTTGATTCTCTGGATCTGTATGAGCTTGTTGTAATTCTTGAAGAGGAATTCAATGTTGAAATCCCTATGGACAGATTTGATGAAATAGCAACTATTGAGGACCTCATAAGAATCCTCAAAGAGCTTGGAGTTGAGGACTGATAAATGTATTCTTATGAGACTAGAGTCAGGTATAGTGAGGTAAATGAGACCAGAGACGCGACACTGCTTTCGATAATCAACTGGTTTCAGGACTGCTGTACATTTGAGGCAGAAGACAGAGGAGTCGGCGTTGACTGGCTGAACGAGAAGCATACCGTGTGGATGCTGACCGGATGGCAGATCAGGATTAACAGAAGACCGCGTTATTGTGAAAGACTTAAGGTTACGACCTGGGCCTGCGGTTTCAGATTTTTTATCGGAAAAAGAAACTTTACCATTGAAAATGTTGAGACCGGAGAACTTCTGGTTTATGCTTATTCCGAATGGGCATATGTTAATACTTTGACTGGAACGCCCGAGAAAAATGTACCGGATGAAGAGTTCGAAGCATACGGAATGGCAGAACCTCTGGACAAGGATTTTGAAAAGGGAAAGCTGAAGGTTCCCGATGTATCGAAGCTGACCCAGTGCAGTCCGATAACTGTTACGGATCAGTATATAGATACAAATCATCATGTAAATAATGGTCAGTATATCGCAATTGCGATAACTGCACTTCCGGAAGAGCTTCGCAATAGGGCGGATAAACTGAAGAGTTTCAGAGCCGAGTATAAGCTTCAGTCCGTGAAGGGAGATATCATTTATCCGTATCTTGCGGCTGAACATGAGGATAAACCTATCGTAGTCCTGAAGGATGCAGATGATAAGGTAAGATTGATAGTGGAATTCACTATGTGAGATTAGAATAAGATATAGGATGTATTTAGAGTGTGGAGACGTGCGTGCTCAACACTTTTTTTGACTATAACAAGAAATCTGAACTATAACAAACTATAACAAAACGAGTGTGAAAATGGCGTAAACAAGGTGATGCATCCCGATAATAAGTGTTGTATAGTATTGTCATGGGTTGCAGTTTTATTTTGAACAGAGGAGGTATTGGATATATAATCACTGTATAGAGACCATGACTGAGGAAGCTGAGCCAATCTGTGCAGGACCTATATATCTGAGAATCGGGAAAATGTTCTTCTACGGTTACGGCACTGATAAAGATCTGAGGATGGCCATGACATGTTACCAGAAGGCAGAGAATCTTCTCTATGCTATGGTTGTGGATGACGGTAACTATATGTACAAGAAGAGCCTGGAGGGCGCTATAGACGGGCAGGAAAAGGTACGTGCGGAACTGGCAAAAGAGATAACGGACAGAACATTTGATTTTTAACACGAGGAATAGACATTGGAATCAGTATTTCAATACGGTAATGAACAATCAGGAAATGTGCTGCTTCAGATGGTTGGTGACCATGATATGGACAGTCTCGAAAGAGAGGTACAGCTGATCAGAGAGCTTAGCGGAACTTCGGATTTCAGATTAATAGCAGTGAAGGTGAATAACTGGAACGATGATCTGTCGCCATGGCCAAATCCTGCAGTGTTTGGAAATGAGGGATTCGGTGGATATGCTGATAAGACATTGAAGATGCTGATGGATGAAGTTGTGGAGCCGGTACGAACAGGCGCATCCGAAGATCTGAAAATGTATATCGGAGGATATTCACTCTCGGCGCTCTTCGCACTCTGGACTGTATATCAGACAGATATCTTTTCCGGTTGTGCAGCGGCATCACCCTCGATGTGGTTCCCGCGATTCGTGGACTATATAGCAGATAAGACCATACTGACGGATAGAGTATACCTGAGTCTCGGAAATAAAGAAGAAAAAACCAGAAATCCGATAATGAGACAGGTCGGAGATGCAATCAGAAGAAGCTATGAGATACTTAAGGATAAGGTAGATGTAACACTCGAATGGAATGAGGGGAACCATTTTAAGGATGCAGACTTGAGGACAGCGAAGGGGTTTGCGTGGGTGTTGAAAAAATAATAAAAATGAGAGAGAGAAGATAGATATGACGATAGAGGAGCACCACATGTTTTCATATATCACATTTCCCGACGGAAAATCAAAGGCACTTACCCTAAGCTACGATGACGGCAGACGCTGGGACAGACAACTTGTAGAGATTTTCAACAGATATGGGATCAGGGGCACATTTCATCTTAATTCCGGATGGATGGATGAAGAGCTAATCGAGATGAGAGCTTCCGCAGCGGAATTATATGCAGGGCATGAAGTGGCAACGCATTCGCTGACGCATCCGACGCTTACCAGACTCACTGACACAGATATTGTCATGCAGATCATGGAGGATAGAAAGAATCTCGAGAAGCTGACCGGCGGGATAGTGCGCGGACATTCATATCCGAATGGCGCATATGACGAAAGAGTAAAGAGAATACTGCAGGACCTTGGAATAGCATATGCCAGGACAACGAAGTCGACAAATGATTTTGAACTTCCGGATGATTTTCTGGAATGGCATCCGACATGTCATCACAGTGCTCCGAATCTGATGGAAAAAGCAAAGGAGTTTGCGGAGTTTAAGAAGCCTCAATATCTGAAGCTCTTTTATGTCTGGGGCCACAGTTATGAATTCGATAGGGATGATAACTGGAGCGTGATTGAAAGCTTCTGCGAGTATATGTCCGGACGTGATGATATCTGGTATGCAACAAATATCGAGATAGCTGATTATATGAAAGCGGCAAGAGGGCTTATTTACTCGGCCGACGGAACGCATATTTATAATCCGTATGCTACGGATGTATGGATAATGAAGCTCTCCGACAGCAGTCCGGAAATGGGAAGTGCCGTTAAGATTCCGGGCGGAGAGAGCGTTATTCTATTCGAGTAAATCTATGACACAATACCGACAATTACATAACAAAAATATAAAATGAGCCCCTGAGTGACTGTTTCATAAGTCGTCTCAGGGGCAATTTAATTTCGGTTTTGAAGTTGTAACTTAATTATCCAAGAACCACAACAACCTTATGTGTTCCGTCAGCAAATGTAGGAAGTACTGTGCCTTCAACTGCGTTGCCGTCAACTGTGATTGACTTAACGCCCTTCTCTACATGATCAGGGTTCTGGATGTCGATTTCATATGTAGCTCCGCGGTACTTTCTTGTAGCCTTGAAGCCGTCCCATGATGATGGGATTGAAGGATCAACCTTAAGTCCGTCCCAGTCAGCCTTGATACCGAGGATGTACTGGCTGATTGCTACGAAGTTCCATGCAGCTGTACCTGTGAGCCATGAGTTTTTAGCTTCACCCTGACGTCCTGCATCCTTACCTGCAACCATCTGTGCATATACATATGGCTCTGTTCTGTGAAGATCTGAGATATCCTCAAGGAAAGCAGGAGCGATTCTTGAGTACCAGTCAAATGCCTTGTTACCGAAACCTGCATAAGCAGCTGCACAGATCATCCATGCGTTGTTATGACAGAAGACACCGGCATTTTCCTTATATCCTGCAGGATATGTGGAAATCTCACCATACTCGATATAGTACTTTGTGAAAGCAGGATTGTTAAGTACAAGACCGTACTTGCATCCGAGACGCTCTTCAACAGAGTTGATAACCTTCTCAGCCCATCCGTCTTCCTTACCGATATCAGACATGATACCGAAGCCCTGTGGCTCGATGAAGATCTTTCCTTCTTCACATTCCTTGGAACCAACCTTACGTCCGAGGTCGTCATAAGCTCTGATGAACCAGTCGCCGTCCCAGCCGTATTTCTTGATTGTTTCCTTCATCTTATCTATTTCAGCCTGTGCAGCAGCAGCTTCTGCTTCATCGCCCTTATACTTGCAGAGTGCAACGTAATCAGGACCTGCATAGGTGAAGAGTGTAGCAACGAAGATTGACTCTGCTACATCTGAGAATCCCTTGTCACCATACTTAGGTGATGTATATGTCTGGAAGCTTTCACCCGGTGTATCTGACCAGCATGAAAGGTTCAGGCAGTCATTCCAGTCAGCTCTCATTGAAAGAGGAAGTCCGTGAGGACCAACTTCCTTAGCTACCTTATAGAATGACTGATGTAAGTGATGCATCATTGACTGAGCGAGTGACTCATCATTACGATAAGGAACCTGCTCGTCGAGGATTGAGTAATCACCTGTTTCCTTAATATATGCAGCTGTAGACATGATCATCCACAGTGGGTCGTCTGAGAAGTTACCGCCGAGAGTATCATTACCCTTCTTTGTAAGAGGCTGATACTGGTGGAAGCAACCACCGTCTTCGAACTGAGTAGCAGCAAGATCGAGGATTCTCTCACGTGCTCTGTCAGGAATCTGATGTACGAATCCGAGGAGATCCTGGTTAGAATCACGGAAGCCCATTCCACGTCCGATACCTGACTCGAAGTATGATGCACTTCTTGACATATTGAAGGTAACCATACACTGATACTGATTCCAGATGTTAACCATTCTGTTAACCTTGTCATCAGGTGTTTCAACATTATACTTAGAAAGAAGATCGTCCCACATAGCCTTGTTGGCTGCGAAAGCTGCATCAACCTTATCTACTGTGTTGAACTGCTCGATCATCTGATAAGCCTTTGTCTTATTCATGCTGCCGTCGGCATTCCACTTGTCCTTACCGTTCTCAACATAACCGAGGATGAATACGAGAGCCTTCTCTTCGCCAGGAGCGAGAGAAATCTTAAGTGAATGTGATGCGATAGGTGACCATCCGTCAGCCTTTGAATTCTTTGATTCATCAGCGAAAACTACATCCGGCTTATCAAAACCGTTATAAAGTCCGAGGAAGCTTTCTCTGTCGCAGTCATATCCGTCGATATCTGAATTTACAGTATAGAAGGCGAAGTGATCGCGGCGTTCCTTGTACTCTGTTTTATGGAAAAGGGTAGAACCTTCAACCTCAACCTCACCTGTATTGAAGTTTCTCTGGAAGTTTGTTGAGTCATCCTCAGCATTCCACAGACACCACTCAAGAAGTGAGAAAAGAGTGAAGCTCTTCGGAGTAGTTCCTTCATTCTTAAGAACTACCTTCTGAACCTCGCCGTTATAGCCCTGAGGTACGAAAAATGTAACCTCGGCCTTAAGCTCGTTCTTCTTACCTGTAATTACTGAGTATCCCATACCGTGACGGCACTGATAGAAATCGAGCTCTGTCTTAACAGGAGACCATCCCGGATTCCATACTGTACCCTCGTCGTTAATATAGAAATAACGTCCGCCCATATCAACAGGTACATTGTTATAACGATATCTGGTGATTCTTCTCATGCGGGCATCTTTATAGAAATGATATCCACCTGCAGTGTTGGAAATGAGTGAAAAGAAGCTCTCTGTTCCGAGGTAATTGATCCAAGGATAAGGAGTTCTTGGTGAAGTGATGACATACTCTTTTGCAGAGTCATCGAAGTAACCAAATTTCATAAGTTTGATACCTTCCCTTCTTTAGTCTTGTTCTTTTGATTATTGTTAAAAATTACCAAACTAAATTATATAATATGCATATTTAAAACTCAAGCGAAATAAGGTAGTATTTTCAGGGTTTAAACAGCTATTTTGAAGTGCTATAATTATGAAACAGTATATATTTCAAAATAACGGAGGTGTTAAAAATGACCAAAGATGACTGCATTTTTTGTAAGCTTGCTAACGGGGTTTTTCCGACAAACAGTATATATGAGGATGAGAATTTTAATGTGATCCTTGATGTGAGTCCTGCAAACAGAGGACATGCACTTATACTGCCTAAGCAGCATTTTGATAACATTTTCGAAATTGATGATGAAACTGCTTCAAAGATTATGCCGCTGGCTAAGAAAATAGCTACAGCTGTTAAGAAAGTTACGGGATGTGACGGAGTAAATGTACAGCAGAATAACGGTACTGCTGCAGGACAGAGTGTCTTCCATCTTCACGTTCATATCATTCCGCGATTTGATGATGATAAGTTTAAGCTTGTATGGGATCCGAAGAGCTTTTCGGACGAGGAGCTTGCAGCTACGGCAGAGGAGCTTCGTGCGGAGATCGGATAATATTACCGGGCTGATAGATGCGTGAATTGAACCAAGGTTGCATCTGACTTGCAGATAGCCGGATTGATCAACACAGTATCTGACTTACAGATGGCCGGATCGATTGATTGATACAGCATCTGACCGATAGATAGGCGTAGATTCGGATCTAATACCATAGAATATATTTGGAGGGGAATAAAATGCCTGTATCAGCAGAAATAACAAAATATAAGGATAAGGATGTTATAGTCCTTAAATCCGGAGAGTATAATGCAATGATCGCCCCTTTCATGGGAAGTAATCTGCTTCGCATGAGAAATGAGGAAAAGAATATTGAGTTTTTCAGATTCGATGAGAAGCTTTCGGTAGATGAACTTAAGGCTGAATCCGTTCTTTACGGAATGCCGACTCTTTTCTACGGAAATCGTCTCGGTAAGGGAGTTTTAAAGGCATCCGATCATACTTATCAGTTTACGCCTAATGATGCCGAAGGTAATTATCTTCACGGCTTTCTTCATACAAGAGAGCATGAGATAGTAAGCGCCGAAACAGACGGAACGAAGGCTGTCGGAAAGACCAGATATATATATGATGAGAAGGATCCGCTCTTTGATACATTTCCTGTGAAGTTTACGGCGGACTTTACATTTGCACTTGATGAAGACGGAATGCATTATGAGGTGACTATAACAAACGATTCCGACAGGAAGCTGCCTTACAGCATCTGCAATCATACATGTGTAAATGCACCATTTACACCGGACGGAAAAGGTCTTGATACAAGAATATTTGCATCAATAGGAGATGAGAAGTGGATTCTCGGAAGCGACTGTCTGCCGACTACAGAGACAATGCCGCTTGATAATCATGATAAGCAGTATCAGACAGGATCGATGGTTCCTGTAGAGCATATAATAAATAATGATATTTATTCGATTGTAAATGCAGATGTTAACGGAGAGGCTTTCAGAGGAGTTATCATCTCCGATATAGTTTCCGGTAAGGAAATAGTTTATACGGTAAGCGATGATTTTAAGTTCTGGATTTTCTGGAATCACAGCGGAGATAAGGGCTTCATATGTCCTGAGCCGATCACCTGGATGATCGATGCACCGAATATCCCGCTCCATGATGAGGAGTCCGGATATCTCGAGCTTACACCGGGAGAATCAAAGACAGTTAGTGAGAGAATCTTCTGCAGATAAGGATGTTCGTCTCGGAAATTTAGATAAAGAACAGATTTTAAAATGTGTTCTTTACATTTCATTATATATAGTATATAGTGAGTATTGCTGATGAAGAGGTCGTCGCAATCTCTTCAGACAGTTTAAGTTACATATAATAATCTCTTATTCAGAGTGGTGGAGTTACAGGGAACGTTGAAGCCACGGCAACCCGGTATCGTCGAGTGATGTCGACGTACGAAGGTGCCAGCCTGAGCACGGAGCAACCGTGAGCAATAAGAGGATTTGAAATAATGAAGTATTATCAAATCCGGTTGTGCTCACACAGCCGGATTTCTTTTTTTTCAAGGAAGGAGAAACAATGGAAAGAAGACTTTTTACATCCGAGTCCGTTACTGAAGGACATCCGGATAAAATCTGCGATCAGATATCAGATGCAATTCTTGATGAGATGATCCGCCAGGATCCAAACAGTCGTGTAGCTTGTGAGACAACTGTTACTACAGGACTTGTATATGTTATGGGTGAAATATCAACTAATGCATATGTTGATATTCAGAAGGTTGTCAGAGATACCGTAAGAGAAATCGGCTATGACCGTGCTAAGTTCGGTTTTGACTGTGATACCTGCGGAGTTCTTACTGCTATTGATGAGCAGAGTGCAGATATCGCAATGGGAGTTGATAAGGCTCTTGAAGCAAAGGAAAATCAGATGAGTGATGAGGAGATTGAGGCAATCGGTGCCGGCGATCAGGGAATGATGTTCGGCTATGCGACAACCGAAACACCTGAGCTTATGCCATATCCTATCTCACTTGCTCATAAGCTTTCAAGACGTCTTACAGAGGTACGTAAGAAGGGAATACTTCCATACCTCAGACCGGACGGAAAAACTCAGGTTACTGTAGAGTATGATGAAGAGGGTAAGCCTGCAAGGCTTGATGCTGTTGTTTTATCAACTCAGCACAGCGAAGAGGTTTCTCAGGAGCAGATTCATTATGATGTTAAGAAGTATATCTTTGATGAGGTTATCCCTGCAGAGATGATAGATGAGAACACAAAGTTCTTCATCAATCCTACAGGACGTTTCGTAATCGGAGGTCCTCACGGTGATTCGGGACTCACAGGACGTAAGATCATCGTTGATACTTACGGTGGATATGCACGTCACGGCGGCGGTGCATTTTCAGGAAAGGATCCAACAAAGGTAGACAGATCAGCTGCTTATGCTGCACGTTACGTTGCAAAGAATGTTGTAGCAGCAGGCCTTGCAGATAAATGTGAGGTTCAGCTTTCATATGCTATCGGTGTTGCAAGACCTACATCAGTATTTGTAGATACATTCGGAACAGGAAAGCTCAGTGATGAAAAACTTGTAGAGATCATCAGAGAAAATTTCGATCTTCGTCCGGCAGGAATCATTAAGATGCTTGATCTGAGAAGACCTATCTATAAGCAGACTGCAGCTTACGGCCATTTCGGAAGAACAGATATTGATCTGCCATGGGAGAAAACCGATATGGTAGATAAGCTTAAGGGTTATCTTCAGTAATCTTAAGGTTTCTTCAGTAATCTTAATAATATCTTAGGTCATACGATGCAATTAAGATGCATTTTGAGATTATCCTTATCCTGTAAATGATAATGGGTACAGGAAGGGAAACAAAATGATCAAAAAACTTAAATCAGGAATAATTCTTTCGTGTCTTGCTCTTTCTCTCGCTGGCTGTGGGGGAAAGGAGCAGTACACGGTAGATGAATATGAAAACAGTAATTCCGAAGAGACTGAAGTGGCATCCGGAACATCATCGGAAGCATCGGAAAGTACAAATACGGAAAGCCCGTATTCGGAAAGTGCAGCTTCGGAAGGCTCAACTGCCGCAGCCGTAAGTGAAGGAAAGCTGAGTCAGAAGCTTGGCGGAACTACATATGAATGGGGTACTTCATTCACGGCATCAGGGGTAAATGTAAATTTAAATGCTCATTCGGAAATAAAGGATACGGATTCGCTTCCGGTATATAAGGTTTCTTTGCTGAAAGAGTCCGATATGAATGAAGATGAAGTCGTTAAAAACATTTTCGGAGACAGTGCAAAGAAGATAGACAGACAGCTGGATTATAGTAACGGAGATTCCGAAGAACTGGTTTCAGATGTAAATACATTATATTATCAGTATCACAGAGATAAAATCGAATCACTTTCTTATGAAGAACAGGCTGCAATAACTACATCAGAGGGATGGTGTGAAGAAGATGGGTTCACGATACATACTTATGAGGGAACCTATCAGGGAATTGAGTATGAACTGTTTATAGGGTATGACCGACAGGATAATACGAGAATGATATCGCTCTATCCGAAGAATATCGGTGAGTATTTCGGAAACGAGAAACTTGATACCATAGCATCTTTCTGGGTAGGGACAGATCTTCAGGAACAGCCGAATGTTAAGGAGTTTCTGGGCTCTGATATGCTCAGCGAAAAAGATGTTGATGACAGAGTTGCCGAAGCCGAGAGTATCCTCGTAGATAAGTTCGGTATGAATATGCCTGATGGTTTTATTTCAAATGATAAAGGCGATTCAGGTTACGACAGAGAATATACTTTCTACATTTCCAGGCAGGCTTTGAAAGATGCCGGATATGATAATGTTTATCAGATTGAAAATGTATATACTCTTATGGATACTTTTAACATGATGGACCCGGACAGCTATCTGATGGATGGATTTAATGCGGTTGCATATCCTTCTCTTGGCGGACAGGATATTTTTGTGGATCCGAGAGGTGGAGTTATTGTTAATATATTTGACGGAGGAAATTTCTATCTGACTGACAAGGGAGTTTTGGGATTTAGTTTCGCCAGTGGTTTCGAGTATGAAGAACAGATGTCTGAGGATGTACCGGTGCTCGATTATGAAAGCATGCTTCATGCATTTGAAAGTGATCTTACGGCAAGCCTTGATGCTTCGGAACTTTCGAAGTCTTCGATAACCTTTAGTGAAGCAAGATTTGTTTATTATCCGATACCTTCTCCCGATGTTCAGGGTGAATTGACACTTGTTCCGGCATGGGAGTTTTCAAGTATGGACTATGATACATTTGTCCTGATCAATGCGATGGACGGAAGCCTTATAGAAATAATGTACTAGTTTTATTCATTGATTAGATATCCACGGCGTGGTACAATATGTCTCAGCGGGATTTCCGGGTGGAACCGGAATCAATAATTCGAAAAGAGGTTTCTGATATGAAAAATATGCTTAATTTCAAGAACTTTTCGGCTGAAGAGCTGATGGGAATTCTTGAACTTGCACTTGATATGAAGAAGAATCCTGAGAAGTATGCAGACAGTCTTAAGGGCAAAAAGCTTTATTCACTGTTTGAGAAAACTTCAACAAGAACATTTCTTTCTTTTGCAACAGGTATTACGGAGCTTGGCGGAAGTTATTTCAACCAGCTTTGGGAAGATTCGAATTTCGTTCTCGGAGAGCCTGTTTCAGAGATTAAATATGTTTGCAGAAATGTTGATATAATCATGGCTCGTCTTGTTAAGAACGAGACAGTTGAGTTATTTGGAGAGAATGTTACGGTACCATTCATAAATGGCTGCGACAGTTCATTCCATCCTTGTCAGATACTTGCCGATGCACTTACAATTCTTGAGAAATTCGGTTCTCTGAATGTTAAGCTTCTTTTCATCGGAGCAAAGAATAATGTATTCAATTCACTCGTTGAATTCTTTGCAAAGATGAAGATGGGAACTATATACGGACTTACACCGCTTGTTAACAATACGGCATGCGGTCCTGATTTCTATGAAGAAGCAAAGGCAACAGGACATTATGTTGAACTTGATCCGACAATGTCTATGGAAGAAGCTAAGGCTTATGTAAAGGATATGGATATCCTCTATACCGATACATGGGTTGATATGGAGTTCTTTAACAATCCTGCATATAAGCAGCAGAAGGAAGAAACTCTTGCAAAGATGATGCCTTATCAGATCAACGATGAACTTCTTGAAGGAAGTAAGGCAATCGTATTCCATGACATGCCGATGCATGTCGGTTTTGAAATTTCCGAAAGCGTTGAGAAGAAGCATCTCGATACTATTCTCGATGAAGCAGAGAACAGACGTCATGCTGAAAAGGCGGTTATGTATACGCTCATAAAAAATTATAATTAGTATATTTAGCCCTGGGATTTATTCTCGGGGCTTTATCATGCACATATATTATATCTCTGTTGATGACACGGCACTGATAGCGTTTGTGCTCATATACCGGACGCACAGCCTGGTTTCTGATCAGACTTTCTGATATCAGAAGAGCAGCCCAGTCTCTGATTGTACTTCAGTATATCGGACACACGGCTCGGTCTCTGATCGGACTTCCGGTTATAAGACAAGCAGTCTGGGTTTCTGATCGGACTTTCGATATCAGACGAGCAGCTTGGTTTCTGATCGGACTTTCGATATCAGACGAGAAGCTTGGTTTCTAATCAGACTTTCTGATATCAGAAGAGCAGCCCAGACGCTGACCGGTCATCCGCAGGGGAGGGATTTACGTATGTACAGGAGGTAATGAAATGCAGCATTTGATCGACCCTATCGATTTATCCAAGGAGGAGATTGATGATATGCTCAGTCTTGCGCAGGATATCATCAAGAACAAAGAGAAGTACAGTGAAGTATGCAAGGGAAAGAAGCTTGCAACACTGTTCTATGAACCAAGTACAAGAACAAGACTCAGCTTTGAAGCAGCAATGCTCGAACTTGGAGGAAGTGTTCTCGGATTTTCAGAGGCTTCTTCCTCATCGGCAACTAAAGGTGAAAGTGTTGAAGATACTGTCAGAGTTGTAGGATGCTTTGCGGATATAATCGCTATGCGTCATCCAAATGAAGGTGCACCAAAGCTTGCATCCATGTATTCACCGGTGCCGATAATAAATGCAGGAGACGGAGGACATAATCATCCAACACAGACTCTTACTGATCTTCTGACTATAGTAGAAGAGAAGGGACATCTTGATAACTTTACTATCGGACTTTGCGGAGACCTTAAGTTCGGCCGTACTGTTCATAGTCTTATCAAAGCTCTTTCAAGATATAAAAATGTTAAGTTTGTTCTTATCTCACCGAAGGAACTGAAGGTTCCGGATTATATCATAGATGAGGTTATTACTCCAGCTGGACTTCCTTATGAAGAGGTTGAATCTCTTGAGGAAAATATCGGAAAGCTGGATGTTCTCTATATGACAAGAGTTCAGAGAGAAAGATTCTTCAACGAAGCAGATTATGTAAGACTCAAAGATACTTATATACTTGATAAAGCAAAGCTAAAGCTTGCAAAGGAGGATATGAGAATCCTTCATCCGCTTCCTCGTGTTAATGAGATAGCTACTGCAGTGGATAACGATCCGAGAGCCGCATATTTCAGACAGGTTCTTTATGGAAAATATGTCAGAATGGCGCTTATCATGAAGCTTCTCGGACTCAGCGCCGAGTAAGCATCTGTGATATAATTACTGAGGGTTGCTTTTATTTCCGAAGAACTTTTAATGACTTAAAACAACTTGAAACAACTTGAAACAACTTGAGACATTTAAAGAAATTTAAAGCGATTAAAAGCAATTAAAAGCAGCATAAAGCAACTTGTTCAGGGATAGTTTAGTGACGCTTTGGAAAAAGTATTTGAAGGAGAAATATTATGAAGATAGACAGTATTCAGAACGGAATAGTGCTTGACCATATTACTGCAGGAAATGCTATGAAGATATATTACGATCTCGGACTTGATAAGCTGGATTGTAGCGTGGCAATGATGCAGAATGTGAAGTCAAAGAAAATGGGAAAGAAGGATATCATCAAGGTTGATAAGGATGAATATGAACTCAATCTGGATGTTATCGGTTATATAGATCCGGGTGTTACAGTCAGCATAATTAAAGATGGAAAGACTATAGAGAAG
Source organism: uncultured Lachnospiraceae bacterium (assembly GCA_946405625.1). Lineage (GTDB taxonomy): Bacteria > Bacillota > Clostridia > Lachnospirales > Lachnospiraceae > Eubacterium_Q. The sequence continues at coordinate 1,133 of CAMJHQ010000039.1, read as the reverse complement.
AAGAAGGTTGATCTGCCGGAGAAACTGGTCAATATCAAGAAATGCAAGAATCCGAGATGCATTACAGCAATTGAACCGGGGATCGATCACATTTTCAAGCTGACAGATTCTGAAAAACGAATTTACAGATGCATATATTGTGAAGCAGATAAGTAAGGATAGTAAAGGGGGAAGATAGAAGAGCAAGTAAAATTAGTGAATAAATCAATTTAATATTTTTGAAAAAACAAGCAAATATTGGTGATTAAGGGAAAAGTAATAAAATCAAGCGATTAAATAAGTGATAAGGGTAAAAGTAATCAAGCAATTAAATAGGTGATAAGGGTAAAAGTAAATCAAGCAATTGAATAGGTGATAAGGGTAAAAGTAAATCAAGCGATTAAATAAGTGATTAGGGTAAACGTAAAGTAAATCAAGTTAGTAAATAAGTGATTAGGGAAGAAATTTTAAGATTAATAGTAGGGGGATGAGATATATGATGGAGTACAGACAGTATGGATATGGAGTAAGAAAAAACAAGAAGGCGTTGATAATTTGCGGGTCTGTCTTCTTTATTGTGGGATTGGTTTTTCTTGTTATCGGAATTGTATTGATGCGTTTGGATAATAAGAAGAGAGCTTTATGCTCAGGAGAAGCTAAAGGCGTTGTTGTCAGGATCGATTCAAAGCGATCAACTGACAGTGATGGATTTGAATCAACTGTTTATGCACCGGTCGTAAGCTATACGGTAAACGGAAAGGAATATGAGGAAAGATCATCGATATATTCTTCTCCATGTAAGTTTAATGAGGGAGATATAGCAATCATTCATTATGATCCGGGAGATCCGAGTGTAATGATTATCGAAGGCGATAACGGCATGAAATTGATGTATTGGATTTTTATGGGAATGGGTGGAATCTTTGCGATAACCGGTGCGGGATTACTGATATTCTATAGAAAAAACAGTTTATGAATCTGATATTTTTTGTATATAAATAGTATATTACTGAAATCCTCTGATATATTCTTAAATATATCGGGGGATTTTTTTAGTGGCTAATCAGGTAAGCAGATAAACCGTAGCGGTTAGCTGAAAAGAGAGAAAAACATAGTCTGCATAAGCAGAAAAGCTAACCATGCATGCGAAATAA
>CAMJHQ010000038.1 GCA_946405625.1 uncultured Lachnospiraceae bacterium | reverse complement strand
TAAAAAAGAATGCTTTTCTTTTTGCTTAACTTAAGGTATTATTGTGTGTGGATTTTTTGCCTATATATAATGAATATTAATTATCAAAGAAAAGAGGTCATTAAACTATGGATAAAGTTGTTTTAGCCTATTCAGGCGGACTCGATACAACTGCGGTAATTCCGTGGTTAAAGGAAACATATGGTTATGAGGTTATCTGCTGCTGTATAGACTGCGGTCAGGGCGAAGAGCTTGATGGTCTTGAAGAGCGCGCACGTCTCTCAGGAGCCGCTAAGCTTTATATTGAAGATGTCGTTGATGATCTCTGTGAGAATTATATCATGCCATGTGTCCAGGCCGGTGCTGTATATGAGCATAAGTACCTCATGGGTACTGCTATGGCAAGACCTACTATCGCTGCTAAACTTGTTGAGATTGCCCGCAAGGAAAATGCAGTCGCTATATGTCACGGTGCAACCGGTAAGGGAAATGATCAGATAAGATTCGAACTTGGTATCAAGGCTCTTGCTCCTGATATTAAGGTTATTGCTCCATGGAGAGATGACAGATGGCAGATGGATTCACGTCAGGCCGAGATAGATTATTGTAAGGCTCATGGCATTGATCTTCCATTCGGAACAGATCAGTCATACAGCCGTGACAGAAATATATGGCATATCAGCCATGAAGGACTTGAACTTGAAGATCCTGCACAGGCTCCTAATTACGATCATATGCTTGTTCTTGGAGTAACTCCTGAGAAGGCTCCTGATGAAGATGTAGAGCTCACAATTAACTTTGAAAAAGGTATGCCTGTATCTCTTAATGGTAAGAAAATGAAGGTTTCTGATATCATCCGCGAGCTTAATACAATCGGCGGAAAGCATGGTATCGGAATCGTTGATATCGTTGAAAACAGAGTTGTTGGTATGAAGAGCCGTGGAGTATACGAGACTCCGGGCGGAACAATTCTTATGGAAGCTCATCAGCAGCTTGAAGAACTTGTTCTTGACCGTGACACCATCGCTCTTAAGAAGGATCTTGGAAGTAAGCTTGCAAGCATAGTATATGAAGGAAAATGGTTTACTCCTGTTCGCGAAGCTATATCCGCTTTCGTTAGTGTAACTCAGCAGTATGTAACAGGTGAAGTTAAGCTTCGTCTTTACAAAGGTAATATCATCAAAGCAGGTACAACTTCTCCATATTCACTTTACAGCGAATCACTTGCATCATTTACAACAGGTGATATGTATGATCATCATGATGCAGAAGGCTTCATCACACTTTGGGGACTTCCGCTTAAGGTTCGTGCAATGAAGATGAATGAACTTAAGAAAGAAAACAAGAAGTAATTTATTAACAAAATATAAATCCGGAACATTTTTCCATGACGAAAACACGCCCACCGACTGAAGCCGGTGGGCGTATCTTTATTATTCACAGTTGACTCAGAATAGTAACGACGAATTTTTATAACAACTCACGAATCATTTCTGCGTCATAAGTAACCGAATCAAGCTTTTCTACCTCTATTCTGTATAAAGCATTTGCAGCTATATGCTCAGCTGCCTGCTCTATATCTCTTATACCTGATGTATTCTTAAATATATCCATTACCGCATCTAATGCCTCTTCCGTTATAACGATCTCTTCACTGCGAAGTCCGATTCTTTTAAGTACTTTCGGCATGGCAAAGCGTGTAAATATTACTCTCTTTTCTTCCAATGTATAATCCGGAAGTTCTATAACCGCAAATCTTGACATAAGCGGTGCACTTATATCTGCTTTGTTGTTTGCTGTTGCTATCGGATAAACGCCCGTCGTCGGTATATTGCATTCTATGTAGTTATCTGTAAATCCGAGGTTATCAAGCAGTGTCAGAAGAACATCCGCAGGATTTCCGTTTCCTTTACCTGACGCAGCTTTATCCAGCTCATTTATGATAAATACCAGATTAGAGCTTTCTGCATTTGCAAATGCTTCCATGATAAGTCCCGGTTTTGCATTTGCGTATATACGCGAACTTCCTGTCAGCTGCTCCGGATCATTTATTGAACTCATCTCAAGCGTTGTCCATGACATTTTAAGAATCCTTGCTACCGCATAAGCAATCTGTGATTTACCTGTTCCCGCAGGACCTATCAGGAGTATTCCGTATGCCGGGAGTGTATGTGTACGATTTATCTGAATGATAGTTTCGATTATTCGCTGCTTTACGGTTTCCAGCCCGTATAGTTCTTCATCGAGAATCCGTCTTGCCTCGACCGGATCTATAGGCTGAAAATCGGTATTCTTCCACTGAATGCTGAGCATGATCGAAAGTGCTCGCTGAGCATGCCTTCTTTCCTCCGGCGTTACTTCCGAAGACTTCGCAACTGCAAGATTACGCCTTGCCCAGAGTCTTATATTATCCGGAAGCGTACTTCCCGCACACATGAGATAATCTGTAATGCTCTGAATGCTTGTAAGTCTCATATCATCCGCATCTTCTATCTCATCCGGATCGACTGTTTCTTCAGATGGTGCATCACTCTGCAGAAGACGTTCAATCATAAACTGTAAGAATCCGTTTTCACCGGACAGCTTCGAACCTCTGACAGCGACTCCGGTCTCAAGGATCTTATATACTGCATAGCCTCTTTCGGTAGTCTGACCTGAGAGACGTACCATTATATGATTCTCACCGAGCCACTTCAGAAGATTCTCAAATCTCGCATCGATTTCGATGATGTTGTGCGATGACTTCTCTTCACTATCATATATAAAGGCCGAACCTACAGTCGGAGCCTCAAACATACCATTTGAATGATGAACAAGCTTTGAACCTTTGTCTTCAAGAATCATTATAGGATGCTCTGTGCTGGTCGTTCTCTCACTTGAATATACAAGCTCATAGCTCCTCTCTGCCTTTACTACTTCTTCCTTCTTCTCATTAAAATCAAATACAGGCATGTAAATATTCTCCTCTCAGGGCGGTCTGTCAAACCAAAATATCTATAATAGTCTACCATACTCTGCCATTTTTGTTAATAAAACAGGAAATTTCAACCGAATCCTCAAGTCTCTCCATTAATCTCTTTATTATCAAATGTCACCCTCTCAATATATTGAAGCGGAACTTTTTCAGTCAGCCAGACTCCATTTACTGATTTATAAAAATCAAATCCCGCTTTATGCATCTGCTCGGATGAAACCCGATACACTACCGGTTTTCCATGTCTGCTTCCAACCTTAACAGCCGTTTCTATATCAAAAGACAGATGAACATACAAACGGCTCTTTGATATAAGCCCCTGTTTCTCGATAGCCTCCCTGAATTTTTCTCCTGTACCATGATAAAGATACTTTGGAGGCTCGGTTTTCTCCAGTTCTACATCTACCGGAATGGAATGTCCCTGATTAGCTCTGATCAAAGTTTTATCATCATTAAATGAATATCTTTGCTTTTCATCAGTACGAACAATCTCTTCAAGGATATCCATATTAAACTCATGTGTTTTAGATATCCCCTCAATCAGTTCGTCCACATTTGCCCAACCATGCTCATCCAGAGAAATTCCTATCGTCTCGGGCTTATGCCGTAATATTAAACTCATATACTTACTTGTATCTTTAAGGCTCATGACTACACTCCTGTCCCCTCTCAAACATATTATTTACGCATTCAGCAACATATATTTCCGTATCTTTTTTATCAGATCATAACTATCCTGCACTGCCTAATCCGCATTATACAATATCTTTATATGTCTAAAACTCTGCTTAGATACTTACCCTTTAAAATATTTGGCAAATGCCTGATTATATTTCTCTACATACTCCTGTTTCCGCGCTTCATCACTTGCTTTTCCTCTGAAGAATCCGACGCTTTCAGGCTCATCAATACATTTAAAATCCATGATCTTCCTCATGATAATATCCATCCTGAGTCCGTACGGAGTTCTCTCACATATCATACGTACGGGAGATCTGTGAAATGGTGTGTCGTCTCTCATATTTTCAATAATATTTATTCTGTTGTCCTGATCAATCTTATCCGGCATCTCCTCCATAGCATCCAGCAGTCTTTTCACATAACCCGTAATATCCTGAATATGTCCGAGCTCTAAAACCCTCAAAATATCGACATGATAATGCCATGCTCTGTCATCTAATTCCGAAAGCCATTCAAAGCGCTTCTCCAGAATATCCTCATCCCACTTCGCAAGAACCTCATCAGAAATATTCATATCATGAAACTCTTTGGTTTTTTCGGAACCGGTTTCGTGCCACATAAGATATGAATCTCCCATAAAATCCTTATAATACTTTTCCGCTTCCTCTATAGTCATATTATACCCCCTTACTATCTCTGATCATAAATACAGCTTTTATTCCTCACAATAAATCCTGATAGCCTTATCAACAAATTCTCCCGTTCCGGGACCTCCGGCTTTATCGATATTCTCCGTCATCTCGCCTCCGGCACTATATGCCATGCCCAATTGCAGAAGAATCTCATTTGTACAGGTATACATATTGTCCGTAATATATTTCTGCAGTTTTTTCACCTGTTTCTGTACCTTATCGGATTCCGGCGGAAGACTCTTCATGCCTCCAAACTCGGCGAAGATTTTCATGATGGCCTTTACTATATCTGCATTTTCTTTCGGAGTACGGTTTTTGCTTTTCTCCTCATATTCCTTATAAGCATCTGTATTTCCCCAGGTTTCCCTTGCCTTTTCCGCATATTCTTCCATTTTCTTTTTATCAAATGCAGAAAAATCCATAACTCTGTTAATCCCTTTCTTTTTTATATCCCTTGCAAGTTTAAGGAGATTATCTATATGCTCCCTCTTCATCTCAAGAAGCTTTATCTGCTGTTCGATAGCTTTATTCTTATCAAAATCCGGATTTTCTATTATCTTTTTTATATCCTTCAGTGAAAATTCCAGTTCTCTGAAGAGAAGAATAATCTGAAGTCTCTCAAGAGATTTTTCATCATATAATCTATATCCTGATTCTGTATAATTTGCAGGTTTCAGGAGATTGATGCTATCGTAGTACTGCAGCGTTCGGATGCTTACTCCTGTTAATCTGCTTACTTCATGAACGGTCATCATAGTTCGTATCCTCGATCAATTTACATCTTCGCTCCAAAATTCTTCTACTTCAGAAAGTATAACATCTGCAGGAAGAATTGTCGCCTCTTCTATTGATTTACCTGTTTTCTGTAAATAATATTTTACCAGATAATAACCTGTTGCGTAACCTGCACAATAAGGCAGTCCGACTTTAGGATAATTCTGCATTTCCGCCATCTCATCTCCATATAGATATGCGGTTATGTTATCGAGTCCTGTGGCATTAAGTCCTTTATATATTATTTCTTTTATCAGTGGCATAAGTTCGGCATCGGTTTTTGTAACCCAAGGTCCGAGAAACTCCTCTCCGAACTCGGATACTGCAAAGTTTTCTGCGAGCCCTTCGCTGACGAGCATTTCACCGAGTGTTATATTATTGGACCATTTGATGAACTGATATCTCACATTATGATTTGTTTCATGTGCAAGAGCCGCAGGTAGACGACGCATTGTCTCAGCCCCCGGAACCAGCCATGCCATTATATATCCCGGAATTCCTCCGTCACCGCAGTAGCCTTCATTCATGATGGTATAAGCATTACTCGGATCAGCGAGAAAAATAGAAAATAAATAGTCATTTTCCTTAAGCTCTATTCCGGCCTTTTCAAAACGTGCCAGCGACTTCTCAATTGAACTTCTTGAGTTATCCCACAATGCTTTATCCGACAATAAATCGATTGCTCCTGCAGATGTACTGTCTATATCGGTCGGCGGCAGAAGTCCCATCATCGAGCATGCCATTATTATGTCGTAACCGCCTTCATATTCTGCCTTAAGCGGTATATGATAGCATTTCCATTTCCCATCAAAAGGCTTCATCAATTCATAACGATATATATCGTTTTTTCTAGCCAGCTCTGCATCCATTATCTTTTTATATATATCCGGCGAGTAAAGTGTATTTAATCTCATTTTTATTTCCTCCGTTTCTCTTTCATAGGAAAGCTGTTATTTATTTTTTCACAAACGGCTCAGTCCTTATGTAATGATAAACGTGAGTATAAACTATTACGTTACGTTAGAGTCAAGAGGGAATACCGGTTTTCCTGAATACATTTTTTCTCTTGAAGAAATAAGTTCTATTGATACATTTCAGATACTTTTACATAATAATATTTATACTGTATTAGTGATTTTCAGCTTTTAATGGAACAGGTTTTATCATGAGAAAAAGTATTTATAAAATTGCAGCCATCCTTCTTTCATCATCTATTCTTTTATCGTTTTCCGGATGTGGTAAAAGCGAACTCGATGATGTTGTTTATGTTGATGAAACTAATGTGGATGATAATGTATCAGACGAATTATCAGACGGGGCGTCTTCCAATAATAATGAATTTAATAATTCTACTGAAGAGAAGCTCAATTATGGTAATTCCCTGGACATACGCGGAACAAAAGTCACTATAGACATTGATTCATCCGATTTTAGGCCGGAGTTTATTCCTTCATATAAAGCCAAAAGATCTGTTTATGACTCGAACAAAGAAAAAAAGCTGGTTGATAATCTATTCGGAAATACCGCGAAATCAATAGATGTCGATATCCTGGATTATCTGAAGAAAGCTGAAGATCTGGAAAATCATTCAGACAAGGATATAGTCCATGTTTACGAAGGCAGCTATAATGGACTCGAATCCAGACTAACCTATATTTATACGGCATATAATCACAGGGTCACGATGGAAATGCATCCGCTTGATTACGGCAGTATAATAGGCGAACCTGAAAACAGATATCTGAGTTATTATTTCAGAGACGCGACGAGTTCTTCGGTAATCCCTGAAAGAGAGACCAGACTGGGTGGATATAATGATATGACAGCCGAACATGGATCGTATGAATCCGAATTATCCTATGTTTCATTTGATGATATTGAAGAAATAAACAAGAACCTAAAGGATTTACCTAATAGATTCGAGTTATCCTTTAACGATTTATATGATACTGCATATGACTTCGCAACGAATACTTTAGGATATACTCTTGTAGACGATTATTCTATCAGTGTCTATACATACGGAAATATAAATTATAATGATTTAACATATTATTATCCATATTCAGAGATTGCCGGCAAACTTGAAGGAGATTTCATAACTCAAGACGATTCATGTGTGACGGAATTGGTTTTTTCAAATAAGTATAATTTAAATTTACCTGCAGATCCCACTGATAAGCTCATAAAAGACGGTTATCAGGTTAATATCACCAACCTCATCGCAGGAGTTATGTCCGTTATAGATGATGAAGATATATGGGGTTCTTCCAATATGGGATGGATCAACATTACAGATAAAGGAATCATCGGCTTCGATATTACTTATTGTTATGAGCTTGAAGAAATTCTCTCTGAAGACGTTCAATTACTTGACTTCAATATTTTAATGGAATGCTTCGAAAAAGAATTAACCGATCATCTTAATACTGTAGATATCGGATTGAGCAATATACGATTTGAACACACCCATCTTATCTATTATGGTATTGAATCACCTGATGATAGTAATGAAGTGACATTTATTCCTGCATGGGCAATAACCGGATACAATAACGGAATGCCTTGTTTAGATGTTATTTTAAATGCGGTTGATGGCAGTATAATAAGAATAGAGTAACTATTTCTTATATAGTGCAAAAAATGATAAATGCTGTATTATATATTTAAGTAGTGGAATCGGAACATTTATGATTTTATATGAATAAATAAATGTAAGGAGGGATCTCATGAGCAGCTTAAATATATATACGGCGGATAAACGTTTTCCGGTTGCAAAAGATTTATACGGATTATTTTTTGAAGATATCAGTCATGCAGGTGACGGAGGTTTATATCCGGAGCTTATCCGTAACAGATCTTTCGAGGATTCTATTCTTCCCGAAGGTTGTGTAACAGAGGATGGCGGAAAAACCTTTGTATCTCCAACCGGATGGATAGAAGAATTTAATAATGGTGAAGGAATGAGTGACTGGGTAAAGCATAACGGAATTCAGCCAACTGATATTCCCGCATGGTACTCTGAAAATGCAGTAATGTCACTCGACTCATCAAATGTACTTAACAATAAACGAAAGGTTTCACTTAAGGTTGATTTTAAAGCCGGGGGTGAAATCAGAAATATAGGCTTCACCGGAATCCCTCAAAAAGGAGGCGAAGCTTATAACTTCTATATGTTTGCCCGCACCGATAAGGATGTAACTCTCACACTTGAGATCAGAGATAAGGATTCCTTATCCGCTTCTACAACTATCGATGTAACGGGCAGCGACTGGACCAGATATGACAGCATTCTGAATGCTTCTCTTACTACCGGTTCAGCCGAACTCGCAATCAAATCCTCTTCCGATGCAACAGTATACTTCGGATTCATATCTCTTATGCCCGCCGAAACCTTTATGGGACATGGTCTGAGAAAGGATCTCGCTGAAAAACTTCGTGATATGAATCCTGCATTTCTTCGATTTCCGGGCGGCTGTATCGTCGAAGGATTTTCAATGGAGACAGTCTGGTATTTCAGAAATACCATCGGTCCCGTATGGGAGCGTCCTTCTCACTGGCTGCTGTGGCATTACCGCACCACCAACGGACTCGGCTTCCATGAATATCTCCAGCTCTGCGAAGATCTGGACATCGCACCTTTATATGTATGTAACTGCGGAATGACATGTCAGGGACGCTGTCCGAGATATTTCAACGATGAAGAACAGGACGATATGATCGAAGATATCCTGGCTTCGCTCGAATATGCTCTCGGAGATTCCGATACCAAGTGGGGAAAGGTCCGCGCAAGTATGGGACACCCCGCTCCTTTCAGACTGGATTACCTGGAAATCGGTAACGAGAATTCCGGACCCGAATATGACAGACGTTTTGATATGATCAGAGATATTGTTCTTGAACGTTATCCGAATATGATCATTATCGCTAACGACCGAGGCAAAACCCATAAACTGACAACCGATATAGCAGACGATCATTACTACAACATGCCCGAGTTCTTTGCAGAGGGCATTCATTTCTATGATGATTACGACAGATCCGAGCCGGATGTTTTTGTAGGCGAGTTTTCGGTTAATCAGACCTACGAGGGCCAGCTTCGTGCCGCCATCGGTGAAGCTATGTTCATGCTCGGCATGGAACGTAATCAGGATAAAGTAAAGCTTTCAGCTTATGCACCGCTTTTCCAGCATGTAAACTACAGCTCCTGGTTCCCTAATCTGATCATTTATGATAACTCACGAAGCTTCGTAATTCCGACATATTACTGCTTCCGTATATTCGGCGGAAACCGCGGTGAAAATGTGGTCTCTTCCGAAGAAAATGTAAATAAGATTTATTATGATCTCCATGGTCTGCCTGCTCTTTCGGGCGACGATGGTGTGCGATATAAAAATGCTTTCTGGAACGGAAAGTCCGTTACACCTTCGAGAAATATCCTCGCAAAATGCGAATCCGATCCGGAAGACGAACTTACGATATATAGAGATATTCCATCCGATATGCCGGAATTTCCTTTCAAGATTTATCCTCTTGTAACTCTCGGAGACGATCTTGAAGTAAGAGAAGGCGTTTTTGAAGTTGATGCTTTCTATGAAGCAGGAAAGGATATTGCACTCGGAGTATTGGCATCTCCGAAACCTCTTTCTTATTATGACAGGACTAATCCTAATCCGACCGATCCCTGGAGTATGCGATTCCTGGAAGTTTCCCGCTGGATCATTTCCGACGGTAAGTCCTATGTCGCAAGAGACAGTTTTCCGGCTAAAGCTATCTCTGAGTCAAAAACTGTATCTTTAAAGGAAAATGCTTTCAACCACCTGAAGTATACTGTATCAGGTCACAGTCTTACACTTGAGATTAACGGTGAAGTGATAGATACGGTTGAGCTTCCTTACTATCCTGCTATGGGTTCGGTTGTTACGGATACTGATGAAGAAGTGATAATCAAGATAGTGAACTTTGCCGATGATCCGGAGCCTGTTGAGATAACTCTGGACTGTGACGTAGATTCGGCATATACGGTAAATCTTCTGAACGGTTCGGCTACGGATGAAAACAGTCTGGATAATCCACTTAATGTGCATGATAAACTTCTGAATGCAGAAGGTGCCGCGCGAACATTTACTTATACCGCACCTGCACTATCGGTGAATGCACTGCGCTTAAGAAAATCGCAATGAATTTAATGTATCTTTAATATACACTAAAAGACTACTTAATCTAACGATGTTACCATTAGAATATCAAATAAGAAAGGAGAGGTATAAATTGTAGCCTCTCCTTTTTATATACTGTTATGCAAGCGGAATCATAAGCCTTACTTCAAAGCCTTCTTTATCATTGATGCAGATGAGCTGTCCCTGCATCTTCTTCATAAGTTCGCTTGATATATACAGCCCAAGACCACTGCCGTCTTTTCCGGCAGTATTCTTCCTGCCTCTGTAAAACTTATTAGTGAGGAGTTCTATCTCTTCAGGCTCAACACCCCCACCGTAATCCTTAATTATCATCTCCAGATAATTACCGCTGAAATCGTAACTTATATCGATTTTTGTATCAGCATATTTATATGAATTACTGATTATATTTCCGATGACCTGAGACATACGGTTTCGGTCAATTTTTAATATACAATTCGGAATATCACCCGAACTGACCTTTCCGTAAATATCATGCTCATCAACAATAACTTTTAGTATATCCGATGTTTCTTCCGTGAGACTTACATTCATCTCTCCGAGATCATCCAGTGCCGAAGCCAGAAGATCATTAAGCAGCGTACTTATTTCCTGCGTCTTCTGTTCGATATTTTCCACCTTTGCCTTAACGTACTCATCCTGAACCTTTACAGCCAGAACTCCGCAAATGGCTTTTATTCCCGTAACCGGAGTTTTCAGATCGTGACTGAGCGACGCAACCAGTTCCTTCTCCTTCATCTTGAGCTCTGTTTCTCTTTGCTTTGCCGCCTTCAGCTCTTCTCTCATTATATCGAAGCTTTCCGTGAATGCTCCGAATATGTTACTCCTATCCATTATAAGCGGCTCATCAAGCCTTCCCTGCGCCACAAAACCGGCAAACTCTTTCATACGATTAAAAGGCCTCACAACATTTCTGTTTATATAATAAATAAATGTAATATATGAAATGATCAGCGCCAAAACGATAAATGTTATCGCCAATATAAGATTTCTGAACGTCCTTCGTAGTCCTTCTTTAGCCGGATTCGGAACAACTACCGTGCCGAGAAACAATTCACCATCATTTACTGCCATAGTGATCATTCCTTCTCTTGCGGCATCAAGCGGTACATTTATCCCTCTGAAAGCCGTATCCGATGTAGTAAACAGCATTTCATTGTTTCTGCCGAATATCATAAAATCGGTATCAAACTGAGTCTTATCTATAGCATCCAAATTCTGCCAATTCTCTTTTGCTGTCTGAACTATGGCATTCAACGTTATCCCGTCATTCGCAACATAACGAGTCGACCCCGCCACCAGGATCAGCAGCGAGATCGACACGATAAGCAGTATTGTTAAATATATAAAGAATTTTCTGAATCCCTTAATCATTCAACTATATACCCCACACCCCAGATAGTCTTAAGTATCTTCGGATTATCCGGATCCTCCTCCAGTTTCATCCTGATACGTCTTGCATGAACCGGAAGTGTTCCCTCTCCGATAAACTCGTCCTCCCAGGCTTCCTTCAGGAGCTCATCCTTCGTAACAACTCTTCCTCTGTTCTTCAGAATGTAAAGGAGCATGTTGTATTCCCTTATCTTCAGGTCTATCACTTTTCCATTCTTTACAAGCTTATGAGTTGATGTATCTAAGAATATATCATCGGATATCAGGATTCTTCCGTCCGTCTCAGACGATGAGGCAAATGTATCATTACCGGAAAGCTCCGCCGCCTGCCCGGACATTTCTCTTGAAGCATTTGCCATGCTGACCGCTTTCTCATAGCGCTGAAGAACTGCCTTCGCTTTAGCCAGAAGTATGCTCATGGTAAAAGGCTTACTGATGTAGTCATCGCCGCCTATATTTAGAGCCGTGAGTATATCGTCATCACTCTTCCTCGCACTGATAAAAAGGATAGGCATATCGAACTCCTGCCTGATTTTCTTGCACAGTTCAAATCCGGATCTGTCACCCAGATTGATATCGAGAAGAACAAGCGAGGTTTCGTTTTCTTCAAGAAATTTAACGGCATCCTCATAGCATGTTACAAATGCTGTCTTAATATCGAATATATTAAAGTATTCCGCCGTATTCTCCGCAATCGTGATATCATCATCTACGACCAGACATTTATAATCCATTGTTATTCCTTCCGACTTTTGATCTTCAGCTTCTATCTTCCGATGGTTACGCTGGTTCCGGTTTCTCCTACAAATACTATCATACCATAAGATGGCAGTGGTACGCTATTACCATATCCTACCATATGGTTCGAATAGATCAGGTTGCCTTTTTTATCAAAGACATAGCATGCCGCATTTTCGGGAAGTTCGAGACGTATCGTCTCATTTTCTACTCCGTCAAGCTTAAACCAGGAAGCTTCACCTGTAGTAAGCGAAACCTCTCCTAAGCTGCTGTCATATACAGGTATCGCATCCTCTGAAATATACTTGAAGCTCTGTCCCGGAAATGTCAGGAATTCCTGTCCGTTTTCTTCTATAATCTCATAATCATTTATATCTCTTGATGCCGAACCCGGTATAACAGCAAGTCCCATCGCATGATCTGCGTCCACGATTAAATGATTATTTACATATCCCTCTGCATCGGGAGATGTAACCGGTTTAACCTTATTCAGTGTTATATATGACATATCGCTATATCCTGCATTATAGAGATAATAGGACTTTCCGTTTCTCTTATTCCATGCATCTAACGCTGCCTTATCTGCTTTATTCTCTTCAACCTCTGCAAGTACAGCTGTACCTGATTCATTAACCAGTATTACCTTTCCGTCTCTTTTCTCAAATGTAAGTGTACTTACAGGTCTCACCTGAATCGCATTTCCCGACTCGATATCTCCGGTAACCTCAACATAGCTGCCGTCTTCCGTATATAGGAATTGTACCTCAAAAGGATTTGATGATGTAAGAGACTTTACATTCATATATTTTCCGTCAGGAAAGCTGATACTGCATATCTCGGATCCGTCCGAATATAATCCTTCATACTGAAGATCTGAATCCGGAACTTTTTCTTCTGTATTCTTGAGCATCTCTTCCTCATGTTCTACATGAATTCCCTTTTCTTCCAAAGCTATATCCATAAGCTCCTCGGCAAGTTCCTGATTATAGGCACTGCTTCCTCCCGAACTTATAACAGCTGCGCTTATTTTTTCCTCCGGTGCAACCGCGAGATATGCATGCTGAAAACTTGTATCTCCGCCTTTTCCGATAACCTTTACTCCTGCAGCCTTATAAGCGGGTGCTTCAACCATATCCCATCCGAGTCCAAAGCCCTCAGGAGAGAGCGAGGCATTATTTAATTCGCCCATTTCCTTCTTTGAATCATCACCGAGCAGACTATCCTCCCCATAGAAAAATGCTGACCCAAAGCGACTGAGATCCTCTGATGTAGACATTATACCTCCTGCTCCTATAAGCTGTGTACATTCCGGTTCCATCTGCATTCCCGTACTTGTATAATAAGGAATCTGCCGGTTCATATCAGGAACATCCCACATAGTATAGGTATTATCAAGGCTGAGAGGTTCAAATATATTCTCTTCAAGATATTCGGTGAAGGACAATCCGCTTACTCTCTCAACCAATATCTCGAGAAGCGTAAAACCGTCATTACAATATGAGTTATACTCTCCCGGCTCGGCCTTAAGTCTCTGCTGGCTCAGATTTTTCAAAAAGTTGTCATGATAATCAGCAGATGCCTCTCCGAATCTGAAGCTGTCAAAGTACTGCGAACCCATCAGACCCGAGGTATGATTCATGAGCATCCTTACTGTAATCTTCTTATATCTCTCATCTGCCATAGTAAAATCATCTATATACTCCGTTAGCGGCTTATCCAGATCTACAAGTCCCTTATCTTTAAGCTGCATTACGGCTGCAACGGGATACATCTTACTAACAGATCCTATGTTAAGAAAATGCTCCTTTTCTTCATCATTCTGATCATCTTCCTGCTCATCGCTTTCTTCAGAAAGAACAGTCGATGAACTTTGATCTTCCATTATTTTGTCCGCTGAATCCCAATCTTCACTTACTGCCATTCCCTGATCCGGTCCGGCAGCCGGTCCGGGATATCCCGAACCGTTTATCATCATTGCTGCCGTTAAAGCTACCATTATCCCGAATTTATTATTCTTCATATTTCACGTCCTTTTTCCTTTACCACCGGGACAGACCCTGTGGTAAATAGTCATATCTATCCTTACACTGCTGATTATTCTGTCATCAGTTCATATACCGATATCTTCTTAATCTTCCTTGCTCCTCTGTAGCTGCATAAGAAGCAGAAGAGAATTATTGCTATCGAAACGATTATCACTCCGATTACCGATACTGTTATCTTTGCAATAAATGCATTTATTACTCCGACTAACAGCATACTGAGTATTGCTCCCATAATTACAGCCACAATCGTGGTCGGGATAATCCTGAATGCCATCTGGAACATAAGCTCACGTGATGTGTAGCCCATCCCTTTCATTATTCCAAGCTCCCTGTACTGTTTTCTTATAGTCGTTTCCATCAGTATTGAAAGCATAAGCATTACTACAATCGCAGCAATTATCATGAGTGCGGTTGAAACCAGCATAAAGCTTGACGAAATCTGCGATAAAATCTCTTTAAACTCTTCTCTCACCTTGGTTTCAGAATTAATCTTCATGGTATTTGTGTTGCCGCTTATTACAGTATCATCTGTCTGGATGGTATATTCCATATAGCTGACACCATGCTCTATCATATATTTTGCCATTTTTATTTCGGCCGCACTTCTTATTCTTTCTTCATACGTATCGCCTGTCACTTCCGCATTTGCTATGTCTGCAATTTCTTTCCCGTATCTTGAATGAAGCTTATCAAGGAAAGCCTCCTTATCTTCACCCTCATTCAGATATATGTCATATGCGTCAGGCTCATATGCAGGATTAAGCATCTTAAATCCGCCCTCTGTCACATATCCCGCAAGCGGATTTACCATCGAATTGACAAATCCCGTGATAACAAAGTCCTTTTTTACATTTCTATATTCTAAAGGAATTGTTTCTCCGAGCTTCAGACCTTTAGCCGCCTTAACCTGACCTGTAAATGCTATTTCATTTTCATGCATCGGAAGACGTCCTTCAGTTAAAATAATATTCGTCGTCTCCGCATAATCTTTATAAATATCCAAAGTAAGCTTTGTTTCATCCTTTAACGATACGCTTTCTCCCTTGGAGCATCTGATAACCTTATTTACTTCAGGCATTGCCTCAAGTTCATTCTTAAAATCTTCTGCCTTTATATATCCAACCGTCTCAATTCTTATATCGCACATTTCATGACCAGCAACACTGTTAAGGATTTTGTCGGGATCTGCAAAGAATGAAGTAAGGATATAGCTTATAATAATTGTCATTGAAGTTACCGCTATACATATTACGAGGCCGATATCCGACTTCAGATTCTCTATATATTTCTTCATAGCCAGTCTCACGTGGATACTGCCCTTTGTTTTCTCAAGAGGGAAGAAAGATTTTTTAAAGCTATGTGTTTCTATACCCTTTCTAAAGGCAAGTACAGGCGGATATTTACGAATTGACATCGCCTTAAAGAGTGAGATTACTCCAACAAACAGAACTATTCCAATGGCTGATATGATGACAGGATATTTTTCTACATGAAATGTCCCACCGTAGGATATTGATGTTCCAGCCTGAGCTATCAGGAATCTCCCAAGTCCTATTCCCGGTATAATTCCCAATATGACTCCGACCAGACTCACGATCATATATTCGAAAACATATGAAAGAGCTATATGCTTAGAACTGTATCCCAGAGCTCCGAGAACACCGATTGACACTATCTGGTCCTTTATATCTCCCACTATCCTGAGCCTTATCATTACCATTATGGCTATAACCGTAATTCCGGCCATTATTCCAACTACCATTGACAAAAGTGACATATTGGTGCTGTTCATTTCCTCAATATCTTCGTATATAGCTTCTGTAAATCCGTTAGCTATATCCTGAACTGAAGCATCCTGACAATAATCCTTATATTCTTTAAAAAACTCTTTACAGTCTGTTCCTTCCTTAAGGTTAATTCCGACCACTTCATACCTGCCCAGATACTGCTCAAGGTAATTCAGATCTTCCTCTAAGATTACCGCTTTACTTCCCAGCGGCCATATTCCCGGCTCATAAGAACCTGCTACGGTAAATGTGTATTCCCTGTTCTTCTTTATAAATGTAATCTCATCCCCATCACTTACTCCCAGCTGCTTACTAAGCACGCCTGTAAGATATATCGGATGTTCGATAAGAGCCTGCTCTTCCGATGTAATGGATGAAGTCGGATTGAAATTCTCAAAGCTTTTCTCGCCCTGTATCGATACAAAGCTCAGCTCTAAAACATCCACCCCTGCAGTATCTCCTATGCGTGTATTGAAATTAATATCTTCTGCAACATTCAGATATCCATATCCTTCGACTCTCTCATCATCATTTAGAAATCCGAGAAAATTTCTGCTATAAATATCCTGATTTATGATCACCTGATGCTTAAAACATCCACTCTGCTTTACCATTTCCGGAGTTATCTGTCTGATTCCGATAAGTGCAGAAGCACATGCTGTAATAAGCGCCATACAGATTGCCACAAGAACTATAAGAAGAATAGATTCCTTTTTGTTCTTTCTTATCTTGGCTTTTGATAATCTGATAATCTTCATCTTTCTGCCTTTCTATCTTAACGCCGCACAATTACAATTACCTTGCGATTGTGAAATTTACCATCCCTGCTCATTTAAAAATATCTGAAGCCCTTCTCTCCTTGTCTTCTCATCATCAGTACCGAACTCAGACATTTTATATTCACCTGTTATATTTCCGTCTTTTAAGTAAATAACGCGATTTCCGCGAAGCGCTGTTCTGAGGTCATGCGTTACCATTACTATGCTCTGTCCACTACGGTTCAGTTCCGTAAATACATCCAGAACATCCGTTCCCGCTGATGAATTAAGCGCTCCTGTCGGCTCATCCGCAAAGAGTATCTCAGGTTCGTTGATCGCAGCCCTGACTATACCCACTCGCTGGCACTCACCGCCGGATAACTGATTCGGAAATTTCTTCCACATTTCCTCTCTTATTCCGACCTTATTCAGAAGCTCTTTAACCCTTGCTATAAGTTCAGGTGAGTTCTTCTGAATCAGAAGTGCTCCGGTTAAAATGTTATCAAACACATTCATGCTATCCAGCAGATAAATGCTCTGAAATACGAATCCGCAGTGCTCTCTTCTGAACTTCGCCAGCTGATCGTTACTGTAATCGGAAATATCCTCTTCCAAAAAATAAACCTTCCCCATTGACGGCTTATCCATACCGGATAATGCATAAAGAAGTGTGGATTTTCCGGAACCCGACGCTCCCATTATTACCGTAAAGTCTTTCTCATATATTTCCAGATCAAGATTTTTTATTACATGCTGCTGAAGTCCCGCATTTGAAAATGACTTACAGAGCTTTTCTGTTCTTAGAATAGTATTCATATTCATATTCTCCTTTATCGTTTACCGCGGGACAAATCCTGTGGTAGATAATCACCGGACAGTTCTGCGCTATCAATCTTATGTGCTTACTATATCATTTGTTTTTGAGGACATCTTTACACAAATCTTAAAAATTCTTACAGATTTCTTACATGATCACTATTCGTGATCAATTTAGTAATACTCCACCTAACCGGATTCTCAATACACTTTCTTATAAAGTAAAACCGCCCATCTGAATTAGATAGGCGGTCTGACCGTTGATCATATTATGTTTCTTATTCTTCTTACATTCATAACTGTCAAAATACTTTCAAGTTTTTGGGGGACAAAATATTTTCAAGATAATTTTTTGACAGGGTAGTAAACTTCCGTGATGTTATCTTTTTCATCTGATACTTGAGAAGGGTCTGTAACATAAACTTCAAAAAGCGGGCCGTTACATTTATAGCCTTCTTTCTCCGCCCACTCCGTCTGCTTGGCATATACAGAAGTAAGGTCTGAATACGGTCCCTTCACAACCGTCTTAAGACATAAGCCCGGAGCAAAATCCCTCGTACCTGTTACATATTCTTTTACCGGGATTGCGAATTCCGTATCAAGTCCTGCCGGTGTAAACTCCGCACTATGGAACAGAACCATCGGTGCCCCGCACATAGTAAGATGCGTTGTTGCAATAGTCTTAAACAGCTTCTCATAACTCTTTGAGTATTCCATAGGGAAGTCTTCCTGCTGAACTGATTTTCGAACATACAGAAGGCACATCTCAGGAACATCCACAAGGCGCACATCAATATCATCCATATAGGACATTATCGATTCACCCTGTTCTATTGCATTAAGATCCGTATCCAGCTGATTCAGAATCTGACTGTAATCGTTTACCTGTTTTTCTATCTCCTGCTTCTTCCTAAGAAATGCGGTATAAAGCCTGTCACTCTTCTCGGCATCAGCTTCAAGGATTCCCTTTATCTCTTCCAGTGAAAATGAATATGATTTCAGTCTGCTGATAAAAAGCATTTTCTCCAGCTGGTCTATCGAATAGTAACGATATCCGTTTTCCGGATTCACCTCACTCGGTTCAAGCAGCCCAATCTCCGCATAATACCTAAGCGTCTTTGTTGAAACCTTGCATATATTTGAAAACTCACCAATTGATAACATCCTTCATCCTTCCGAAATGTTTTTCTCATAACTCATATAATCTGATGCATCCTACACCCCAGCCTACAACTCATAAACTTAGAGGTAGGGGATTGCTTATATTCGTTCAAATAATTCAAGCACTAATCATTATATGGCAAAACAAACTTCTCGATAAACTCTATCCTGTCCTTTGCTCTCGGATAGAAAAGTGATGTGATCGCAACCACCAGGTTTTTTTCGGGATTTACATATATGATATTTCCACCGTCTCCCATAGCTGCATACCCGCTCTTTTCTCCGATCCACCACAGATATCCGTATGGAAGATCCAGCTTTTTCCATCTGCTGTGTTCTGTTGTACTTTCCCGTACCCATCTTTCTGAGACAATCTGTTTATCATTCCACTTGCCTTTATTCAGGAACAGCTGTCCTATCTTCGCCATATCCACAGGCGATATGGTAAGACCCCATCCGGCAGTATTAACGCCCTGTGGATCAGCAACCCATCCGTTCATATCTGTCGACTTATAGAACTTCATCTGCTCTTCCTTACTATCAAATGTTATATTCTTCTCGATGTTTATGTCTAAAGGTTCAAACAGATTTTCTTTTGCAAACTCCAGCACCGACTGTCCGGTTGCCTTCGCAAGAATCCCGGACAGAACATCCGGTCCTATGATCGGCGCATATCTGAACTCACCTATCGTTCCTCGTCCTCCCATCTTATCAAGAGAAAACTTCACCCAGTCCATACTCGTAAAATACTTAGTATACGGATTAAACTTATACTTATAAGGGACCGTCATTGTAAGTATATCTCTGATCCTGATATTCGGAAGAGTCTTTTCTCCTCTTTTTACAACATAATCCGGAAAATATTCCAGAACCTTATCGTCTACACTTTTGATTAACCCCTTATCAAGTGCTATTCCGATAAGTATCGATACTATACTTTTTGTAACAGAGAAAACATGTATACGAGACTTATCATTGCATCCGTTATAGTAATTCTCATAAATTGTTTCTCCGTCTTTTACGATTACCATTCCAACCATGTTCCTATAGTCCGCTGCAATGGCGTCTTCCATTTTTTTAATCTGTTTCTGATCCATAATTACCTCCAAAACGACTTAGCATATTTCTCGGATTACTTTCTGACATGTCTCATACTGAGCTTGTCAAACCGAGTATAAACTTTGCCGTAAGGGGAAGGTCAACATGGAATATGATAATCAGTATCAGTTTTACAAGTTATAATAATAGTATAATTTACATACTACAAGTATCACCAGTATCACTTCTATTATTCCTATAATTTCATATCTGGTTACTTTTGAAAATTTCGCTTTGACTATTCCGATAATTGATAATAATATCCCCGGAAAAATATTGAACCAAAACAATGTATAATGTGTATCCCATAAGATCCAATACAGATCATCCCTTGTAAGTAAATAGTTTCGGTATTTATTTATACCAATTTGAATTGCATAATTGGCTATCAGAGAAATAGCGGGTATCATGACAAAGATCTTGGCCACAGTATCTTTCTTTCTACGACCAACTCCTTCCTCATATTTACGAATACCTTTTCGCGTATCCGGTCCAAGAACTAATTTCTTGAATAACCAATTAGTATTTAGTATATCATCTCCATAGAAACGGATATCTTTCTTAAATTTATTAGGGCTGACTTCTACATCCGAAGCAACAACTTCCGGAATATCAGAAGGGATTTCGGTTGAGTATCTTGCATATATTTTACTATGGCCATTCATTCTGAACTTAGCCATTTTCATAAGCATGCCCATCGTTCCCGGCATATGCTCAAGTTTACCCACACTATTTACATATACAACCGGCACACCAAATGCTTCGACATATTTCATACATCTTGTATCATTTTCATCTTGTTCCTGTTCCGGTTTCATTGGATCTGCCGGTGCTCCATGAGGAAATAGAATAAGAGACAGCCTTTCATTCTTCACACTTTCATAAAAAAACCTTCTTCTTGAATCATAGCATATACCTACACCAACTATTCCGAATGGCGTTTGTATCGTACTTTTGAATCTGCCTCTCTTAAATACTGCTGCTTCACCTTCTGATTTCGTAACATATCCACACATTCCTTCAGGACCTGCAATCATATAGCGATTATAATAATCATCGCCTTCCTTATCCAGGTATCCGACACCGATGTATGTTGAATACTTCTGTGCCATTTCCACAGCCCATGCCGCCGTATCTTTTCCTTTATCATCCGCATAATTCCATATCTTACGGCTTGCCATATAACTGCAGAGAGCAAGTTCCGGAAGAACTACCAATTCAGGCCTATCAAGCTTACTGATCAATCCCTCTATATATTTTTTTCTTTCCTCTATTCCCTTGATATCATTATTCAATTCAAGTGCAAATATTCTCATGATCATTCCTCAATTATTTTATCTATATAATTCGAAATACATTTCTTCCTTTTTGTTGCACTCATTTTTTCATAAGCCTCAGAATGAATCGTTGCAGAGATTCCATATAGAAGCTGTCCGGCAATTATCTCAATCGGAGTATCACTCTTCACATTCCACTTCTTAAGTACCGATGCAAGGATCGGCTTTAATTCCATAAGTGTTCTTTCATGCATTGCTATCTGTACAGACCAATGCATATTTCCTTTCAGCTGTCCGAACTCTCCCATAGATTTCTCATATAGCGGTAAAAATGTCTTTACAAAAGCTTCTTTATTTTCACAGGAAATAAGCATAGCCTCGAATTTCTCTCGGTATTTCTTAAAGAAGCTTTCAACAACCTGATCAAAGAGCATATCCTTGGACTTAAAATAGTGATAGAACATGCCTATCTCTCCGCCGACTTCATTCATTATCATTCTGACTGACGTTGCTTCATATCCGTTCTCAAAAAAGAGCTTCATAGCTATATCTATTATTTCATCTCTTTTTCCGCCTGTCAGCACTGCTTTCCTTGCCATTATTTCTTCTCCTCTATCCAATCGGTAATTGTATCAAGCAGCAGCCCCATATTTCCTACCTGACAATGGTGATCCGCATTTTCCTCAGCTGTAAACAGCCTTCCGGTTACACTCCTTGCATTTACAAGTGCATCAAGCTGGTTCTGATAAAATACTGTATAGATATCAGCCGCACCTGCAAGCACCAAAGTATCCTGCGTTATCCTCTTGGAAATATCCCGTGTATTATACTTTCTTATGTGATTAAAGTATTCACATGGTGTGGAAATATTTTCATATATTGCATAGCCCTGAAGCAGAAGCCACTTAGTGAAATACTTCTTATAAAACTTCTTATTCAGAGATTTCCAGAATATATTCTTCGGATGACGTGTCAGATAATCGAAGAACTTTCCGAAGCTGCCCATCTTGTTAAGTATCGCACCGTAGAAATCATATATCAAGTCATACATTACGAGACGGGATATTCTCTTCTCATATGCCGCAGCTCTTGTTGCAAGATATCCGCCAAGCGAAATACCTATCAGCGTAACGTCACTTAAGCCGAAGTGGTCAAGCACCGCGCTTGTACAGTGTTCCCACTCCGTTGTCATTCTAGCATCATGATGCATCAAAACCTCACCCTGTCCCGGTCCTTCAAAGAAATAGACATTAAAATGTTTCTCCGATAAATACGGAACCATCATCAGAAAGTCCTGACAAATACTGTCATATCCTCCGTGGATAACAATAGTCCCCTTTGCATCTTCACATACCGAATAGTATACCGGGAGCTCATAATCATTAAACGGAATTCTGACAACCTTAAGGCTCGGATAAGTCCTAAAAAAATATGAATCAAATAGTTTCACGCATTTGTCATAGAGTACAAGCTTAAGACTTCTGCCCTTCGAATCTTTCTCACCGCTCAAAGTATAAAACTGTGCCGCACGGTAGCATATTGCAGCCTTAAGCGTCTCTCCCTTCTTCTCTGCCTGTTTACCCTCTGCGATAAAAACAGAAATCCATTTTTTAAAACTATCAATCTGCTTACCGATATCCATCATCTCATCATACGTAAAAGCTCCGTACGTATAGAATCTATTCATCTGAAAATTCAGTCCCTCATCCTCATGAAATGGGAAATAGCCGACCGGAAAACTCACATTCTTACCTGACATAGCACATACCTCCATAAACCGAATATTGTTCTGTTAATATATAAATAGCACATTCAGATCAGAAATGTCAAGAATAAAAAGAACGATATTCGGTTTATATAAAAAAGGCTGCCTATCCTATCCGACAGTCAGCCTTTTATAATATTTATACATTTATTGGTCTTTATATCTTAACAACAATGCTGCGTTTATTACTACGAATACCGAGCCGCAGTTGTGCCAAAGTGCTCCGGTTATCGGCGTCAGTATTCCGAGTGCCGAAAGGATTACGGCCGAAAGATTAATTATAATGTATCATGATTTTTTTTAAATGTTGATCGGTAAAGAAAATCGAGACAAAAGAATTGATCATTCAGAATTTAGAATCAGTTTAGAAATACAGAAGATTCAAGTAAAGAACTCGCTGTCATAATCATGTATTATAATCCCGGACACAGATGATACGATGATTAATTAAATTACGCACAACAAAGGGGTCAAAGAAATGGCAGAAAGAATTAAGAAAAATACAGTAAAGTCCTGTTTAATAATATTTGCAATACTAATACTGGTTCACGGATTTGAAGCAATCTTCCTCAGAATGGACGAAACTATACTCGGAGAGAACTTCATAAACAAGGTTTTCGGAATAGTGATGATCATAGTTGTTTTGAAGCTTCTGAATATGAAGAGTGAAGATATCGGTTTTAAGAAGGTATTATTCGGAAGCTACGGTGCAAAAAGCATCGGACTCGGTTTTCTTCTTGCTATAATCTCCTTTATCATTGCTTACGGAATCGAAATTATCATACTGAAGAACGGAGGACATGAAGTAAGTTTCGGTATTTTCACAACCGGATTCTCCCTTACCGGAGAAGCTGAAGTGCATACCGGAATCGGATTTATCCTTATGTGCATCTTCTTCAATATCATAAATGTGATCATGGAAGAAGGCACCTTCCGTGGACTCTTTAACAAGATCATCTCTATTGATCATTCTCCGAAATTCGCACTTCTCTTCCAGGCATTCCTGTTCGGAGTATGGCATATAGTAACACCTCTTCACAACCTGATTGATGGCGATATCGCTGTCGGTGCATTTATAGGACTCAGCGTCGGATATATCATCCTCGCCGGAATGATGGGCATCAAATGGGGACTTCTGTACAAGATGACAGGCAGCCTGTATGCATGTATGGCAGACCATTTCTTCAACAATTGTATAGCTACAAATCTGCTTCATATAACCACAGAGAGCGGAACAGATGAAATGATGATCGTACGTGTATTGATCGCACAGCTGCTCTCCTTTATCGCAGTGATCATCATCTCAAAATTCGGAACAAAAAAATAATATATTAACTATCAAAATATACCAAGAGGGCGAAGCTTGATTTCTTATAGATCAAGCCCGCCCCCTTCTATATGCTATAGCACATAATATACATCTACAGACATATCTTTATTATATACTTCATAAACACGGTCAGATAATTTAATTAAATGTTCGGCAGCATAGCAGTTAATTATTTTATGAGCCTCAGCCACTTTTGAGAAGCCTCTCTTAAAGTTTATATGAATACATCTACCTTCGAAAACCTCTATGGTTTCGTCACCCTTATAACCCGTGACGGGAAGGCATGTCTTCATAGAAAACTTTGCTTCATCCTTTATGCCGTCATATATTACAAAATGACTTCCTGACGGACTGATACCCTTACCTGCCGCCGTTTCGTAAAGCTTACCGACAGAAACTCCGAGTTTTTCGAGGTCAACATTTTCATCTGTATATAGGCATACACATCTTTCAAAAGGTCTGATATCAGGCTCTTCTTTTAGGTTATTCTCCGTATCGGACTTCGTATCGAAAGCCATATTCTTCATATCTTTCAGAAGGTCACCGGTCTCCTTGATCTTGCTTGAAAGAATGTCCTTCTCACTGACTTCTCCGTTCAGGATCTGCTTTATCTCAAACAAAGAAAGCCCTACACTTCTGAGACGTTTAATTGTTTCCAGCCTTGAAAGCTGCGACTCATCATAATAGTAATATCCGTTCTCTTCATTTATTTTAGCCGGAACCAGCAGTCCCTCTTCTCTATATAAACGAATTGCTTTTCTTCCGACATTACCGATCATTGCAAACTGTCCGCTGGTATACATTATCCCGTCACCTTCTTTCTTCTTACTTTCCCAAATGCTCCCATAAATCCTAGATGTAACGGAAGTATCTTATACAGGAAATAATCCGTATATTTCTGATATCCGTCTCTTTTATAAAACCGAATTACCGCATCAGCAATCGACTCACTGCAGTTTCTGTTCAACTCATCACCCAACTCTTTTGATGCCAGTCTCGGGCATCCGAGATAGCCGTACTTTCCCATAGCCTTTAACTGTTTCTTCTTCGATATCATATCTCTGTCCGATATCTTCGAATCCGGAAGAGTCTTATATCCTTCTCTTACATAACTTTCATCCATTGCAAGCAGACTTGATGTTTCAATCCACCCTGCATGGAAATCATCCGCATGCTCCGTCTCAAAGGATTCCAATTCCTTCGAAGACTTAACACCTTCTCCCATAAATATCTGTCCCATAGGTGCAAGTGCCGAAATACCGTACTTCCTGTTAATCTTTCTCACTGCTTTTTCCACCGCAATCTGGTGATCGGGATCGGCATGAGATGCTATAAGTATAACATGCCTAAAGCCCATGCAACACAGACTTTCCATTATTCCGTATGCTACCTCATAGGTTGTTTTCATACTGAAATGTATCGAACCGTAGAATTCATTTACGGATGCTGCTGCGATAGGAAATGTCGGAAGATAGCAACATTCCGTATTTAGTTTCCGCTCCACGATCTTTGCTGCATTTCTACTCCAATACTCGCCTTCCAGCAGATCTGTTGAAATCGGCAGATGCCATCCATGCTCTTCTATCGGCGCCATAACCGCAAAGACTATACTCTTTCCTTTATCAATCTCCTTGATTTCCTTCCAGGTCATCATACTCAGATCTCTCATTATCATTCCTCCTTCATCATCTCAAGTTACGTTGTGGAGAAATAATAAACCCGGCCCAAACGGCCGGGTCAAGTATGAATTTTAAGATTTTTTGTCTTCCAGAATATTTGTTCGATCTGATGAAAACGAATTCTTATCTCTGTTAACTACTACGATTCCGACACATACAAGTATCAATGCTATCAGGTGAATCATTCCGAAACCTGCACCTTCATTCAGAAGTATAATAGATGAGATAACTCCGAAGATCGGTGATAAAAAACCATATACAGAAACACGCGATACAGGATTATGTTTCATCAAAATACCCCATATCGAGTATGCTACGGCAGACAGAAATGCCAGATAGATTAGATCTAATACACCACGCATAGTCACTGTCGCAAATCGTCCTCCCATCAGAAATCCGGTAAGTGTCATTATCAGACCTCCGACTATAAACTGGTATCCGCTGAGGACTACCGGATCTTCTTTTTTTGTATATTCCTTTAGCAGCACCGAAGAAAATGCATATGCAACCGTAGACAGAAAAACAAAGAGATCTCCCTGTATTATATTTCCTGTTCCGAGGCCTCCGTCAGATAAATTGACAAGCACAACTCCCAGAAAACCTATCAGACATCCAAAGGTCTTTCCGAATGACAGCTTCTCCTGTCTGAATATAAAGCTCGCTACAACCAGAACGACAAATACATTCGTTCCCTGAACTATGGATGCTCGGACTCCTGTAGTATGCGCAAGTCCGACATAGAAGAAGAAATACTGTCCGACTGTCTGAAACATCGAAAGCTTCAGGATCATCGTTATGCTGCCCTTCTTCGGAAGAAGAACCTTTCTCTGAATTATGCATCCCAGTAAAACAGCCAGAATTCCCGCAAGTGTAAATCGTATTCCCGCAAAAAGAATCTGTGAAGACATCATTTCCGAACTGATTGCAAATTCCTTATAACCAAGCTTTATCATCGGATAAGCGCTTCCCCACAGAAGACATGAAATCATAGCCCCTATTGTAACAACCACAGGATTTTTGAAGAAGCTGTTTTTGTTCGCCTTCATTTCTGTTTTGTCAAAACTGTTCCTATCTATCTCACTCATTTTATCATTTACTTTCTTATTCACATTTGTCACACTTTTCATAACGAATTAATAATATATCATTCTTTACTGCTATATTCAATCTATTCAGATTTCCGAAAAAAATCATTCTGAACCACATAACAGATTTCAAAATCCCGAAAGGAGTTTTCGAAAACCTTATAATAGGTTCTTGCGAAAAATGTTGACTTTATCCAGGCTTCGTGATATTATCATTTTGATAATATGGTATTTAAATCAATATTATTTTTTTATGGAGAAAAACAATGATGAAATCTATGCATAAAGGAATATTGATATCCGCTTGTTGTATGCTCCTCTTCACTGGATGCAATTCGACAACCGATGATTCTAACGTAAATAACGCATCCACTGAAGCACAAGTAACCGAGATAGAAACAACAGCGGCACAAGTTACTGAAGAAGAAACGACCGATGTGAACAGTGGATCGATCGACCGCTTTTCCGAAATAACATCTATAAAAATAGTTGATATTTCTGATGATCTGTATGAGGATGAATTAGAGTATACATTAACTTCCGAACAGGTAAGTTCTTTTATCGAATTACAGAGCAATCTTTCTCTTTATGATAAAAGATCGGGAAGCCATGAATGGTATAACCTCGAACTGTATGGGAAAGACGATGAGCTGATCGATACATTTGCTGTCGGAGCGAATTATTTCATTACCGATAGTACCGGACGATCATACAGTTCCGATAAATTAAAGGATTGGCTCAAATCGGTTACAGAATCCTATGATATGTCAATTTCGAAAGTCTGCGGAAGGCAGCCTTCAGATAACTATTTTAAATTTATGTCAGAAGGTACTTCCGGTCGTTTTGACGAAAAAGCAGAGACCAATTTTGATAAAGTACTTGAACTTGAGCTGACTGAAACTGATATAAAAGAGCTGTCAAGTGCACTTGAAAATATAGAATTCTCAAAGGAAGCAACTGCCGATATTCCTTTTAAATATACTATTGAAGTCTACAATAAATATGGTGCTTTTTTATATGCAATCTATGTTGACGAGAATATGCACATATATACCGAATATGGTTATGAGATAACGGGTGGTACAATTACGGACTGGGTTGAAGAACGTATAAAGTGATATAAGTGTCAAAAGTCACTTTTGACTCTTACAAATAAAAGAGCATGTTACAAATATATGGAGGGCATATTATGAGATACGGATACAGATATAATAATACGACTGATCCGCGTAGTATTAACAAACTCGGAATCGGTTTTTTGATCTTCGGAATTATTTTAGTCTTATTGGGTATATTAATGTCATTCAGCGCTCGAACGAGTAAGAAAGAATGTACCGAAACCACAAAGGGTGTGATCGTAGAAATAATATCAAGTAACAAAAAAGGAAACGTAACCAGAAGAACAACCTTCTATCCCGTAGTGGAGTATACGGTAAACTCAAAAACCTATCGCCACAAGGTTACAAATCCGGGACATAGAAATATGTTTGAAGAGGGTGATATTATGGAAATCCATTATGACCCACAAAACCCTGACAACGCATATGTAGACAGAGAAACCAACCAGCAAAGCGGACTCGGAGTTTTATTATTCATAATGGCAGGACTGATGTTCGTCGGAGCTATAATGATATTTATTAAAGCATCAAAAATAAACCGATGATTTACCAACAATAGAATAGCAGCTATGTTTTAAAAAAATGCAGCAGTGCTTGAGTTTCAACCCAAGCCTGCTGTTATTTATAATCTTAGGGCTAACACTCGTGACTTTAGTCATGAGATACAGCCCTTTT
>CAMJHQ010000037.1 GCA_946405625.1 uncultured Lachnospiraceae bacterium | reverse complement strand
AAAAGGCCGATAAAGAGAAATTGTTAGTAAACAGAAAGAACAGAAGCCCGATCAAAAACTAGAAATACTAACAAAAAGGCCGATAAAGAGAAATTGTTAGTAAACAGAAAAAACAGAGGCCTGATCAAGAACTAGAAATACTAACAAAAAGGCCGATAAAGAGAAATTGTTAGTAAACAGAAAGAACAGAAGCCCGATCAAGAACTAGAATTACTAACAGAAAGGCCGGAAACGAAAAATAGTTAGTAATCCAAAATGAAAATCCCCCTTCTCCAAAAGATAAAATCCCGCCACCCTTGAATTTTAAGGTTCGATTTTTGACAAAAACGTTGTATACATGACAAAAACTTTGACCACAAGCATAATGTTAACAAATTGTTTACATCTGTTTATTGAGTGCACTCAAGAATTGTGATATAACTATAGATGTAGGTGATTTTGGGCTTGTATAAGTTGCACAAAGCTACATGTAAAAAGAGTATTGTTGGTTTTAAATAAAAAAAATAGAGGTTTTTGTGTAATTTAAACAACCCGTTATTGACATTGCTCAAGAATGTGACTATAATCACAGTATATTGTTATGGTATGTGTTTTAAAATTTGTTGGTAGAGGGAGATGTATTGAATTATGAAAAAGAGATTTTTTGCGCTTGTGCTCTCACTTGTACTTGTATTTAGTTCCGCTGTAACAGTATTCGCGGCAAGTGGAGTAAACTCTGATGAGCAGGCACTGCTTGATAAGTTCTCGGGAGTTGTTAACAGCTGGGCATCAGTTCTTTCAACAAGTCCTACAGACGGTGGCAACATTGCCAATCAGTATATCGCAGAAGCAACCAATGCTCTTATGCAGGTTGATCTTTCAGCTGATGCATGTAACGATCTGAGCACAACAATCGATGCTGTTGTTGGTATCATTGAGAAGAACGGATGCACAACAAGATCAGATCTTAAGGCTGCACTTCCTGAAATTCTTCAGACTGTAAATGCAACTTCACAGAAGTATGGCATGACAGTAAGTGTTGACACATCTACAGGATATGCTACAGTAACTATCACAACAGAGAAGGGTGATAAGACTGAAGCAGCTTCAACAAAGGCAGCTGTTAACCAGACAGGTGTTGATTTCACAGCTACTCTTGGTGTGATCGCAGCAGTTATCTTTGTATTTGCATTTGGTGTATTTATGATCCGAAAGGATAGCCGTAAATCCAGGTAATCTAAATGAATAAATCAAGGATTATAAAATTACTGGCATATATTTTTATGCCAGTAATTTTTAGTGTAATAGGATATATCTTTCTGTATATAGGGCTGAAGCCATATTGGGAAATGGCAAGGGATGCGGTAGTTCTTCTCGGAGCTGAGGCTCCAATGGAGGAACAGGCAGTGGTCAGAGATGCGATCTTTGATCCTAATGCCGCTGTGGAAAATCCCGTTCCTCTTTATGAGGATGAAGAAAAGCCGGAACCGTATATTCGAATTGAGAATATTGATTTTCCGCTTTCGGGTTCCCATTATGCTCAGCTTATTTGTGATGATATCGGACTTGATGTTCCGGTTTACTGGGGCGACAGTGCCGATATTCTGAGATGTGGTATAGGCCAGTATCTCGGAAGCTTTCTTCCGGGATTCGGAAGGATGATAGTACTTGCGGGACATAACAATTCCTTCTTCCTTCCGCTCAAGGATATTCACAAAGATAATATAGTTAAGATCAATACAAACTATTGCAATTACGAATATCAGGTTACTGAAGTTAAGATCCTTGATGAGAAAGAATTACAGAAGTACATTCTCGACAATCTTCTGAACGAGGAAGAGATACTCGTAATGTATACCTGCTGGCCGTTCGAGTTTTCGGCAGGTCGTAAAACAGACAGACTTACGGTACTCGCTAAGCGTATATCGGGATATGATGTAAAGTGGAGGACGTATGAAGAAGACTACTAGAAAAAGCAGAAGAAATTCTGCTCCTTCGTCAACGAAGAATCTGGCGTCCTTTATCTTTTCCTTCCTTCTGTCACTTACACTGGTTGTGGTTGCTGTTTTCTCCGTGGCAAACCATAGCCTGTCAAAGAAATATGTGGTTTCAAAGATAGATTCGGATTATCTTAGGATGCTCAGCGAAAATGTATATAATGCGGCCGTAGACTATACCATGCCGACCGGTGTGGATGTGTCGGTTCTTGATGGCGTTTTTACGGAAGATACCATCAGAGAAGACGTGAAGAGTTATGTCATGAATGCATTTGATGATAACTCCTATGAAGTCGACACGTCTAAGATCTATGCGTCTTTGAAGGAAAATGTTGACGCATTTCTCCGCGAACAGGGAATAGATCCGACTGCAGAAGATAAGGCCGTTGATGAATATGTAAAGGCAATCTGCAACATTTATAAGGACAGGGTAAAGCTTCCGGGACTTAATTATCTGCCGAGGCTTTCAAACCTGCTGAGAAGCTATTTCATTTACGTGATAATCGCGGCTGCGATTTTCGCTCTGGTGAACGCATTTCTCTGTGTGAAATTGCATTCTTACCTTCACAGAGGTCTTCGGTATGTGGTATACTCATTAAGTGGGGCTGCGCTTATGACTTTTGTGGCTCCTTTCGTTGCATATATGAACGGATTCTACAAAAATCTGCAGATTTCGCCTAATTATTTCAATCATTTTATCGTAACATATATAGAGAGTATATTTGGACAGCTCTTCATCTGGGCAGGTGTCTTCCTGGTACTCTCGATCATTTCGCTTCTTGTTGTTTCAACGCTCAGAAGGGGCATTGCAAGAAAGAAGAAAAGGCATTAGTCAATGAGTAAAGGGTATTTTGATATACATTGTCACTATTTGTACGGCGTTGACGACGGTTCGAAATCCCCTGAGATGACGCTCCGCATGCTTGATGATGCGTATAATCAGGGCGTGAGAAATGTAATCCTTACTCCGCATTACAACCCCAAAGCATTTAAAATGGGGCCTCGGGATCTGAAGGAACGTTATGAGGAATTCCGGGAACTTGTGAAGCGGGAAGGACATCCTGATATGAAGTTCTGGCTGGGGAGTGAGATCTTCTATCATAAAGGAACCACACCGGAAGAAATGCGTGAAGGGCATGTAATATCTATGGCAAAGAGCCGTTATATACTTCTTGAGTTTCATACAAATGTGGAATTCAGTTATATCGAGACGGCTGTCGGAGAGGCTCAGGGAGCGGGATATATTCCGATCCTTGCGCATATTGAAAGGTTTGACGCATTAAGAGGTAATCTGGAGAAGGTATCTCTTATAAAGGATGAAGGCGCTTTGATCCAGGTAAATGCATCCACGATAATCGGTGAGGACGGCTTTGGGATAAAGAGCTTTGCAAAGAAGCTTCTGAAGAACAGGCTTATCGATTTTGTGGCAACAGATGCACACCGGGATTCAAAGTGGCGGACTCCGAATCTCGGAGCTGCGGCGGAGTACATTTATAAGAAGTGCTCTGAAAGCTATGCGGACGAGATATTTATATACAATCCTCGGATGATCGTGAAGGACGAACTGCCGTGATGTCATGAAGGCATGATGTCATGAAGGAATGATGTCATCAAGGCGTGATGTCATGAAGGTATGATGTCATGAAGGTATGATGTCATGAATGTATGATGTCATCAAGGTGTGATGTCATCAAGGCGTGATGTCATGAAGGTATGATGTCATCAAGGCGTGATGTCATGAAGGTATGATGTCATCAAGGCATGATGTCATGAAGGTATGAAGGCCGCACTAAGGGCATGATATTTGATAGATAAAGTGCTGCGCATAAAAATGCAGCAGTGCGACAAACGGTAAATAAACCTTCCGAATGAGATGGGGTTGATGCTCCTAACGGGGCTCAAAAATGTATTAATGTATTATGGAGGCAACATGGAGAAGTCAGATAATATTGAAATAGATTTACTGCAGCTCTTCAGGATGCTGCTTGCGAATATTCATATTCTGCTGCTTGCAATGTTTACGGGAGGCTTTCTCATGTACTATGTAAGCTCAGAACTTTTGAGCAAGAAGTTTGAGTCGGTTACTGGTATATATGTCCTGAACTCAGCTGCGCAGAAAGAGAATGATACTCTTACGGGAAGTGACCTGGATGTAGGTTCCAAGCTTACCAATGACTATGCGGAGCTGCTCAAGAGCCGTACGGTTATGAACAGGGTTATCGCCGATCTGAATCTACAGAATACCTATCCGGAAATGTCGGATGTTACTCCGGATACTATAAGCAGTATGGTAACCATTGAAACCTCCACAAATACCCGTGTGCTTAAGATAAAGGTTACGGATACTAATCCTACGCGTGCACAGGATATTGCAAATGCAGTAAGACGCGCAGGTGCGGAGCATATCAAGAATGTCATGGATATCGATGCTGTAAATGTAGTTTACGAGGCAAACCTTCCTGACAGACCTTCAAGCCCAAATGCAAAGAAGAATGCGTTGATCGGAGCTATGCTCGGCTTCATAATCGCCGCAGCAGTTCTTATCATAAATATGATCATGGATGATACTATCAAAACTCAGGATGATATAGCTAAATATCTTGATCTTTCAGTGCTTGGTATTA
This sequence comes from uncultured Lachnospiraceae bacterium, assembly GCA_946405625.1. Lineage (GTDB taxonomy): Bacteria > Bacillota > Clostridia > Lachnospirales > Lachnospiraceae > Eubacterium_Q. The sequence continues at coordinate 26,759 of CAMJHQ010000037.1, read as the reverse complement.
TTCCTTATGACGAACTTGAGGATTCAACCGTCGTAAAGAAGAAAAAGCGTAAGAAGGGCAATGCGTAAGAAGAAATCGTCAAGATAAGAGAAGGTATTGTTAGGAGAAATGATATGCAGAAGATAACTATTGCAAATGCAAGAAAACTCAGCAATCTGTCTGAGGAAGCATATAAAGAGCTCAGAACCAATCTTCAGTTCTGCGGCAAGGATATCAAGGTCATCGGCCTTACCTCCTGCATTCCGAATGAGGGTAAGACCAGTATAGCACTTAATCTGTGTATTCAGCTTGCGGAAGCTGATAAGAAGGTGCTGTTTATAGATGCTGATATGAGGAAGTCTGTTACTGTCGGTAGATACCGTATTATGGGTGCCGCTTATGGACTCTCACATTTATTATCGGGAGCAAAGGAACTTGATGAGGTTTTATATTCCACGAATTTTGAAGGACTCTACATCATGACTGCAGGACAGGTTCCGCCGAATCCGTCGGAGCTTCTGGGTGATGATGCATTTGAGGATACCATCAAAGGTCTGAAAGAGAAGTTTGATTATATAATCATAGATACTCCGCCTATCGGAAGTGTTACCGATGCGGCTGTTGTTTCGCAGCACTGCGATGGTATGGTTCTGGTAATTGCGCAGAACAACATCAGTTACAGATTTGCACAGGATGTTAAGGGACGTCTTGAGAAAGCAAATGCGAAAATACTCGGAGTTATTCTCAACAAGGTTCAGAAGAACAGTGCAAACGGATATTATGGAAGCTACTACGGAAAATATTACGGAAAATACTCGAAGTATTATACATCGTAGTCCGAGGTGGATGTACGGCCAAGTTGATGTGAAATGTAAAGCATATCTTCGATGTATGATTGAGCAGATATGTAATGTAAAGCATATCTTAGATGTATGATTGAGCAGATATGTAATGAAAGCCATATCTTCGATGTATGATTGAGTTGATGTGTAATGGAATTATATACCCGGTATGTTAGTAGGTGATTGCAACTGCCGGAAGTTCGGATATATGTAAGGCTAATATAAACGGTTGAACCCAGGAGAGTTTGAGATGAAGAAAGCGATTACTATCCTTTTGATATTGACTACATTTGCAACAGGTGCACTCTGCGTACTTTCTCGGATGACGCGTGATACCAAGGCGCCGGTCATTTCGGTACCGACGGAAATGATCACATACGAAGAGGGTTCGGACAAGACGCTTCTGCTTGCCGGAGTTACTGCTACGGACGACAGAGATGGTGATGTTACTGCGAATGTACGTATATATGATATTGCCGTAATGGAAGACGGCCACAGTGCACAGATTATTTATGCAGCTTACGATAGCAGCTATAACCTTGGAAAGAGATTCAGAACAGTAGGTTATAAGCCTGCTCGTAAGAACGTAGATATGACCGATGAAATGTATGATATCATAAGTGATGACATAGATGTTGCAAACAAGAGTACTACCGAGGTGACAATTGAGGCAACGACAGAAGCAACTACTGAGGAGGTTACATTTCCTTATATCACACTTACAAGTGACAGCAAGTCGATCAATGTTGGTGAAGACTTCGATCCGATGTCTGTGATCGATGAAGTTGAGGATGATAACGATGACCGCAATTCACTCTTCAATAGGATCGACCTTGAAGGCGAGTTTGATACAAACAGTGCGGGAACCTATAATCTGATCTACAGCGTTAGAGACAGCGAAGGAAACAGAAGCAAGGAAGTGAAGTTTACTCTCACAGTTAAGGAACATTAAACGACTGAAAATAATACTTGCCTAAAAGAGATGATAGCGGTAATATTACATCTCGAAATGACAGATGTGAAAAATTTCGCTTGCCAAGCAGATGTGGCGATTGAAAAGATATAAGATCGTAGCTGCTTGATGATTTGGCTATGGCGTTCTCATCTGATTAAAGATAATTTGAAATACAGAGGATAAGAAAATGAATGACGAGCTGGTAATCGGGGGAGTGAGCTTTACTTCCAGATTCATTCTTGGCTCAGGAAAGACTTCCAGATATACGCCGGAACTCATCAATTCTGCGGTTGAATACGCCGGAACCGAGATGATTTCCGTAGCGATAGATACACTGGATGATATAGATAACGGAATCAAGTTTATTCCGGACAATATCAGAATTCTGCCGAATACACTCGGCGCCAGGAGTGCCCAGGAAGCAGTGACGATGGCTCATTTGGCTCAGTCACGTGGCCTGGGAAATTTTATAAAGATTGAAATATTAGAGGATACTACATATCTTCTTCCGAATAATCCGGAGACGGTAAATGCTACCGAAAGACTTGCTGCAGAAGGGTTCATCGTATTGCCGTACATTTATCCGGATCTTAAGGCCGGACGACAGCTTGAAGCTGCCGGGGCTGCCGCAATCATGCCGCTTGCGTCACCGAGCGGTTCCAACAAGGGACTTGCGACTCGTGACTTTATAGAGCAGCTGATAAATGAGATTAATCTGCCGATCATTGTTGATGCGGGAATCGCACGTCCGTCACAGGCATGCGAGGCGATGGAAATGGGTTGCGACGCGGTAATGGCAAATACTGCTCTTGCAAGTGCAAACAACCTTCCGATGATGGCGAGTGCGTTCCGCCACGCTATACAGGCCGGACGTGAAGCTTATTTGTCCAAGAAATTCAGTGAAGAAGAAGGACATTGTCTTCAGGATTCGAGAGGCGTTATCCTTTGATCGAATCCGAGAGGCATGATTATGTGACAATATTATTTTCGAAGATAGCGGGGCTGCCGTATGAGATGAACATTTCATCTTTGCGGAGCCCCGTTTTATCGACTCCGTAGTGGCGGGCTAATAATATTTTAACCGCCTTTTTATACGGTCATAGGTCAGATGAGTGTTATTATTCCGGCTGTCTTACTTCGCCAGCTAACCATAGATACTTTAAAGCTAAAATGGTTAGCCGAAATAGAGAAATATAGTGCGAGAAGTTCATCAAAAAGCTAACCGGAAACGCCTTAAAGTCGAAGTGGTTAGCTGGAATAGAAAAAAATAGTGGAAGAATAGGCTCAAAAAGCTAACCGGAAACGCATTAAAGCCGGAGTGGTTAGCTGGGATAGAAAAAAATAGTGGAAGAATAGGCTCAAAAAGCTAACCGGAAACGCCTCAAAGCCGAAGTGGTTAGCCGGGATGGAAAAAAGTTTGGCGGGTTAGATTTAACTAACTTGTGCTTTACAAAGCAAGGATAAAGTGATTATAATAATGGGTGCGTGTTGCGCACTCATTATTTATTTACTTTATAAAACTAATATGTCGGTGATTTCACCGGTAGTAAAAAGAGTGTCTGTAAAATGGCAATCGATATGGAAGCTGTATATCAGAGATGGTAGCTGTATATCAGAGATGGAAGCTGTATATCAGATATGATAACTGTATATCAGAGAAGGTAGCTGTATATCGGATATGATATCTGTATATCGGACATGATATCTGTATATCGGATATGGCAGTTGTATATCGGAGATGGTAGCTATATATCAGACACAATTAAGAGGAGAAGAGCATAGTGGCTAAGAAGATTGGAAGAAATGATCCGTGCTGGTGCGGAAGCGGTAAGAAGTATAAGGTATGTCATGAGGAGTTTGATAGGAAGATTGAAACTATCAAAAATCAGGGACATATAGTTCCGACAAGGAATATTATCAAGAATGCAGAGCAGATACAGAAGATCCGCGAGAGTGCCAAGGTTAATATTGAGTGCCTGGATGTTGTGGCTGATAAGATCTGCATTGGAATGAGCACAGAGGATATCAACGATATCATCAACGAGGTTTGCAAGAAGTACGGTGCTATACCTGCACCTCTTAATTATCAGGGATTCCCGAAGAGTGTCTGCACATCCATTAATGATGCTGTATGCCATGGAATTCCGTCCAAGGATGAAATCCTCGCAGACGGCGATATAATAAATGTCGATTGTTCAACAATTCTTGACGGATATTTCTCGGATTCATCAAGAATGTTTATGCTTGGAAATGTATCCGAAGAAAATAAGAAACTTGTTGAGGTTGTTCGTGAAAGCTGCTACAAGGGACTCGAAGAAGTTAAGCCATGGGGATTCCTTGGGGATATGGGTCAGGCAGTTCATGATCATGTAACGGCACATGGTTATTCGGTTGTTCGTGAGATCGGCGGACATGGAGTAGGAATAGAGTTTCATGAAGACCCGTGGGTTAGTTATTGTACCAAGAGAGGAACCGATATGCTTATGGTTCCCGGAATGATCTTCACAATAGAGCCGATGGTAAATATCGGAGGACCGGAAGTATTTGTAGATGCAGACAATGATTGGACGGTATATACGGAAGATGGTTCAATGTCAGCTCAGTGGGAGCTTCAGGTGCTTGTTACCGAAGACGGACATGAGATCATTTCTTATTAATGTGATTTTATAGCATGCATGAAATTATTTCTTACTGATGTGTTTTATAGCATGCATGAGATCATTTCTTACTGATGTGATTTTATAGCATGCATGAGTTATTTCGTACTAATGAGATTTTATATTGCACATGAAAGAATGATTGAATTAATGGAATAGAACTGCATGGCTGCTATATATATTTCATAAAGATATTTAAGGATGGTTAAGATATAGCATAATCTATACTAACGAATTATATTGACAGACTAAATTTGATTGTGCTAATATTATCTCATCAATTTAGGGAGTAGCTAACATGGTTGCGAATTATCGTATATGGTGATTCAAGACAGTGGTTATATCTTCGTCAGTACGATTGAGATTATTCAATCCGGAGTATAAATAATCAGCGAGACTATTTTGCAATTTTATTTGATTGCAAAAGGCCTCGCGTTTTTTATACCTCAGGAAAGCATATCCAATCAGTATAAAGACGTACTGTCCCGGATTGAGGAAAACTTTACACTATTTTCTATGAATATGAAAGGTTAAAAAGTGAGGCTATGGAAAAGAAAAAACGATTTATGCTGTTAAGTATGGGTTTGGCTGTTCTGACATTTTGCATGCTCGAAACAGTTTTTGGGGCAGTATCAAGAACTGCAAAGGGATATCCGTATAAACCGCTGCTTGGTTTTATAAAATATCCCGAAATATTAATTAAAATGGTCAAGCCTTTTATGGTACGTTCGGGCTTGAATGGCGGATACGATCTGATCACTCTGTATGCGATAACATATGTTGTCCTTGCAGCTGCACTTTTAATTGCGTTCAGATTTATATATAAGAAACCGCTAGGCTTTAGGTTGAAAGGTCTGATCAAAGGAATCTTTGTATTCGGACTTCCGATACTCGGATTAGCGGTATTTTGGGTAGTATCGGCATATCGGGCAATTGGTGACTTCAAGGTTTTTAGTACGATGTTAAAAAATTATGCTCAGGATATTAAAACATTATCATATGTAGTGCTTCAGGAATTTTCCGCTGCGATATTTTTTGCTGCATTAGCAATTGTAGTATTCACTGCAATAAAGGAATACGGCGGTAATAATAGAAAAAGTATATATATCGCATTATTTCTAGCTGCTTTAATATGCAGTCTGCCGATGTTAATGCGTATACCTGATTATACTGTAAAAAGGTTAGCAGTAGGCATTATATGTTTATTTTTATATTATGCAATGTTTATTGCTGTTTATGCTAATTCAAAGAATATTTTTGCCTGCATTATAGTATACGGAATAGAAAAATTTTCCAACGCTGTTTTCGGATCGTTTAGACCTACAAAAATCGTATATGGGACAGATGTTTATACGAAGGCAGACTATGATACCGGTACGATAGTAACGCTGCTTTTAGTATACGGAATTGCTTTTGCAGTAAGTATGATTTTGCTGAAGAAAGGACTTGATAAGCAGGAAGAAGAGGCGGAGCTTGTAGAACATGTTGAACATGCAGAACCTGCAGGATCTGTGAATACGGAAGAACCGGAAAAATCAGGTACAGAAGAAGTTGAAGAATAAAATAAATAATAAAATAAATAATAAAATAAATAATAAATAAGATTTAAATGTGAGAGGAGAAAAAAATATGTTAGGAGCTTTTGCAATGGTTAATGTTTTATGGATTTTATTGGTATTGATATCCGGCGCTATTACCGGATGGCTTGCGGGACTGATCATGCATAGTGAGGGTGGTACTATATGGAATATAATTATCGGTATCATCGGAGGAATACTGGGGAGACTTCTTTTTGCAATCATTGGTATTCATGTAAGCGGATGGATCAGTTCTGTAATAGGTGCATGCGTACTTATTTTCCTGATAAGAAAGGTTGTAAAATTTACAAAATAATTGACTGTCGTAGTAAAAAAGCTTCGAGCTCTGTATGTTTGCAGAGTCGAAGCTTTTTATATTACATGATTTGTTTCATCGGTTTTAACGATAACATCTTCAGATGAATAAAGAATTGACGTAGGTGATGATCTGTCTACCTTACGGTTAATGGTCATCTCGTAGTTCATATCATTTACGATATCCATATCAATCTCACCCTTGATAACCATATCACGCATGATCTCCATGGCTTTGGAGTGAGGGAAGCCTTCCTTATAAGGACGGGCTTCGGTCAGAGCCTGATAGATATCACAGCATGTCATGAGACGTTCTTCGGAACTGAGTACATCTCCGGTAAGTCCGCGCGGATAACCTGTTCCGTTGAGCTTTTCATGGTGATTTGAAGCCCAAACGACGATATCATCGAAGCCCTTCAACTTACTCAGAATCTCGCGGGTATAATATGCATGATTTCTCATCTGCTCATACTCGGCATCTGTAAGTTTGCTCGGCTTCTGAAGAATCTCATTCTTGATCATGAGCTTTCCTACATCGTGAAGCGCACCTGCAAGGTAGAAACGAACACCCTTCTCAACAGGGTACTTGTAGTAGTCGGCCATATGGATCGCCTTCTGTGCAACACCGAGAGAGTGTACACAGGAGTAGAACGATTTGTAGTCGATTATCTTTGCAAACAGGGTTGCAAGGTTCATAACCTCAGTAATCGTATATTCATCATTAAAGGTCTTGGTAGCCTTTCTGATAGTCGTATCAATGCTTCCGAAGGAAATGTGATGCAAATGCTTAGCTTTAAAGCCCTTTGTAAATGCCTGGACAACTTCCCTCGAGAACATGGTGTCAGCATTGGACTTTACAAAATCGATTATTTCAGTGTAATTACTCTTGGAAATATCATTAAGATTAAACTTATGATCTATAACATCCGCGAGATGTATGATCTGTGCCTTGATCGGAGTGTTGCTTGCGGATCTTCCGAAAGGACCGGATCCGTCAGCGTTCTCGTGATGGAGCATTATAACATCGCGGCAGTTTGTTCTGAACGGGATAAGCTTTGCGTTATTCTCACCGATTATGCAGCGGCGTACATTGAAGTCGGTCTCAGAATATCCGTGACCGCCGTTGTACTGACGATACTGCTTCTCTTCCTGATTTACTTCGGTGAGAGCGTTGTCGTGGAGAATCGAAAAGGCAGCTATATCAATAAGGTCCTTCGGAGAGAGCCCTATAGTCTTAGCCGTAATGATCGAAAGTACGGCCAGTCTCTTGCTGTGGCCAGTGGTTACATGACCGCGTAATTCGACCTCAACAGCATCAAGACCGCTTGAGACAGCATATAAAATTTCGTTTATGTTTATCTTCAAAATGGTACTCCTCGACATAAATTATCAAGCTATATTTTATCGTAAAGAGGATTCTTTGTAAAGGGATTAGGGTCCCGTCATTTGTTAAAAATCTGCAAAAAAACAACTTGAAATTTTGTGAATATATGATATTCTTTAAATTAGCACTCGACATCATGAAGTGCTAACAATAAGGAGGGTAAACATGATTACAACAATACCTATTTATGATACAGTACTACTCCCTGATGTTACATTTTACTTTAGAAAAGAGGTAATAGAGAACTGGGAGATAGATGAGCTGACCGTCGGTGAGAAGCTCGTCTTCGCATTTCTCTCACACGATATAGATAGAGAAAAGATCACGGAGGAGGATATTTTCCCGATCGGTGTTCAGGCGAAGGTTGAGGCAATAGATTCTGACGGAAATGTAAAAATACATACCTATGACAGGGTTAACATCCTCAGCTTCAGAAAAAACAGGAAAGGTGTCTTTGAATCGGAGACAGAGCTTCGTCCGGAGAAGAATGATATGGACGATGCCGAGAAGAAGCAGAAGTTTGATGAGCTGAAGGGCGCATTTCTTAAGTTTGTTTCTTCCTATCAGTGGGGTCTTTTTGCAAGAGGTGCAATCCTTCAGTGGAAGAACCTCAATGAAATGATCGCCGCAACTGCAGGCTACTACAATGTGACCTGGGAGGAGAAATATGCGGTTCTTGAAGAGGATTCGGTAAGAGAACGTTATAACCTAGTTGAAAGCATGGTCTATGAATTCTTTGAAATCGTAGATGTGGCAAACGGAGCGGAGCTTAAGCAGAAGGAGCAGAATGAGAGTCTTTACAGAGAGGATGCGATCAAGAAGCAGATTGAGATCCTCCAGAAGGAACTTGATGAAATGCATCCGGAAAGCATTTCCGATATAAGAAAATTCGAAAAGAAGATCGAAGAGTCGGGCATGAATGAAGAAGCTTACCGTGAGGCTGAGAAGGTTCTGAACCGTATGAAGCAGGAAGGACAGAACAGCCACGAGTATGGCATGCTTTATGATTATCTGGATTTTGTGACACAGCTTTCATGGAAGCCTGAGGAACAGGGAGAGATAGATCTCAGACTTGCAGAGGAAATACTTGACAGAGATCATTACGGTCTGAAGAAGGTTAAGCAGCGTATAGTTCAGCAGCTTGCCGTAATGGCGCTCAATCCGAAGCAGGCAGGTTCCATACTGCTCTTCGTGGGTGCACCGGGTACAGGTAAGACCAGTATCGGTCAGAGCATCGCAGAGGCACTCGGCCGTAAATATGTAAGGATCAGTCTCGGTGGTGTAAGAGATGAGGCAGAGATTAGAGGACACAGACGTACATATATCGGTGCTATGCCGGGACGTATAATGGAAGGAATTAAGAGAAGCGGATCATCGAATCCGGTTGTTGTCCTTGATGAGGTTGATAAGCTTGCAAGTGATTTCGCAGGAGATCCGGCAAGTGCACTCCTTGAGGTACTTGACCCTGAGCAGAACGGTTCTTTCACAGACCACTATATGAATGTGCCTTATGATCTTTCAAAGGTATTCTTTGTCTGCACAGCTAATACTATAGATACAATACCTGAACCGCTTCTTAACCGTATGGAAGTTATTGATTTCCAGGGTTATACAGCGAATGATAAGCTGTCTATCGCAAAGAAGCATCTCATCCCTAAGGCACTTAAGGCTATGGGAATCAAGAGACGCCAGCTTTCGATAACAGATACTGCGATAAAGAAGATAATTTCCAACTATACTATGGAAGCCGGAGTCAGAGGACTCAAGAAGAGAATCGACAGCGTATGCCGTTATGCAGCGGTGAAGCTTGTTAAGGGTGATGAAGATAAGATATCGGTTACACCTGCCATGCTTAAGGAATTCCTCGGTTCTAAGGGAATCCAGCACGACATGATAGAGAAGGGTACACCATCCGGAATCGTTACAGGACTTGCCTGGACGGCAGCCGGCGGCGAAATACTCTTTATTGAAACAAAGCTTATGAAGGGAACCGGAAAGGTTATCATTACCGGTCAGCTCGGTGATGTAATGAAGGAATCTGCAGAAATCGCAGTGAGCCTTATCAAGATCATGTTCCCGAAGGAAGCAGAGAAACTCGATCAGAATCACGATCTGCACATTCATGTACCGGAAGGCGCAACCCCGAAGGACGGCCCGTCTGCGGGTATCACGCTTGTCACAGCACTTGCGTCACTGCTTACAGGCAAGAAGGTTAATCCTGCAATCGGTATGACCGGAGAAGTATCCCTCAGAGGAAATGTAATGCCTATCGGCGGACTTCCTGAGAAGCTGATGGCTGCTGAACGTTCGGGAGTTAAGAAGGTTTATATACCTGAGAAGAACAGGGAAGATCTCGAAGAAGTTCCTGAAGAGGTGAGAGAGAAGCTTGAGATAATTCCTGTGAAGAAGATCACCGAGGTGCTTGAAGGCTGCGGGATTCTGAAATAAGCAGAAATCTATGGAATATTTATGGATGATCAGCCGCCTCATACTCATGACTTTAGTCGTGAGTCAGGCGGTTTTTCATTGGCTGCCTGACAGGGCAGAGGAATGATAATGATATGGTCAGACTGGTTGACATAACTACAGTGATCTGACGCTGAAAAAACGTTATATCGGATGATAGACATTTAATATAAATTGTGCAATAATATATGGCGTGCCGAAAGGGAAAAGTCTTTCGGTATGCCTTTTTATTATTTCACAAGGGGGACTTTTGAAATGGCTGAAGGTTCAAAGAAGAAACTGGTTTTCTCATATAATGCACCGGTCACATTGACTTTTGCACTGGTGGCTTTAATAGTGCTTATCTTGGCGCGTGTAACGGCAGGTCAGAGTACAAGACTGCTTTTTTCCGTTTACAGGTCAAGGATAAGCTTTTTTGGTGTTTTGAGACTTTTCGGACATGTTCTCGGGCATTCGAACTTCGAGCATTATGCAGGAAATATGATGCTTTTCCTTCTCCTCGGCCCGATTCTCGAGAACCGCTACGGAAGCAGTACATTTCTTGAGGCAATAGGAATTACGGCTGTTATATCAGGCCTTGTTACTGTTATCTTCTTCCCGAATGTTGTGCTTCTCGGTGCAAGCGGAGTTGTCTTTATGATGATCGTACTTGTATCTGCAGTCGATCTGAAGAAGGGTGAGATTCCTATCACAATGATTCTTATTATTGTTATCTATCTCGGATCTGAGATCTGGAATATGATTACAGTTAAAGATAATATTTCTCAGTTGACCCATATAGTAGGCGGCGTTTGCGGCGCCGGAATAGGTGGGCTGCTTTCGAGCGCAGGAGGAAAAAGTAAGGGGTGACTCTGATGAGCCATTTCCCATGAAAGGAGACGATTTTAATTGAGTAAGAAAAAAAGGACGACGACTCTTGTCATCGCCGGACTTGTCTGTATTGTGCTGGTTATCGGCATAATACTTACAAACAAAGGAGGGCCGAAGGCAGAAACGGTCCAGGAGGCAATGAAGGATGCGGTAGTCCATAACGAGAACAAGATTAACTTCTTTGGATTTGAGGTTAATCCGTCGCTGGTATCGGGATATGTAGTTACCGGAGTGGTACTGCTGTTCGCCTTGATCCTCAGAATATTCTTTATTCCGAAGTTTAAGAGGATACCGGGAAAGTTCCAGATGCTGATCGAAGCGTGGGTAGGATTCTTTGACAATCTTGCAAAGACCAACAGCCCGCATCTGAACAGCTTCCTCGGAGCATACATTTTCACGGCGGGTTCTTATATATGTCTGGGAACACTGTTTGAGCTGTTCGGTATTCAGGCCGTGACAACTGCGGGACATTCGGTTGCGCTGCCTGCACCTCATGCGGATATAAACGGTGCGATCCAGATGGGAGTTCTGTCATATTTTATAATTCTGACAGGTGGTATAGCAGCCAACAAGCTGAAAGGTGTGGGACTTACACTTAAGGAGTTCTCACTTCCGATATCCATGAGCTTCCGTCTTTTCGGTGCACTGCTTTCGGGTATGCTTGTTACGGAGCTGGTTTATTACTACATGACACTGAGCTTCGTGCTCCCTGTTATTGTCGGTGTACTCTTTACTCTGCTTCATGCACTTATTCAGACTTATGTCCTTACGATGCTGACATCGGTATTCTACGGTGAGGTATCCGAGGTACATGAGAAGAAGCCGAAGGAGAAAAAGAAGAAGGCTGAGGCAGTTGCCGAGGCATAAGAAATGTAATCCCGGAATCTGATTTACAGACGGTATGATCCGGAGTCTGAAAATCCGATCGTAGATTTGATGATAATTAAAATTTTAAAATATAAATATAGTATTTGAAGATACATATTATGGAGGTTTATCAAAATGAAACTTGTTAAGAAATTTTCAGCATTACTTGTAGTTGTACTTATTGTTGCTGCATTCAGCGGCTTTACAAAGCCTACTACAGTAAAGGCTTCAGAGAAGAGTGCAATCACTGTACAGGCTGATGCAGCCGATACAGAAGCTGCAGAGACAGTTAATGCAGAAGCTGATGCAACAAAGGGTAAGGCTATCGGAGCTGCTCTCGTTGTTGGTATTGCAGCAGCTGCAGGTGCTATTGCAATGGGTATGTCAATCGCTAAGTCATCAGAAGCTATCGCAAGACAGCCTGAGGCAGAGTCAAAGATCAGAACAACACTCATGCTTGGTCTTGTCTTCATAGAGACAGCAGTTATCTACGCACTTATCGTTGCGATACTGATCATATTCGTCATGTAATGTAAAATTCTGAGGCGCTGTACGAAGATAACAAATCTTCGTCAGAGCTTGCTCGGTAAGAAGATTTGTTATCTTCGTACGAGTGAGGGCAGAATGCCCGACATCGCTGATTGTAAGCTGCGAAGCAGCGACAGACGACGAAGTCGGCTGAATCAGCGATTAGCGCCGAAGAGATTGATGACGTGGCTGGCAAATCAGCGATTAACGCCGCCACGACAAAGCTCAACCCATTTATATAAAAGGAGACAAAACCATGTTAGGTATTGATATACAGCAGATCCTTCTGCATCTTCTTAATTTCGTTATTCTTTTTACAGGACTTTATGTTCTTCTTTACGGTCCGGTTAAGAAGTTCATGGACAAGCGTGCCGAAGATTATAAGAAGATGGATGACGAAGCAGAAGAGAAGCTGGAAAATGCTAAAAAGCTTGAGAGTGAATATAACGAGAAGATCAGCGCTGCTGATGTTGAGATAGCAGATATGAAGAAGAAGGCTTCAGTTGAAATAAGCGAAGCCCGCGATAATCAGATGGCTTCTGCAAAGGAAGAGGCAGATGCCATTATTGAAGCAGCAAAGAAGTCTGCAGAAAGAGAAAAGGAAGAAATCCTTGAGAGCGCAAAGGGTGATATCACCAAGCTTGTAGAGGAGGCTGCATCTAAGATGATTCTCACAAGTGAGACATCTGATGTTTATGATGCGTTTCTAAGCGGTGTTGAAAGGGGTGCAGGAGATGGCGCAGGAGCCTAATAATAGCGGTAAGATCCTGGAATGCTACATTTATGCAGAGACAGAGCCAACTGCCGAGCAGAAGCGCAGATTCACGGAATTTCTTACCAAAAAATATAAAACAGATGTTTCTCTCAGATGGATTCCCGACAGCAAGATGAGCAAGGGATTCAAGCTTGTTGTAGGTGATGATACCTATGACTGGACTGAAGAAGGAAGATTTGCTCAGTTCAGAGATATGCTTGAAGGAATCAGAACAGGCGGATCTGCATCAGGTGACGGAAGGTATGATATTGACAGGACTGCAGAGGATGCACCTGATCTTATGACACTTATCAAGTCATCTATTGATGATTGGTCGCTTGCAGCTATTGCTGAGGAAGAAGGACATGTTAAGACCGTAGGTGACGGTATTGTAGTTGCCACAGGTCTTGATTCGGTTGAATACGGTGAGATCGTTGTCTTCGATTCGGGTGTTAAGGGAATGGTTCAGGACCTGAGAAAAGATTCGGTCGGTATCATTCTTTTTGGAAAGGACGATGATGTTCTTGAAGGAAGCCGTATCAGACGTACAAAGAAAACAGCAGGTATTCCGGTAGGTGATGATTATCTCGGAAGAGTAATCGATGCCCTCGGAAATCCTATCGACGGAAAAGGCCCTATAAGTGCCGATGGATATCGTCCTATCGAGACACCGGCTCCGGGAATCGTAAAGCGTCAGTCTGTCGATACACCTATGAATACAGGTATTCTGTCTATTGACTCAATGTTCCCGATCGGACGTGGACAGAGAGAGCTTATCATCGGAGACAGACAGACCGGTAAAACATCGATTGCAATCGACACCATTCTCAATCAGAAGGGAAACGGTGTTATATGTATATATGTCGCAATAGGTCAGAAGGCATCGAGCGTGGCTCAGATAGTCGGAAACCTGACAAAGCACGGCGCTATGGACTATACGATAGTTGTTTCGGCAGCTGCAAGTGAGACAGCACCGATCCAGTATATAGCTCCTTATGCAGGCTGTGCACTCGGAGAGTTCTTCATGTATAAGGGCAAGGATGTCCTTATCGTTTATGATGATCTCTCAAAGCATGCTATTGCATACAGAGCCCTCAGTCTTCTTCTGGAGAGATCTCCGGGACGTGAGGCTTATCCGGGCGATGTATTCTATCTGCATTCAAGACTCCTTGAGAGATCTGCGAGACTTTCGCCGAATTACGGCGGAGGAAGTATAACAGCACTTCCTATCGTAGAGACTCAGGCAGGAGATGTATCAGCATATATTCCGACGAATATCATTTCCATTACAGACGGACAGATATTCCTGGAGTCAGACCTCTTCTTCTCAGGTCAGAGACCTGCCGTAAATGTAGGTCTTTCGGTTTCTCGTGTCGGCGGTGCCGCACAGACCAAGGCTATGAAGAAGGCAGCGGGAACCATAAGACTGGATCTCGCACAGTATAGAGAAATGGAAATCTTCACACAGTTCTCGAGTGATCTTGATGAGACCACCAAGAAGCAGCTGGCTTACGGTCAGGGACTTATGAGACTGCTCCGTCAGCCTCAGAGTAATCCTTTCAAGCCACATGAGCAGATTATTCTGCTTGTAACCGCAACCGCACATTTGATGCAGGATATTCCTGTGGATGATATCGGAAAGTTCCGTGAGGAACTCCTGGATTATTATCATGAGAACGAGGGCTCACTTTGCGAGAGACTGGACAGATCAGGACAGCTGAGTGATGAGGATAAGGGCGAGATAATTGAGATTTCGAAGAAGATTGTGGAAAGCTTTTTATCCGGCAAGGCGCCTGTGGAAGAATAAATAGATCAGAAAGCTGTGTATTATGGCTAATGCAAGAGAAATAAAAAACAGAATAAACAGCGTCAGAAATACTCAGAAGATTACAAATGCGATGTATCTCATCTCATCTACGAAGCTGCGTAAGGCAAAGGCTGAGCTTGAAAATACAAGGCCTTACTTCCATATGATAGAGACCGAGATGAGGCGAATCTTTCAGAGTAAGAAGAATGTAAAGAGCAAATATTTCTATCCCGAAGAGGGAAGACATTCGGCTGAGAATTATGCTTATCTTGTTGTTACCGCCGATAAAGGTCTTGCAGGTGCATACAATCATAATGTCCTGAAGATGGCGGAGGAAGCACTTTCCAAGCATAAGAGAGTTGAACTCTATGTTGTCGGAGAGTATGGAAGACATTACTTTACGAAGCATAATATTCCGATTAAGCAGTCATTTCTTTATACTGCTCAGAATCCGACTTTTGAGAGAGCAAGAAGAATTGCATATCAGCTGCTTGAAGAATACGACAGCGGAAATGTGGACGAAATCCGTATCATTTACAGTGATATGGAGAACGAGCTTCAGTCAGTCGTAAGGATGGACAGGGTTCTTCCTTTCGACAGAGGTAACTTCATAGAGAAGGACGGACAGAAGGTTGAGCAGTATGTTAACATGCATTTTTATCCATCGGTTGACGAGGTTCTGAACCACGTTATTCCGGGTTATGTTGCGGGTTATATATACGGTGCGCTGGTTGACAGCTTCAGTGCTGAGCAGAATGCACGTATGACTGCGATGGATTCCGCAAACAAGAATGCCGAAGAGCTTCTCGGAAGACTCGGAATGGAATATAACCGTGTCAGACAGGCGGCGATCACTCAGGAAATTACAGAGGTTGCGGCCGGTGCAAAGGCTCAGATGAAAAAGAGACTTAAGGAGGAAGGAAACCTTGAGTAAGGGAAAGATAATACAGGTTTCAGGACCTGTTATAGATGTAGAATTTAAAGGATCGAGAGTTCCGAAGCTTAGAGAGGCACTTACCGTAAAGGTAGGTAACGAGATCAGAACCATGGAGGTCGCTCAGCTTCTCGGTGAAGGACAGGTAAGATGTATCATTCTTTCACAGAGTGAAGGACTTGCTCGTGAGATGGAAGTTACAGCAACAGGTGCCGGAATCAGCGTTCCTGTAGGTGATGTAACTATCGGAAGAATGTTCAACGTTCTCGGTAATCCGATCGACGGCGGAGAAGCTGTTCCGGAGTCAGCTGAAAGATGGGACATTCATAGAGAAGCACCTGATTTCAGCGAGCAGAATGTAGCTGTTGAAATCCTTGAGACAGGTATTAAGGTAATAGATCTTCTTGAGCCTTATGCTAAGGGTGGTAAGATAGGTCTTTTCGGAGGAGCCGGTGTAGGTAAGACGGTTCTTATCCAGGAGCTTATACATAACGTAGCTATGGAGCATGGCGGATATTCTATCTTCACCGGTGTAGGTGAGCGTAGCCGTGAGGGTAACGATCTCTGGAACGAAATGAAGGAGAGCGGAACTATAGATAAGACAGCCATGGTATTCGGTCAGATGAACGAATCTCCCGGTGTAAGAATGAGAGTAGCACTTACAGGTCTTACAATGGCCGAGTATTTCAGAGATGAACAGAACAGAGATGTTCTTCTCTTTATAGATAACATTTTCAGATTTGTACAGGCAGGTTCAGAGGTTTCAACACTTCTCGGACGTATGCCTTCAGCCGTTGGTTATCAGCCGACACTTGCTCAGGAAATGGGTGAACTTCAGGAGAGAATTACTTCGACATCGAAGGGTTCTGTTACTTCGGTTCAGGCAGTTTATGTGCCTGCTGATGATCTTACTGACCCGGCACCTGCAACAACCTTCTCACACCTTGATGCAACTACGGTTCTGAGCCGTAAGATCGCTGAACAGGGTATTTACCCGGCAGTTGATCCACTTCAGTCTACATCAAGAATTCTTGAGGCAGATATCGTAGGTGAGGAGCATTACAGAGTTGCACGTATGGTTCAGGAGTATCTGCAGAAGTATAACGAGCTGCAGGATATCATTGCAATTCTCGGTATGGATGAGCTTTCCGATCAGGATAAGCTGATCGTAAGCCGTTCGCGTAAGATTCAGAGATTCCTTGCACAGCCGATGTTTGTTGCCGAGAAGTTTACGGGAACAGCCGGAGTTTATGTTCCGGTTTCGGAGACTGTAAGAGGATTTAAGGAAATTATCTCAGGTAAGTATGACGATCTTCCGGAGGCTGCATTCTATAATGTCGGAACGATAGAGGATGCGGTTAAGAAGGCAGAGACGCTGTAAATGTGAGTGGTCTGTTCTGCAGAATGTGTGAGCGGGATTTATGTCAGACTGTTGCATGTAAGAGATTCATGTCAGACTGCTGCACAAATGAGAATGGTGTCAGCGGATGCATGCATGATGTTCATGCAATCGGATATATGTTTGAAGTTCATGTCATTCAGAATAGTTAGGAGATGTTATGAATACATTTCATATAAAGATATATGAGGCGGACAACCCTTTCTTTGAGGGAAATATAGAGTCTATCGTGATTCCTGCCATTGACGGAGAGTATGGAGTTCTTGCGGGACATCAGAATATGGTGATCGCCATTGCTGAGGGAGTGATAAAATTCCGCACAGGCAGTGAGCCTGCTGTAGGAAACGGCATCAGAGGTAAGAGGGATATGGAGCCTAATACCGAATACAGTGCAGTTGTTTCCACAGGAATGATGCTGATCGAGGACGGCGAGGTTATGCTTCTTATAGATGCTGCCGAATGGCCGGATGAGATTGATGAAGCAAGAGCTATAAGAGCGGAAGCGGAAGCAAGAGAGATTATGCTTCAGAAGAGAAGTATCGCAGAATTTGCTCTCGCGGAGGCATCACTCAGAAGAGCCATCATAAGACAGAGGATCATCGAAAGAGGCTTATAATTTTTGAAAGCTGTTGGACTAATACCGGGGGAAACTTGTAAATTCATTATTGAATTAAATAAGTTTATCCCCGGTCTTTTAAATTTATAGTGAAATCAGAGGGAGTCTGTTACGTTAGAGTTGTTTAGTCGGAGAAGCAGCTATGTTGGAGCAATTTGGCTAATGACGCTGTCGCGGTTTTAATAGGGGGTAATATGGAAGATTTTGATATTTTAAATGATTTAAATGAGTCGCAGAAGGAAGCTGTTACTACGACGGAGGGTTTTATCCGTGTTGTTGCGGGAGCGGGTTCCGGTAAGACGAGAGCACTTTCATCTCGTTTCGCGTATCTGGTAAATGATCTCGGTATACTTCCGGGAAATATACTCTGCGTTACATTTACAAGTAAGGCCGCAAATGAAATGCGTCGCAGAATTCATAATCTGACAGGTGATAATGACACGGGATATATAAATACATTTCACGGCTTCTGCGTAAGCGTGCTTCAAGAAGAGGCACATGTGGTGCAGTATCCGAAGTCGTTTCTCGTTCTTGATATTTCGGATATTGATGAGATGCTCCGTATGGTTTATGAGGAGAGAAATCTTACGCTCCGTGACATGACCTACAGCGATGCGCGCGATATGATCGAGATGATCAAGCTTGTTGAGAGACCTCATTATTATCAGGATCTTATTGAAATGGATCTTGAAATGCTCCGCGTAAAATACAATATGGCGGATAACGTGAAGGACATCATTTTCTACGGATATCTCTATCAGCAGAAGAAATGTTTCGGTCTCGACTATGATGATCTGATAAGCTTTGTGCTGTACATTTTCTCGAAGAATGAAGAGAGTAAGCTTAAGTGGCAGAAGAGACTTGAATATATAATGATCGATGAGTTCCAGGATATTGACAGACCTCAGTATGATCTGATGCAGGTTCTCTGCGGTTATCATCATAATCTTTTTATCGTCGGAGATCCGGATCAGACTATTTATACATGGAGAGGCGCATCAACGAAGTTCCTTATGGATTTTGACAGGCAGTACAGTGACTGTAAGACCATAATGATGATGCAGAATTACAGAAGTACTCCGGAAATCCTTGCGACTGCGAATTCGCTTATCGCTAAGAATACTGACAGGATCGAGAAGAATCTGATTCCGACACTTCCTTCGGGAGAGAAGGTGGTTGCGAAGTTTGCACCGAATCAGGAGAAGGAAGCTGAGTGGATTTCGCAGGAAATCCGTAAGCTGAATGAGAGCGGAGTTGATTATAGAGATATAACTGTAATGTACAGAGCACATTTCCTGACAAGAAGTGTGGAGCAGCAGTTCCTGAAGGATAAGATTCCGTACACGATCTACAGCGGTGTTCAGTTCTTTGAGAGAGCTGAGATAAAGACTGCGCTTTCATATCTGAGATGCCTTGCACTTCGGGATGATATGGCATTTAAGAGAGTTATAAATACACCGAAGAGAAATATGGGACAGCGCAGGATGGGCTTCCTGGAGGATTATGCTTCTCTTAAGGGAGTAACACTTTATCAGGCACTCCTTGAAACTATTGATGAAAGCATTTTCAACGGAACACAGGCAAGAGAGTTTGTTGCTCTCATGAATGAAATGTCTGAGGGTATGGATGCACGCCCGATTTCAGAGCTGCTAAGTGATATACTGAACAAGAGCGGATATGAGGAGGCACTGCGCACGGAGGGTGCACAGGACAGGCTCGACAACCTTGCAGAACTGAAACAGTCGATATATGAATTCGAAACGAGCTGCGGTGAAGAGACCACTCTTGCAGATTATCTGAGACATGTTGCTCTTTATACAAATACCGATCTGGAGGATACGAAGGACCGTGTTAAAATGATGACTGTTCATGCAGCAAAGGGTCTTGAGTTCCCGTACATTTTCCTCTGCGGAATGAATGAAGGAATCTTCCCTTCAAAGAAATCCCGCACAAGGGAGGCTATGGAGGAGGAAAGACGAGTTGCATTTGTTGCCTATACGAGAGCAATGAAGAGGCTTTATCTTTCTATGGCTGAAGGAAGGAACTTCGATGGTTCGCCGAGATATCCGTCACGATTCATACTTGAACCGGAAGAAGGACTTATCGAATATGTTGAACAGCCGCGCGAAGGGCTTATAAAGGAGACCTATGCTTATATCGGAATTTCCGAGCGTGTAATGAAGGGGATGGATGATACAACCCGTCTTCCGGTCGGAACACGGGTAAAGCATATGATCTTCGGCGAAGGAGAGATAATCGACATAGATAATGACAGGAATGCATATGTCGTAAAGTTCGACGGACAGCAGACCGAAAGAGTGATCTCGTTCAAGGTTAAGCTTGAGACACTGTCGGGAGATGTTGAAGAAGGTAAAGATGAGAAGTCCGGCGCTGAAGAAACAGAAGCTGAAAAAAGTGGTACTGATGGAAGTATAGATGAGAAGTCCGACGCTGAAGAAACAGAAGCTGAAAAAAGTGGTACTGATGGAAGTATAGATGAAATGTCCGTCGCTGAAGAGGTTATGGACAGTGAATCCGAAGAAGCTGAGGATAACAGTGCCGATTTTGACTAAACTATATAAAAATGTTATCATACAGCTTTATATAACATTTCTATATAAATGCCAGGGAATATAGTTTTATGAGTTATTTAAGCGAAGAAGAAAAACTGAGACGTATACAGAGAGAAGAGGAAAGAAAGCGACGTGAGCAGGCTATGCTTCAGGAAGAAGAGCTGAGGCATATCCGTGAGATGGAACGCATAAGACAGATGAACGGTCCGGAAGAGGATGATGATTATGATCCTGAAATGGATTCAGCTTTTGTAATGGATGAGATTCCTGAAGAAAGACCGCATATCGAAACGCCTCCACCTCAGCAGTATACGGAGCAAAATGTTCGTTCGGAGCAGTTTATACAGACACCGCCTACAAGACGCAGTGATGCAGGGCAGTACGGCCAGCCGCAGTATACTGAGCAGGCATATGTTCAGTCAGATGTACGTCAGGAAAGGCAGGTTCAGACACCACCTACAAGACGTAATGAAGCAGGGCAGTATGGCCAGCCAAATGTACCGCAGTATGCAGAACAGGCGCAGTACGGACAGCCGAATGTACCGCAGTATGCAGAACAGGCTCAGTACGGCCAGCCGAATATGCCCCAGTATGCAGAGCAGGTACAGTACGGACAGCCAAATGTACCGCAGTATGCAGAGCAGGCACAGTACGGACAGCCGAATATGCCGCAGCCCGGACAGAATGTGCAGCCGAGACAGCAGACGAGAACCGAAAACGGTATTCCACAGCAGAAACAGACAAGAGGAACAGAGCAGATGAAGAAACCTGATACAAAACCTGCTTATGACGAATATGATGATGACGATGACGGTGCGGATTTTGACGTAGCTGCCTATAGAGCAGCCGAGCGTGAGAAGAAGCAGCGTATGCATAACAGATATGCCGAGACAGAAGAAAAGCCTTCGAAGAAGAAGCGTAAGAACGGCAATGGAGGAAATCCAGTGAATGCCGGACGAGACAGCTACGGAGATGCCGGATATAACGGTGGAGGTAATGATGACGGCGGTAAAAAGAAGAAAAAGAAGAAGCATCCGATAAGGAAATTCTTTACATTCCTCCTGCTGCTGGTTCTGATTCTCGTGATAGTGGGCGGACTTATCATTAATTCTATATTATCGAAATTCAAGCACTTCGATTCCGAAGTTTCACAGCGTGCGGAATCTATGAAGGGTGATCAGATAAATATTCTCCTTGTAGGAGAGGATGCCAGAGAAGGTGAAGAGGGCCAGCGTACTGATGCCATGATCCTCTGCACCATCAATAAGGATAATGGAACGGTAGTACTTACATCGTTCATGAGAGATATGTATGTAAATATTCCGGGATACGGCGGCAACAGAATAAATGCTGCTTATTCCTTCGGAGGAATAGATCTTCTCGACCAGACGATCGAAGAGAATTTCGGAATCAAGATTGACGGAAATGCTAAAGTTGATCTCAGTTCATTCCTTGAATCAATGACTGCGGTCGGCGATATTGAAATGGACCTTACGGCTGAGGAAGCACAGTATATGAATGAGAATCCGCAGGCCGGAACCGCAACGGATATCTCTGATGAAGTATGGAATCTGCATGAGGGAAGAAATTCTCTCACAGCAGCTCAGGCTCTCTGTTATGCGAGAATGAGATATGTAGGTAATTCCGACTGGGAAAGAACCGACAGACAGAGACGTCTTATTATGGCCTGCGTAAGCAAAGTTAAGCATGGACATATAATAAGCGGAATTAAGATGGCAAACGGCGTTGCGCCATGCATTTCAACTGACCTCAGTAAGGGCGGATTCCTGAAAATGGGTCTTGGCTTTATCAGGGGAGGGGATATGCAGAGTTTCAGACTTCCCGTTGACGGATATTATTATGCAGATGACATTGACGGAATGTCAGTGCTTGTTCCGGATATTGAAGCGAATTCACGCCTGCTTCATGATTTTATGACAGGAGAATCTAAGGAACAGGGATCTTCTGATTCCGTTGATCCGGGAGATTACGGAAGCTATGATGGATCCGGAGATACGGATGATTCCGGAGATTATGATGGTTCGGATGATTATGACGATTCCGGAGATTACGATGATTCGGGTGATTATGATGATTCGGGAGATTATGATGACTCGGGTGATTATGATGACTCCGTAGATTACGAAGAATAAAGAGTAGTTTATTGGGTGCGTATATATGAGTAACTCGGAAATGACAGAAGCTGCAGAGATTCTTGCCGGAAAAACGGAAGCTGCAGATGATAATTCGGATGAAACAGAAGCTGCAGATGATAATTCGGATGAAACAGAAGTTGCAGAGATTCTTGCCGGAGAAACAGAAGCTGCAGATGATCTTACAGGAGAAATTGAAACAGCAACGATTATTCCAAGTGGTTCGGAAGCTGCAGATGATAATTTGAATGAGTCGGATGCTTCTGTTGGGGGTAAAAAAGAAAAGATTGCAGTGACCGGTGGCATTTCAGCGGGTGCAATGAAAATTTTTGCATGTCTTATCATGATGCTGGATCATATCGGTGCTGGTTACATCTATTACGGATATCATCTTGACAATAAAAATATAGAGCATTCCGCGGATTTAAGAATGCTTTATTTCTGTATAAGGATGGTGGGAAGACTTGCATTTCCAATATTTTGTTTTTTCATAGTTGAAGGATATTTCAGAACCAGAAATGTATGGAAATATCTGAGGAATATGGTTATCTTTGGATTAATCTCCGAATTCCCATATGACTGGGCACTCAATAACAAATACATTTATTGGAATAATCAAAATGTATATTTCACACTTGCACTCGGTCTTCTGATGGTCATTATCTTTGATAAGATTACCCGGGGGGACTTCATAAAGGCAGGTATAAAAAAGCAGATTGCGGCTATCGTTCTATCATCGTTACCGATTTTGGCCGGATTTTTGCTCGAGTCGGATTACGGCGGACTCGGAGTACTTCTGATATTTACATTTTATATTTTCAGGAAGTATAAAAAACTCGGTGTGGTCAGCATTATCCTGACTCTCGGATTTATAAATATTACTGAGCTTTTTGCATGCTTTGATTTTATGCTCTTTGAGAAATATAATGGTAAGAAGGGTATATCGATGAAATACTTCTTTTATGCTTTTTATCCGGTACATCTGCTGATAATTGCAGTGGTAAGATATCTGGTATTTAAGGTATAGTAGTTGTGAAGATTTATAATTCTGACGGCAATCGGATATTCGATTTGTTAAGCATGAAAGCTGTAAGATTATAGATTTATAATTATTTCGGTGATTGGATATTAGATTATTAGAAATCTTAAGTTGTTCGAATATAGATTTTAATATGTCAGTGTTGGCGGAATTAATACTCTATATTCAACAGTGATGCGATATAAAATTATATATTCAAATGTGGTGTTGCTTCGTAGGGGGGAGCGGCGTCGCAGAAATAAAAAAAGAAGGTTAAAGTAATCAAGCAATTAAGTATCTTAAAAGATAGATCAACATCTAACTTGGAAAGGAACAGGATATGAATTGGTTGTCTGATTGGTTTGACTCGTTTTGGAATACATTTGAAAAATGCTTTATCACGGATGATAGATACAAGATGCTTCTGGAAGGGCTCGGAGTGACTATCAAGGTCAGTCTTCTGGCAGCAGCTATGGGATTTGTGATAGGCTTCTTTATTGCGCTCTGCAATATGTCAAAGAAGAAAGGGCTGAGGTTTATCGGTAAGCTGTATACCGATATCATCAGAGGTACTCCTTCGGTTACGCAGCTGATGATTATTTACTTCGTTATATTCGCTACGGTTAATTGGGAAAAATGGATCATAGCGTCGATTGCATTTGCTATCAACTCGGGTGCATATGTATCCGAAATTATCCGTGCGGGTATTCTTTCAATCGATAAGGGTCAGACTGAGGCAGGAAGATCGCTCGGCCTTAGCAAAGCTCAGACAATGATGAGTATAGTTGTTCCACAGGCTGTTAAGAACATTTTCCCTGCAATGTGTAATGAGTTTATCACTCTCATCAAGGAGACTGCTATCGTTGGATACGTAGGGCTCATGGATATTCAGAAGGCCGGTGATTTTATAAAGAGTGCGACCTATGAAGCGTTTATGCCGCTCATCGGAATAGCAATCATATATTTCATTCTCATCAAGACACTGACGATTATCTTTGGAATGATTGAGAAGAGACTTCGTAAATCGGATGTCAGATAGGAGGGTAACATGATTCGTGTAAATGATCTGCATAAAAGCTTTAATGGTAAGGTTGTCCTCAATGGCATAACAGAAGAGGTCGATGAGGGCGAGGTTGTGGTTGTGATCGGACCGTCAGGTTCAGGAAAGAGTACATTCCTCAGATGCATAAACATGCTTGAAAAGCCGGACAGCGGTGAAATCTGGATAGATGATACACAGATAAACGGCCATCGGGTAAATGTAAATAAGGTTCGTCAGAAGATGGGAATGGTATTCCAGCATTTCAATCTGTTTCCGCATCTGACGGTTAAGAAGAATATAACGCTTGCTCCTGTGAAGCTGAAGAAATTGACGCCGGAACAGGCTGATGAGAAGGCTATGGATCTGCTCAAAATAGTAGGACTTGAGGATAAGGCGGATGCTTATCCGAAGCAGCTTTCAGGTGGACAGCAGCAGCGAATCGCAATTGCAAGATCGCTGGCAATGGAGCCGGAAATAATGCTTTTCGATGAGCCGACCTCAGCACTCGACCCAGAAATGGTTGGTGAGGTTCTTGAGGTTATGAAGCGTCTCGCAAAGAGTGGTATGACGATGATCGTTGTAACTCATGAGATGGGCTTTGCAAGAGAAGTAGGAAGCAGGATTCTTTTCATGGACGGAGGCATAATCCTTGAGCAGGGAACTCCGGCAGAGATTTTCGACAGTCCGAAGAATGAAAGAACAAAGAGCTTCCTGAGTAAAGTGCTTTGATGGATTGTTAGTTTAAAAAATCATTTTGGTTGAAAATCCGGTTATTTGCTGATGTTGTTTTCGGTTGAATGATTTGTTTTATATTGATACATTTTTTTGTTAATGTTGCTGATTGATATTTGATATATGTTGGTGTAATAATATCGGATATTGATCTACATTTTTATAAAATGAAGGAGACTTAATTATGAAGAAGATTAAGAAGATGGCACTTATCGGTCTTACATGTATGACAATGTTATTTGGACTTGCAGCATGTGGCGAGAAGAAAGATACCGGAGCTACTGCAGGCGGTGCAGATACGGACAGTGTACAGGCAGGCGGAGCTGAAGCTGGTGGTCAGATCGTATTCGGTACAAATGCTGAGTTCCCTCCGTTTGAGTTTGTTGGTGGACAGGGCGTTATCGGCCAGTATGATGGTATCGATATGGCTATCGCTAAGCAGATCGGAACAGATATAGGTAAAGAAGCAACTATCAATAACATGGAGTTTGATTCACTTCTTCTTGCACTTCAGAACGGACAGGTTGATGCTGTTATCGCCGGTATGACTGTTACTGATGAGCGTAAGGAAGCAGTAGATTTCTCAATTCCTTACTATTCAGCTACTCAGGTTATGATAGTTAAAGAGGATTCAACAATCGCAAAGGCTTCTGATATGGCTGACAAGAAGATTGTTGTTATCCAGGGATATACAGGTGAGACAGTTGTTCAGGAACTTGGATATAAGTATGAGTCATTCAAGAAGGGTACTGAAGCTATTATGGAGCTTACAAATGGTAAGTGTGATGTAGTAGTTATCGACTCAGCAACAGCAGAGAAGTATGTAAAGGACAATGCAGGACTTAAGATAGTTGAAGATTCAGATGCATTTGGTAACGAGGAATATGCTATCGCAGTAAAGAAGGGCAACACAGAACTTCTCAACCAGATCAACTCCAGCATCCAGAAGATGCTTGATGACGGAACAATTTCAGAGCTTTCCGCAAAGTATCTTGATGCAGAATAAGATTTATGAGGATTACAGGAAATTATCGGGCAGAGTTTGACTCTGCCCGTTTTTCGTTGTATAGATATGAGGGGGTGTTTTGTATAGATATGGTGTTTTGGCTTTAATAGATATGGGGGTTAGGTTTGAATAGATATGGGGTTTAAGTTTGAATGGATATGGGGTTTTTGTTTTAAAATGTCGGGTATGGCTAACCGGAGGGCGGAATATAGATGAGTGGTTAGCTGATTGGAAGAATTGAAGGCGAGAAAAAGCATGATATGGCTAACCGGAGGGCGGAATATA
>CAMJHQ010000036.1 GCA_946405625.1 uncultured Lachnospiraceae bacterium | reverse complement strand
TAGGTAATAATCTATGCTTCTTATAGAAGTAACCGGTGGGATAATAACATATTTTATCTTCAAATAAAAGAGTCTTTTAGTATACAACCAAAATAAGTGGTGAACGACATTGTCACCGCTCTTCACACTTCAATGCAGATAAATAAACTACAGTCTTTTCAGCTCCTCATCCGTCAGGTATCTCCACTCTCCTTCTTCAAGCTTTGGATCAAGCGTGAGACTTCCCATCGAAAGTCTCTTCAGATATATAACATTCAGTCCAAAGGCTTCAAACATTCTTTTGATCTGATGATATCTTCCCTCAGTGATTGTTATCTCAGCTTCATAGACAATCACATCTGCCTCAACCTGCCTGACATTCTCAAGCTCTGCAGGTGCAGTCGGCTTATCATCCCCGATATCCACGCCGGAGCATATCGCTTCTTTTATCTCATCGGTTATTACACCGTCAACTCTGACGAGATATTTCTTCGCTACATGCTTTCCCGGTGCCAAAAGTCTGTGGCTGAGAGCTCCATCGTTCGTTATTATCAGAAGTCCCACTGTATCCTTATCAAGTCGTCCGACCGGAAAAAGATCTCTTCTCTTCTTATCTGTAATAAGGTCGAGGACTGTCTTCTGATTCTTATCCTCAGTTGCAGTGATAACTCCGGCAGGTTTATTCAGCATATAGTAAACCATTTCGGAATAGGAAATGTCTTCTCCGCCGCAGGTGATCCGATCCTTATCCGTATCAACCTTCTTGCCCGGATCCTTCTGGGTAACATCATTAACTTTTATCTTCCCTGACTTAATAAGGTCCCGGACCGAGCTCCTCGTTCCGAGACCTGAATCAGCCAGAATCTTATCAAGCCTTGCTTTCAAAGCCGTCAATCCTCCGCTGTAAAATATTCTCAATATGAAACAATATGAAACCTCACACGACTGTTACGAGGGTGTTACGGAAATCCTTCATAATCTTTCAATGTATCCTTAACATATGATACCTATGCGGCAATTGCCTTAACCGCAAATACTATAAGCACTATAACTCCGAGTGCTATACGGTAAAAACCGAACATCTTGAAATTATGCTTCTTAATATAATCCATCAGGAACTTGATAACGAGAAGCGATACGCCGAAAGCAACCGTAAGTCCCAGCATCAGTTCAATGAATTCGAAGAATGTATAATGGAAGCCGAACTTTATAAGCTTAACGAAGCTCCATCCGAACATGATCGGAATTCCCATGAAAAATGTATATTCTGCCGCAACTCTTCTTGAAAGTCCTGTCTCCAGACCTCCGATAATAGTTGCACCGGATCTTGATGTTCCCGGAATTATAGAAAGGCACTGGAAGAGACCGATCTTCAGAGCATCCGGAATGGAAAGCTCAAGAAGCTTCCTAACTCTCGGTTTTCTGTTCCTGTTTCTCTCCTCGATCCAGATGAACCATGCACCGTATACTATAAGAGCAATAGCGATGACCCAAGGTTTATGCATATGCTCATCCATCCAGTCATCCAGAAGAAGACCAATGATTCCGGCAGGGATAGTTGCTATAATGACTCTCAGCCAGAGATTCATTATCTTTCTGTTTATGATCACGCCTCCCCCCGGCTTTTCGGATTTCTTAAACGGCCACAGCTTATCCCAGTAATAGATCACAACCGCCAGGATCGCACCGAGCTGTATAACTACGAGAAACATTTCTCTGAATTCTTCTCTCATTCTCATGTTGAGGAATTCATCAACGAGAAGCATATGTCCCGTACTGCTGACCGGAAGCCATTCAGTGATTCCTTCAACTATTCCAACAAAAATAACCTTCAGTATTTCCAGAAAATACATATTTCCCCTGTCCTTTCATAAAAACAACTCTTATGATGTTTCCTTATCATACTTATCCGCAACAGTTTCAGCATCGCCTATACTTATGAGTTGTCCCTTCTCAAGTATCATGGCTTTGTTGCAGAGTTTTCTGACCTGTTCGGTATTATGCGAAACAAAAAGCACTGTAACGCCCTTGTCTATCAGTGACATAAGCCTGTTTTCGCTCTTCTTTCTGAACTTCGCATCGCCTACCGAAAGCACCTCGTCAAGAATCAGCATATCCGGCTCAACCACCGTTGCGATTGCAAATCCGAGACGCGCTCTCATTCCCGAGGAATAATTCTTAACGGGAACATCTATAAATTCTTTAAGCTCAGAGAACTCAATTATATCATCTAATCTATCATTGATAAACCCCCGGCTGTAACCGAGGCATGCCCCATACAGGAAAATGTTTTCCCTCCCTGTATACTGCGGATCAAAACCCGCACCGAGCTCGATAAGTGGTGCAAGCACACCCTTTCTCGAAACACTGCCTTCCGTCGGTTTGAACACTCCCGCTATAACCTTGAGCAGTGTCGACTTTCCTGCACCGTTAAGTCCGAGTATTCCGATCCTGTCACCCTTCTCAAGTGAGAAGCTTATGTCACGCAGTGCCCAGAATTCATTATATTTTAATTCACCCTTGGCCAGTGCGATGAAGTATTCCTTCAGAGAATCATGTTTCTCCTTGCTGAGGTTAAACTTCATACCCACCTTATCGACCGATAAAACCGTTTCACTCATATATTTAATATAAACTTATCCTCATTCTTCTTAAAAACAAACCATCCTATAAGTATACAGATCACGCTGAATATGAAGCTGTAAGCGAGAAGCTTATACTCAAGCGGCCTTCCGAATATAGAATCTCTGAAGCAGGCGATCGTACAATACAGAGGATTTACCTTAAGTATAAATCCCCAACCGCTCGAAAGAATCTTTTCCGGCATATAAAATATTGCCGATGTATACATTATAAGCATAAGGAGAACATTCCAGAGATACTCCATATCTCTGAAGAATACTCCGATTGTAGACATTATCAGTCCGACTCCGAGAGATAACAGAAAAAGTACCGCGAGTGGCAGCACTGCCTGCAGAAGATAGAATGTCGGGTAAACGCGGAGTACCAGAGATACTCCCGCAAGAACAATAAGTGAAATAAGAAATATTACATAATTAAATAAGACTGCCGAAATCGGATACAGCATCTTCGGCACATAAACCTTCTTAATGATCGAGCTGTTGGCACGGATTGATTTAAGCGCCGCAGTTGTACCCTGCGAAAAGAATCCATAGAACAATCTGCCCGCAAGAATATAGACCGGAAAGGTCGGATCCTCGATTCCCATAAGTGTTCCGAAAACTATTGTGAGAACTATCATTGTAAGAAGCGGTTCAAGAAGCGACCAGACTATTCCGAGATAGGAACGTCTGTACTTTAACCTGATACCCTTTTTTACAAGCTCAGACAGAATAAATCTGTTCTGAAGAAATGTATTATTCATTATCAAATACCACCGAATCCGCCCATTTAAAGAAGTCGCCGGATGATTCAGGATATGCATCCTTATAACAAGCAAAGTTAACCATCCAGTAGCTGTCACCGTGGTCGTATACCGACGTCAGGTAAGCAAATGCTGTATTGGAGACTGTTTTCGTATATTCAAAATATACGTACTTATCTCTTGTCTTTATTACAGGATTTCCCGGAATGTCGTTTGCTCTGATATATAGAGCAGCATAATCCGAGGCTGAATTAATCTCGAGTCCGTCATTTTCCAGACTGAGCTTATCAACCTTTACACCCATAACAAGAGCATCCTTACTCTTATAATACCAGGTTGCATTCTGCAAAGTAGAGCGTTGAAAATCCTTTGTGAGCGTAATCTCCATATTGTCTTCGTGCACTTTCATCTTCCCCGGTCCGCAGGATGTAAGTATCATGATCATCAGCAGCGATAAAAATGCAACGAGAAAAGATTTTTTTCTTCCTTTTGCCATACCCCATATACCTTAACGGGCACCGTTTCCAAAAATGGAAGCGGTGCCCGATCTACAAATCAAAACAATTAGCTGATCACCTTAATCCATCCTTCAGGAGCTTCTATTCTACCCATCTGAATTCCTGTGAGTGTATCATAAAGCTTCTTCGTTACAGGACCCATATCATCCATACCGCTTGGGAAGCATATTTCCTTTCCATGATCGTTTATCTTTCCTACAGGAGAGATAACTGCAGCGGTTCCGCAAAGTCCGCACTCATCGAATGAAGCAACCTCATCGAAGAATACTTCTCTCTCTTCAACCTCAAGTCCGAGGTAATCCTTAGCAACAACCTCAAGTGAACGTCTTGTGATTGAAGGAAGAATACTGGATGACTTCGGTGTTATGAACTTGTTACCCTTTATAAATATGAAGTTTGCTCCGCCTGTTTCTTCAACCTTTGTTCTGGTTGCAGGATCGAGATAAAGATTCTCATCGAAGCCCTTCTTATGTGCATCAACTATAGCATGAAGTGACATAGCATAGTTAAGACCTGCCTTAACATTTCCTGTTCCGTTAGGTGCTGCTCTGTCGAAATCACTTACACGGATTGTTATAGGCTTAGCGCCGCCCTTGAAGTAAGGACCAACCGGTGTAACAAGAATTCTGAACTGATACTCATCAGCCGGCTTAACACCGATAACTGAATTATAACCGAACATATATGGTCTGATATAGAGTGTAGCTCCCGAACCATATGGAGGAACCCATGCCTCATTTGCCTTAACAACCTTCTCTACAGCATCGAGAAATCTTTCTTCAGGGAAGCACGGCATCTCAAGTCTTGCACATGTATCGATCATACGCTGTGCATTAAGATCAGGACGGAATGTTACGATATGTCCATCCTCTGTTGTATAAGCCTTAAGGCCTTCAAAACATGACTGTGAATACTGAAGTACGCAGGCACACTCATTCATAGTAATATTATGATCAGGTGTGATCACGCCATCATCCCACTTGCCATCCTTGTAATTCGAAACATAGCTTGCATCGGTCTCCATATAACCGAATCCCAGTGAACTCCAATCAATATCCTTTTTTTCCATTTCAACATCTCCATTCTGATAAATGTATGATGCCCGATAAACTTTACTGTTTAATCGGTCACTCTAAGAAAAAATTATAGCTCTTTATAATTTGAATGTAAAGTAGTATACTGATAAAGTTAAAAATATTAATTCAGAGGTACTGACAGAAATGGATACAAAGGGAATAGATTTTAAAAAGCCAAGCAGTGTATATTTTATGGGCATCGGCGGAATCAGCATGAGCGGACTTGCGGAGATACTTCACCAGGCCGGCTTCACTGTTTCCGGATCCGATATGCAGGAAAATGCATCTGTTAAAAAGCTTAAGGAAATGGGCATACATGTCAACATCGGACAGGTTGCTTCCAATATAAAGCCGGGAATCGATCATGTGGTTTATACAGCCGCTATCCATCCCGATAACGAAGAGTTCGTTGCGGCAAAGGAAGCCGGAATACCTCTTATGACACGTGCCGAGCTTCTCGGACAGCTCATGGATCAGTACAAATACAGCATTGCTGTAGCCGGAACACATGGAAAGACAACTACAACTTCCATGCTGACACACATTTTACTTCAGGCATCTGTAGATCCGACCATCTCTATCGGAGGAATGCTCGATGCAATTCAGGGAAACATCCGTGTAGGAAAATCCGATTACTTTGTAACAGAGGCATGTGAATATACAAACAGCTATCATGCCTTTAAACCTTTTGCCAGTATCATCCTTAATATAGATAATGATCATCTGGACTTCTTCAAGAATCTGGATAATATCGTCGAATCCTTCGCAACCTTTGCAACGAAGACACGCGAAGGCGGAGTAGTTATAGTAAACGGTGATATGCCGTACCTTGACATCATCCGCGAACATATAAGCGGAATGAATATAAATATGATAACCTTCGGAACCGGAGAATCAAACGATTACAGAGCAACAGATATCAAGCTGAATGCTCTCGGTCAGCCGACCTATACACTGATCAGGCACGGTGAAACTGTCGGTGAGATTACTCTTTCCGTAACCGGAGAGCATAACGCAGTAAATTCTCTTTCTGCTATCGCCGCTTCGGAATATGTAGGAATCGGATTTGACGCGATAAAGGAAGGACTCCGTTTATGCCACAGTGCCGACAGACGTTTCCAATACAAGGGAACTCTCGACGGAAATGTAAAGATTGTCGATGATTATGCACATCACCCAACAGAAATCGCAGCTTCACTCGCTGTAGCAAATTCCGTAAAGGAAGGTGATCTCTGGGTAGCTTTTCAGCCTCATACATATTCAAGAACAAAAGCTCTGCTTCCTGATTTTGCAAATGCGCTCTCATCCGCAGACCATGTTCTTCTGGCTGACATCTATGCTGCCCGTGAACCATTTGATGAGACTATCAGTTCAAAAAATATCGCCGATCTTCTTAACGAAAAAGGATGTGATGCGGTTTATCTCGGAAGTTTTGAAGCCATCGAAAAATATTTTTCAGAAAATCATAAAAATGATGATATGTTAATAACTATGGGTGCCGGAAACATCGATTCCGTGGGAACAAACCTGCTGTCAAAATAAGTTATCAACATTATCCACAAATTTTAAACCATGCATTTCGGGAGTCAATTTGGAGTTTATCAACAAAATCGGGACTCGGAGACATATCTCTCCGAGTCCCTTTTTTAACCTGTTTCCGCAGGGTTCGGATAAATTATAAACAATATCCACATTATCAACACTTCGCCATTTTTCCACAGAAGGCCTTTCGGCCATTTGCAAATGTCCGGACGTATTGCTATAATCAATTCGCTTATGGGAATTTGGAGGTTGAAATACACGATGGCTACGATTAAAGTGTCTGCTGAAGAAGAAACATTTTCCAGCATTTCTAATAATTTTATCGACTATTACATGAATGAAGCCAATGGCGATTTCGTGAAATTATATCTTTATCTTGCAAGACTCTGCAGCAGCGGTGCCGGCATATCTGTTCCGGATATTGCAGATCATCTTGACTGTACTGAAAAGGATGTCTGCAGAGGTGTCAGATACTGGATCAAGAAAAATGTTCTTAAACTTTCATACGATGATAACGATGAGGTAAACGGAATAATAATCTGCAGTCTTTCCAAGCCTGTCAAGGCATCGGATAAGAAAAAGCTCAAGGTTGATATTTCCCTTAACTCACTTGAAACAGATGATGACATTTCCGATTCAAAGGGTACCGAAAAGAATGCCTCTTCTGAGGATTCTTCCGATACATCACCTGAGACTGATGACAGTGCTTCATCCTCGATCACTGCTGAGGAAAAGGCCATTCCGAAGAAATTTTCTCCGACTCCGGCCGCTCTCAACTCGGTTCTTGCCGACTCAATGTTCCTGAACCTCAAAGCAGAGGCCGAGGCATATTGCGATAAAACGCTTTCAAAGAATGATCTCGATTCATTGATCTATATTTATGATACTCTTAAACTGTCTTTTGATCTGATCGAATATCTTCTTGAGTACTGTGCTTCTATTAAAAAGACAAACTTTACTTATATAGAAAAAGTAGCAAGGAACTGGTTCAACAACAATATAACTACCAGAACAGAAGCTGAAGAGTTCACTGTACGTTACTATTCTCTTTATACAAAGATACTGAAGGAGCTCGGCATAACTTCACGTATGCCTGCACCTGTTGAGAGACAGTTCATTGACCACTGGACAAGGGATCTGGGATTCATGGAGCCTCTGATACTTGAGGCATGCAGAAGAGCCATATCTTCAAAACCGAATTCCGTTACCTTCAACTATGTAAACGGTATACTTGAAAGCTGGTATAACAGCAATGTCAGAAGCTTTTCTGATATAAATGTACTGGACGACAAACATAGAAACGCACGTAAGACTACGAACAAGTCAGACAGCTCTGAGCATGCTGCTTCTTCAAGCAGTAAAAGCTCTTCTGCTCTTAAGGACATCGAGAATCTTTACCTAAAAGAGGTTAAAAACAGCTGATGGTTACTAATATCACCGATAAGACCAATATTCTGTGGCAGCTCAGCCGGATCAGAACCGATAACAAGCGTGAAGAACTGAGACGCCGCGAAGAGATTGAATCTCTTCATCCGGATATTGCCGCAATAGATGAAGAGATCGTACAGCTTTCCCTGAAGGAAGCACGGAACCGTATCTTATCCGGTTCCGACGATTCAGGCGATTCCATTAAAACTCTGCAGGACTCAACCGAGGCACTGATTGCCAGGAAGCAGCAGCTTCTCACATCCTACGGTTATCCTGCTGATTATCTTGAACCTATCTATAACTGTCCAATATGTCATGATGACGGAATGGTCGACGGAGCGACCTGCATCTGCGTAAAAAAGATGCAGATCGAAGATTTATATAAAAATTCCAACTTAAACAAGATTTTATCCACAGAAAACTTTGACACATTCGATTTATCGTATTATAGTAAGGAATGCTCGGATGACAGACCGTCTCCGTATGATAACGCAGAACATCACCTGCAAAATGCGAAAAACTTTGTGCAGTATTTCGGTAAAAAGTTTGATAACATTTTAATGTACGGAGAACCCGGACTCGGGAAAACATTTCTCACAAACTGTATAGCGAAGGAGCTCCTGGACAGAGGACACTCTGTTCTCTATCTTACATCCAACGAGCTTTTCGAAGATATCCTATCAAAAGCCGTAATGGGTCATTCCAAGAACGAAGCCCTATACGATCTTTATGATTGTATCTTCTCATCAGATCTTCTCATCATAGACGATCTCGGAACAGAGCTGATGAATTCCTTCGTACAGTCACAGTTTTTTGAAATAGTCAATCGACGAATTCTCGAGGAGCGGGCCACTATAGTATCAACTAATCTCACTCTTGAACAATTCTCCGACAGATATACCGAGCGTATTATGTCAAGGATCGTTCAGCACTACACATTTTACTACTTCTATGGCGAGAATATCCGTTACCTCAAAAGAACGGCTCTTCTCAACAAGAACAGTTAAATGTAACCCGTCGTCAAACATTATTTCGGAGGAAAAATTATCATGCCTGATCAGAGTAAGCTTATTTCTGTCCCTGCCGGCAAGCTTGGGATTGTAGCACTGAAAAGCAGCGAAACGCTGGGAAATTCTATTGACAAATATCTTGTCAAATGGAGAAGGGAGCGCGAACATCTCAGTACAGACCATATAATGTTTTCGGGATACACCAGAGACTCTTATCTTATCGAATCTTCCTGTACAAGATTTGCATCGGGCGAAGCAAAAGGAACCGTAAAGGATTCCGTAAGAGGTACCGATCTCTACATCATTGCGGATGTTACAAACACAGGTGTTAAGTATAATCTGGGCGGCCAGATGGTTCCTATGACACCGGATGAGCATTTTGCCGATATCAAAAGAATCATCGGTGCAAGTGCGGGAAAGGCTCACAGAATAAATGTGATCATGCCGTTCCTTTATGAATCAAGACAGGATAAGAGAACCCGCCGCGAGTCACTTGACTGTGCAATGGCACTTCAGGAGCTCGTTAACATGGGCGTATCAAATATCATAACTTTCGACGCACATGAGCCGAGAGTTCAGAACGCTATACCTTACTGCGGTTTTGAGAATCTCATGCCGACATATCAGTTCATTAAATGTCTGCTCAGATCCACTCCGGATCTCGAGTTCGATAACGGCCATATGATGGTCATCTCACCTGATGAAGGTGCAATGAACAGAGCTATCTACTTTGCAAACCATTTCGGAGTAGATGTTGGTATGTTCTATAAGAGAAGAGATTATTCAAAGGTCGTAGACGGAAAGAACCCTATCGTAGCACACGAATTCCTCGGAGATTCCGTAGAAGGTAAGGACGTTATCATCATCGATGATATGATCGCATCAGGCGAGAGTATGCTCGATGTTGCCAGACAGCTGAAGGAAAGAAAAGCAAGACGTGTTTACTGCCTCGCTACATTCGGTCTTTTCACCGCAGGTCTTGAAGTATTCGACAAGGCTTATGCTGATGGAATAATCGAGAAGGTTATTTCAACAAATGTTATATATCAGAAGCCTGAGCTCTTTGACAGACCATGGTATCTTTCAGCCGATCTCAGCAAATATATAGCAATTGTGATTGATCATCTTAACCATGATGCATCAATAAGCGATCTGCTTAATCCGAACGAACGTATCATGACAAGGATCAATGAATATAAGAAGAATCATACTATTTCGGATAATTATACAGCTCCTGGTGAGCAGCTGTATTTCGTATAAAAACCGTTTTATCCGATATCTGTTCTAAGATAAAAATACCCCGGCTGCATAGCAGCCGGGGTATTCTTATATGCTGTTCTGGTTTATCTTATGAGTCTTTCACTGTTGTTAATTCAGTTCTCTGATTGTTTGTTCTCGGATTCTGTTTCAGGTTGAAATCTTACCGAGGAACTGTTTCGTTCTTTCTTCCTTAGGATTATTAAATACTTCATCCGGTGTTCCGGATTCAAGTATTATACCGCTGTCCATAAAAAGAACCTGATCGGATACATTTTTTGCAAAGGACATCTCGTGAGTAACTATTATCATAGTCATCTTCTTCTCCGCAAGCTCCTTGATAACCCTGAGGACTTCACCCGTAAGCTCGGGATCGAGTGCCGATGTAGGTTCATCAAAACAGAGTATATTCGGTCTCATTGCAAGAGCTCTGGCAATCGCAACTCTCTGACACTGTCCTCCCGAAAGCTGGTGCGGATAGTTCGTCATCCTTTCCGAAAGCCCCATCTGATTCAGAAGATCCTCAGCATCTGTCCTTATCTCTTCGAGTATTTCCTTCTTATGCGATTTATAATTGGCTTTTTTTTCGGCCTGAAGGCGTCTCGCAAGCATTACATTTTCTATTGCCGTATACTGCGGAAACAGATTAAAGGACTGGAATACCATTCCGAAATGCATCCTGTTTTTTCTGATCTCATTTTCTTTTCTGTATAAAGGATCATCGGCATCAAAAACCGTATCTCCCGCTACCCTGATCACTCCCTTATCTGCAAACTCAAGGAAGTTCAGGCATCTCAGAAGTGTTGTCTTTCCGCTTCCCGATGAACCTATGATAGATAAGACCTGACTCTTCTCCATACTGAAACAGATATCCTTAAGCACTTCCGTCTTATCAAATGATTTACTGATATGTTCAACTTCCAAAATACTCATTCTTATAATTCTCCTTCGCGTCAAGCATACATTTTACTGTATTACACCATGAGCGGTCAGCCTACTTGAAATATTCCAGCTTCTTCTCACACTTAGCAAAAATAAGTGTCAGGATACCGTTGCAGATCAGATAATAAACCGCTGTAAAGAAGAGCGGCCATATAGCTCCCGATATTCCCTGTGAGCCCTTCATGAAGGCCTGTCCTGCCCAGATGACCTCCTGGAGAGCAATGATCCTTGCAAGGGATGTATCCTTTACAAGAGTGAGTATCTCGTTTGACATCGGCGGAAGTATTCTCTTGACCATCTGAAGCAGCTTTATCTTAAAGAATATCTGAGACTTTGTCATTCCCAGAACCAGTCCTGCCTCATCCTGTCCGACCGGAATACTTATGATTCCGCCTCTGTATATTTCAGAAAAATAACATGCATAATTAATTATAAATGCTACTGCCGAAGCGGCAAATCTTCCGACCTCGTCGCCGCCCCAGATAGCCTTTCCGAGTACCAGTCCCGGAAAATAATAAATGATAAGCAGCTGTATCATAAGAGGTGTTCCTCTTATTATCCAGATGAGGATCTTGAAAAATATGCTGACCGGTTTAAATCTTGACTGCGTACCGAAACATATAAGCAGTCCAAGAGGAATTGCACCGAGCAG
Source organism: uncultured Lachnospiraceae bacterium (assembly GCA_946405625.1). GTDB lineage: Bacteria > Bacillota > Clostridia > Lachnospirales > Lachnospiraceae > Eubacterium_Q. The sequence continues at coordinate 20,205 of CAMJHQ010000036.1, read as the reverse complement.
TGTTACAAAAAACAGCTTCAGCGTCTGTAGAAAGCCTACATTTAGTGCATGTATAACAATCGGAAATTGTTGAAAAAACTGATCCATCTCCTACCTCATCCATCTTATCATTTATGGTTTAGATTTCATCCGTACTTCTTATTGATTCATCCGTGATTCGGATTATTACTGCAGTAATTCAAATTTATTCTGCAATACTTCAAATCTTATATGCAGTACGTTATATTATTTCTGCTCGATAAGTGCAGCCTGAACTCCATACTTTTCAGCAGTCTTCTGCATGCTTCCGTCAGCATAGCTTGATACGAAGAAGCTGTTCAGCTCACCTACAAGATCCGAACCCTTACGGAATCCGACTCCGTACTCCTCACTGTTAAGACCTACTGTATATGTAAGATCAGCATAGCTTGTTCCTTCACCTACCATAGCTGCAGCCATAAGTGAATCGATTATTGCGGCATCAGATGTACCAGACTTAACTTCCATGAGAGCACCAGCCTGATTCTGAACCGGAGTGGACTTAAAGCCATGACTCTGGGCTTCTGCTTCACCTGCGCTTCCTGCTTCTACAGCAAAGCTGAGATCCTTAATGCTGTCCTCTGTCTGATACTGATCTGCCTTATCTGCAGGAACGATAACGATCTGAGCATTGTTGCAGTATGGATTTGAACAATCCATAGCTGACTTAACCTCATCAGTAAGTGTCATACCGTTCCATACACAATCTATATTTCCTGAATTAAGCTCAAGAACCTTATTATCCCAGTCAATTTCTACGAACTCAACCTTTACACCGAGGTTATCAGCAAAAGCTGCTGCCATATCTGCATCAAATCCGATCCAGTTACCGCCATCATCCTTATAATCCATAGGCTCAAAATCAGTGATTCCTACGACAAGCGTACCCTTCTCCTTAACCTTTGCAAGGTCTGAACCGTCTGTGGACACCTCTGCTGAAGCTCCCTCATTTCCTGCCGCTGTTGCAGCTTCAGTAGCATTACCGCTTCCTGAACCGCATCCGAAAAGTGAAAAGCTCATTGTGAGAGCCAACCCAAGTGCCATAATCTTCTTCTTGAACATTGTCTTTCCTCCAAAAATATTCTTTTAATGACGCACAATACTATATCATAAAAATCAAATAAATTAAATGATGTTTATTATTCCATGCGAGCCATATCTATTCCCAACAAAAAACCGCTGCAGCATGCCAAATGCATTCTGCAGCGGTTCACATCTTATCAGTCGAGTCCCTTCTTTAATGCCTCCAGGTTTTCTTCCATAATACTGTAATAATCTTTTCCTGATGTAATATCCTTATCTGTCACAGACTGAATGGAATTAATAACCACTATTTCCTGATTCTTACTCTTCGTATTATCAATTATGGTCTGTGCAAGCTTCTCATCCGAGTTTTCAATAACATATACCGTATCAACTCCAAGCTCATCCACCTTTTCCGCAAGGAAGGTTATTGTTTCGAAGCTTGCTTCGGATTCAGCACTGCAGCCTATAAATGCAGCATAATAATCAAGTCCGTAATCTTCTAACATATATCTGAACGGAAATCTGTCACAGAAAATAAGAGTTTTGTTTTTTGCACCACTCACTGCTTCTTCATATTTCTTATCAAGTGAATCCAGCTTGTTTATATATTCTTCAGCATTTTTCTTATAATCTTCGGCATTTTCCGGATCCAGATCGCAAAGTGCATCTCTGATGGTTCCGGTAAGCATCTCTGCATTCTTAAGAGAAAGCCATACATGCTCATCATATTCTATATCTCTGTCATCATGATGATGTCCTTCCTCTGACTCATCATGATCCTCTGACTCATCATGGCCCTCTTCCTCATCTTCTTCCTGCATTCCTTCTTTAAGTTCTTCTGCAACTGCCGAATCACCGATACTATCAAGAAGATTTATAGACTTGAGATTTGGGTTTTCCGAACTCTTCAGAACATCCTCAACCCACGCATCCGATTCGCCTCCGACATATATGAAGATGTCAGCTGCAGATATCTGAGCCATATCATCTACCATAGGCTGATAACTGTGAATATCCACACCATTATCAAGAAGCAGTATTACCGAATATTCATCCGCATGACTTCCGAGCACATTCATCACCCAGTCATATTGCGGATAGGTTGTACATACCACACTGTATGCTTTTCCGTTTTGTTTTGCCTCTGCTGTTGCCATGGCATTCTTTTCTCCGCATCCGGTCAGAAGCAGTACGAGAGAAACAGCAAGCATGATCTTCGATATCTTCTTTATGATTTTATTACATATTGCCTTCATTTTAATCACCTGAAATAATTCGCAACTCATTTGCATTTTCAGATTATAGCAGTGGCAATTTAGTATGTCAATAAAAATTTGCAAATATTTTGCAAATTTGTTTACTGTTCACTTTTCTTTCTGTCTCTTTCAGCTTTGGAAAAAACACATCCGCAGTAGTCCTGACGATAAAGCCCATATTCCTTTGAAAGCTCAATGGATCTCTTATATCCGTTTTTCTTCTTAAAATCACTGAAAAGAAATTTCGGATGATCGGATATCCTTCCGTTTTCAGATATTTCCTTCTCAAGCTTTATACCTATCTCATTTATCCAATCCGCATTCTTATACGGACTTATAGACAGAGTCGTTGTGAAATAATCAAATCCGTTCTTCATAGCGTAATCTGCAGATTTCTTCAGACGCATCATATAGCAGTCATAACATCTTTCCGAACGTTCCGGAAGCATCTCTCTTCCTCTTGCCATCTCATAAAACTTCTCAGGCTCATAATCTCCATATATAAGATGGATATTCTTTGCAAACTCCGCTTCATCTTTAAGCTTTATAAGTTCCGCATATCTCTTCTCATACTCTTCCAATTCATCAATATTGGGGTTATAGAAATATATTGTAATATCGAAGATTTCCGATAACAGCTCTATACAATGTGAACTGCACGGACAGCAGCAGGCATGCATAAGGAGCTTCGGTTTTGCTGAACACTTCGACGCCTGCTTAACCTGCTCTTCGAAGAGCATATAATAATTTGCATTTTTCAGATTAAGCTCCTGCTTATTATCCATATATCATTCCTCGTCTTTCACACATTTTCAGGATGTCATACCCTTAAAAATCGCCCAAATTCAAATAGAGTAAAACCAGTATATAAATCCAATTTAAGCATGTTTGAATATTAAATATATACCTGTTTGTAAATCCGATATAGCGTTGACTTTAATCATCTTTTACAATATACTGAATTTAAGAGAAGGCTGCTTCACTGGTTATATGGGGACGGTGATGTAACCGGCATTGTTAATACCTATATTTACCTGCTGAACAGACTGTTTTGGGAGAAGGAGGGGTTTGCATGACGGTAGAACAGGCTGTAAAGAAGTACAAAATGGAACCCGTAAATGTATATACAGCAAAGATTAAAGCTGAAGAGCTCAATGTCGATGAAGTATTATACATGAACGTCCAGAAGAATAAATATGCCTATATCATTCGCGATGGCTCCCGCGGTCTTTTCCTCTATAAAGATGAGAAGAGTATATATACCAAACTTTATAAAGGAATCAAGATGATCCCGCTCGAACCGTAACAGTTTAATATGCATATAAGTCAAATGTGACAGCCAAAAGGCTGTCACATTTTTTTGTACGTATTATTGCTTTATAGCACACTTAACCTTAAGCACATCCTTCATGTGTGCGATACATTTTTCATCAAAATTTAAGATCGATATAAGATCATCTTTTCCGTTAGATGAATAGATTGCAACATCCTTTCCGTCTTCGGTCTTTCCGGTAAAATAATTGACTTTAACCTGTCCCTTCTTAACTTCAAGATCATTCTTAACCCTGTCAGAATCAGCGTAATCCATATAAGTTATGCTGTCTGCCGAGATGCTGAGAACGTCCTTACGACGGCTCTTCTGCATAATCTTTGCAACATCGATATCTCCGTTCGTAAGTGTATATTCATATTCAAGATTCAGAGCCTGTTTAACATATATAAAAATATATACGCCCGTCATCCCTACTATCGCTCCCAAAATACCGAAAGTAGGAATAAAGACGACCGCAAAAACACCTATCAAAACCAGCAGTGCGGATCCGATAAGACCCAATACAGTTGTGCCTTCTGCTTTCGCCGTAATAACTCTTTCATTCATTCTGTCACTTAACATATTATTCCTCCATGACTATTTATATTTTAGACTTCGGATATCTCCGCTATTATCATATTTAATACTATACGATTTCACTGAAAAGTAAATTGCCGGGATCAAACGGCAGTTCTTCAAGAGCCGCTGCCATATATTTTCTGGACAAACTCACTTGATTCATATCGAGTGTATGCTTATAGCACTGCATTATCCTATAGTCCATTGTAATCTTTATATATTTTATCGATCGATCATCTTCCGTTTCCGGATGATCATCCGCTTCACTGTCTGCTGATACAGCATCCGGATGACCATATGCTTCACTGTCTGCGGATGCATTATCCGTACCTCCGTCTGATCCGGCATTCTCTGTATCAATCTCTTTCCTTATCTCAGTCTCAAGATCATCATAACGGGCAAGGGCTTCCTCAATACTGTCAAACAGCCTTCCTGTATATTCTCTGAGTCCGAAATACGGAACTATATGATCCACCTCCAGAGTGTCCCCGTTTCTTATGATCGAATAACATCCCTGGATTGTGCCCATTTTCTCAAGGCAGGAGAAGCTTCCTCCCTCACTGCACATCTCGGAAACCATCGAACTGATGTTCTCTGCCGAGTATTCCGGCATGATAAGATTCCTTATCAGCTTGCCGAATTCCATATCACATTTAGCGGTAACCATCTCATCCCGAAGGAGCTCAAGATCCTCTCGTTTAAATGTTATGTCAACCATCTGTGTGACAGTGCTGAAACCGACACCACCGTAATATGCTTCATTTGCAGGCCAGAGGTAGATGAACTTGATACGTTCCGAACTAAGCACCGAATATGCATAATCGAACATCTTCTTCATTCTTCCCTGTTTTCTATAACCTTCGCGGACCATTACGCCTACAACATAATATGTTCGTATTATTTCCTTCCTATCCGCAGAAAAAATATACGGATTCAGATGGAGCATTCCGGTAAGTATCCCGTCTTCTCTCATGATCACAATTTTATTGCGGGCACATATCTTCTCAAAGTAAAAATCTATAAATTCGTCGCTGTCTCCGAAGTATTCCTTCCACAGGAGCTTCATTTCCGCAATTTCGGAATCAGACTTATCCGATAACCTGATCACTCTGTATCTCCTCTAAAAGCGCTATCGACTGACAGGCTATTCCAAGCCCTTCTCCGGTAAACCCAAGTCCTTCCTCAGTCGTTGCTTTAACATTAATTCTTGATATTTCCACACCGAGTACCTCGGCAATCTTCTCTCTCATCATAGGTATATGAGGTGCCATCTTGGGTTTCTGTGCGATTATCGTCGCATCAACATTTCCTATGCGGTATCCTGCTTCTGTTATCCTATCGCGGACTACACCCATTAATACCATACTGTCGGCACCGGCATATTTTTCATCGGAATCAGGAAAATGTTTCCCGATGTCTCCCATTGCAGCCGCCCCGAGAAGCGAATCCATTATAGCATGCGTGAGGCAATCCGCATCGGAATGTCCCAGAAGTCCAAGTTCATAATCTATTTCGACACCACCGAGGATCAGCTTTCTGTCCGGAACAAGGCGGTGCACATCGTATCCCATTCCTACTCTCAAATCTTATTCCTCCCAGACTACATCCGAACCGTCATCTATATATCTTCCGCCGTCACGGAAAACTCTGAAAACGGTTATGATGTTCGATACGCCTATAACACAGAGAACAACACCGATCGTTATTGCAAATGCGCCCTCTATTCCCTTCGGAACAAAGATAAGGATTATACCTAATACCAGTGTAACTATGTCATTTATAATGTAAGCTATGAAATGATCGCTCTTTCCCTTTACTACATAAGCATCATGTATACTCATCACAGAATTTGCGATCATACTGACTCCGATAACTATAAGTATCAGATCTGCTATCCTGTCCGAAATAGCCAGACAAAGTATACCGAGCAGTACGAGAATTATCGCAGCTGCCATCGTCGGTGAGCCAAGTCTCGAGATGGTTGAACATCCGAGCAGAACTCCGGCTGCCACAAAGAGTATTCCCACTATCTTTACGATAAGATTAACCCATCCAACGGGATGGAATACCATAAAAAGTCCGATCACTATAAGAATTACCGGAACAACAAGATTCTTGCTGTTCTTTTTTAAAAAATCTTTTAAAGATCCGTTTGCGCCCATTTTTTCCTCCGCAGGGTTTTGAACATGAAGCTTACTCTCCCTGAATAAGCATCTCAATATCTTCCCTTGAAATACCTCTTACATTTTCATTATTTCTTTCAGCAGCTGCATTAACGACCTGACCTATATTATGACCTACACCCGAACCGACTTCCATATTCTCTTCGCCGGTCTCATCCGGTTCTTCGGGTTCTTCAGGTTCATCCACCGCAACAACAACTTCGCCGCCGCCGGCCTCAACTGCTTCCTTAAGTGTCTGAATCTCATCCTTCTGTCTGTCTATCGTTTTCTGATAGCCTTCTTCTCTTTCCTCGAGAACAGCTGCTTTATCCTCAGCAGTCTTTGCAATAAGCGACAGATTATCTATCTCGGAATTTCTGGAAGCTATAGTACTGCTGTAGGTTCGATCCATCTCATTAATCTTGTCGAGATATTCCTTTTTGATGCCCGGTGCAATAAGAAAATAGAATACACAGGCACCGATTATGATTCCTGCCAGCATATAGATATTTGCATATCTGATAAGTGTCTGCTCATTCGAGCTTCTGACTCTTACTCTCTGCTTTTCCTTCTTATCGGGATTAACCTTTCTTGCAGGTCTTCCCTTTGTCTCTTCCATTCCGTAATAATCAAAGACATCTCCTTCTGACTCCCTGCTCTCTGAAGAGTCCTTCTCGATAAGAGCTTCAACACTTTCGCCTGATTCTCCCATTTCTCTGAGAAAATGCAGTGCCGTAGGATTGCCTTTATCTATTGAAAGGACATGAGCAAGATACTTCTTCGCCTCTGCACTTCTTTTAGTCTCGAAGCAGATAAGCGCGAGCAGAAGATATGCCTTAATAAAGTGATCATTTCCGCTGATACATTTATGAAGCTGTATCGATGCAAGATCAAACTCCCGTGCCGCAGCCTGTTGAAGTGCCTGGTTGAAGGCACGTGCAAGCTCATCACTCTCCTGAAGAGTTTCCGGATTATCTCTGAGTTCCTTCAGATATTTAACTGCCGGATTATCAACCGTTGTATAGTTAACACTCAGCACCCAGTGTGACAAAGCCTGTACAGTCTCACCCATTTCATAATAGATAAGACCTATCAGATTTCTGGAATTCACATTGGTTTTGTTATATCTGAGAGACATCTTCAATGACTCGAGGGCACCCGAAAGATCATGCAGTCTAGCTCTGTCCAGACCTATATTATAATAGTACAGCGAAGTATTTCCCGCTTTGGCAAGAAAATCCCGGTGAAGTCTGCAGGATGTACAATATCCACCTGCACCGACCGGCTTGCCGCAGTAGCTGCACAGTCTTCTTTCTGCCATAATTACTTCCTCTCGGTTCCTCTCAGATCTTCAGTCATCTGAAGAACTATATCCGTAATATCCTTAAGGTCATTGTTATATATATCTTCTTCTGCCTGACTTACTTCCAGGCTTGGTGAAAATCTCTTAAGCTCTTCATCAAAATCTATCATATTAAATCTCCTGACCAAGCAGTTCCCCTGCAAGATACAGGGAACCTGTCACAATAAGAATCTCATCATCCGAAAGCTCTCCGAGAGCCTCCTTATATGCTTCTCGTGAACTGCTGTAGCAGCTCACCTTAACTTTATCTCCGAGTGCCGCCTTGAATCCTTTCTCGGCAACAGACTTATCAAGTCTTCTTCCGGACGCAAGCTCTGTAATATATACCTTTTCCGGTCTGATCCCGAATGCCATTTCATTTATAACCTTGTCATAATCCTTATCGGATGCAATAGCGAAAAGCAGCTTCTTCTTCATGCTTCCGAAGCCTGTATATCTTGATCTGAGTGATCCGATAAGTTCCTGCGCAGCATCCTCGTTATGAGCTCCGTCAAGTATAACATTTTCTTTCAGATACTGGAACCTTCCGTCCATCTTAAACTGATCCAGACCTTTTCGGATTATTTCCTGCTTTCTCGATACATCCCATTCATGGAAAAGCCTGTCAAACATATATACTGCAGTAGCCGCATTTCTTGTCTGATAACGCGGTGCTGCATTCAGTACCAGATTATCGTATGTATAATATCTGGTATCAAGTGAAAAATCAATCTTTCTCTTATTTTCTTCCTTGACATCTATCGTAGTCCAGCATGCATTAAAAGCCGGACATCCCTTCACTCTTGCTGTATGCTCAAGTACTCTGTTTGCCGAAACCCTGCCTGTAAAATATACAAGAGGAACGCCCTTCTTGATGATGCCTGCTTTCTCACCGGCAATCTTCTCTATAGTATCACCGAGATACTGCATATGATCCATTCCGATCTCCGTAATCGCAGTCATGCATGGCTTTATGCAGTTTGTTGCGTCCAGTCTTCCTCCGAGTCCTGTCTCATATACTACATAATCACACTCACACTCTGCAAAATATACCGCTCCCATGGCAAACAGAAATTCAAAATATGCCGGGTGGGCTCCGCCCTCCTTGATCAGCTTATCCGATGCATCCTTAACCGTATCGAAGATACGACCGAAATCCTCATCACTTATATCCTGTCCCTGAACCGATATTCTCTCGTTTATACGGACAAGATGAGGCGATATGAATAATCCTGTCTTAAAGCCGGCCTCTCTCAGGAAAAGGCTCATCATTCTTGATACAGAGCCCTTACCGTTGGTTCCGGCAACATGAACAGTCTTTGCCTTTCTCTCCGGATTACCGAGTATAGCCATAAGCTTTTCTGTATTTTCGGGTCCGGTTTTATCTGCGAACTTCGGTATATTATTTATGTAATTTTCAGCTTCCTGTCTGGTCATTATTTAACTAAACTCCTCTGTTAACGATTATCTACCTTCTCCGGGTACATATCATGTTCGGTCAGCCTCTTCCAGGCTACTTCTTCCCACTTTGTTCCCGGCTTACCGTAATTACAGTAAGGATCTATCGATATTCCGCCTCGAGGAGTAAACTTTCCCCATACTTCGATATATTTCGGATCCATAAGCTTTATAAGATCCTTCATGATCTTGTTAACGCAATCCTCATGGAAATCTCCGTTATTTCTATAGCTGAAAAGATACAGCTTGAGAGATTTACTCTCGACCATTCTTTCGGAAGGTACATAGGAAATATAGATTGTCGCAAAATCCGGCTGACCGGTGATAGGACAAAGACTTGTAAACTCCGGACAATTAAACTTTACGAAGTAATCATTTTCAGGATGCTTGTTTACAAATGTTTCAAGCACCTCAGGACAGTATCCTTCCGGAATAACAGTCTTGCTGTTTCCGAGGAGAGTGATCCCTTCTTTATCTTCTGGTGTTGTTCTCATTTTCCTACCTCACTATCTATCTCACGACTGATCTTTTCAACCGCATCACGGCAGTCAACTTCCTCGCCCAATGCGAGACAATAGAATATTATACCATTAATTTTCGCATCTGTAACCATTGAAAGTGAAAGACTGTAGAGATACAGCTGAACACTGTATCTGTCGATCAGCTCACTTCCTTTTCTTACCCTGTCGGTCTTATAATCAACAAGCGTGATCCCGAGCGTTCCGTCAGGATTCTTCTCATAGAAGAATGCATCCATGGTTCCCTGTACTGTTATCATATCATCACTGAAGCTGTCTTTACTTAAATCATATCCCGGAAGCTCATATGGTTTCATTCCCATGAAGAAGGATTTCTCTCTGAAAAGATATCCCGCCTCCGATGCCTTCTTCATTCTCTGAAAAAGAGAAGACGGATCATCGCTGTAGAAGTTATAGAGCAGCTTACGATTCAGTCCTGCTCTATCTTCTTCCGTAAAGAAATTACGCTTTATTATTCTGTCTATTTCTTTATCCATATCAGAAAGTGACTCAACCTTCGAATAATCCAGAAGTTCAAGTATCTTATGTACTACCGTACCTCTTCGCATGGCAGCCTTCTCCTGCCCTGCACGGACTTCTTCTGCTGAAACATCTGCGTCCCTATATTCGGATTCGACAACTCTTCCGTCATCTGTCACTATCACCATCTGACGTTCATTATCGCTGTCCGGATTCTGTCCGGATTTCTTCTCGATATAATTCTTCTCAAGTCTGGTAACTGCGGTTTTAGTTAATGTACTGACTGCTGCCGAATAAGGATAAATCGTATCATAAGGATTTACAGCTGTCTCACCGTTATTTCTTACAATCTCCGCCTGCTTTCCGATCTCCCGTTCAAGTATCTCATATATTTCACTTCCCGAACGCAATAGTTTCGATGAGTCATCTCCGAATGCATTTCTTATGACTTCCTTCTTACTTACGGTCGTGAATCTGAATACACTGTCAAAACCTTCAAGATTCACAGCCGGGAGTATCATATCAGCAAAGCAGCTCATTTCACCGAATCCCTCCGGATCATAATTCAGCGATCTGCTCTTCATAGATGAAATTCCGGTAATTATAAGTTTTTCCTTTGCTCTCGTCATCGCAACATAAAGAAGTCTCATGCGTTCCGCGATATCTTCCTTCTTCATTGCATTTACAAGACATTTCCTCTTGATACCTACTCGCCTGATACAGATTCCGTTATCCTGAATCTCATATACATCATGAGCTGCGCCCTGATCCGGATCAACTATTACCGGATTCCTATAATCCTGCTCATTAAAGTTCTTTCCGGTTCTTGCCAGAATAACTACCGGATATTCCAGTCCTTTACTCTTATGGATAGACGTTATCTGGACTGAATTTCCAACATCTGATGACGCACCCGAATCTCCAAAGCCTTCCTCATGGATCTTGCATTTATCTATATATCTGAGGAAATCGAAAAGGCTTGTAAACCCGGACTTTTCAAAACACTCCGCTCTATATCGGAGCATTCTTATATTTGATAATCTTATATTACCCTGCGGCATTGAAGATACAAACAGCATATACTTTGTATCATCAAGTATTCTGTCTATAAGCTCTGCGATCGTAACAAATGATTTAACATTCTTCCATGTACTTATCATTCCGTTTATCCGCTTCAGCTTTTCCGCAACCTTTTGAAGCTCTTCTTCATCCGAATCTATATATGCATTTTCAAAATCAACGCACATATCATACATATATCTGCGTCTCTTCGGCCTGCGTGTCACGATAAGTGCAATCTCAGGTTCGGTAAGCCCTCCGATGGATGAAAGAAGCACCGATGCATACGGTATATCCATTCTCGCGTTATCTATTACATTAAGTATGGAAACCATCGTAACTATCTCGGCAGCATCAAAATATCCCTTACTGTTGTCGAGCCGGGCAGGGATTCCCTTCTTCTCAAAAATGTCGATCATATTTTCCGAACCGGAAACGATATTCATAAGTATTGTTATATCACCGAATCCTGCACGTCTGTAACGAGGATTATCCGGTCCTTCGGGCTTTTCTTTGTCGAAATTTTTATTAACTATATAAAGGGGCTTAATCCCTTTCTTTTCATCTCCGAAAACAATCTCATTTATCTTATCGGCAATTACTACAGCTTCAAGCTCTTCCCTGGAAATGTAATCCTCCGCTCCGGTAAGATTATCATCCTCTTCAGCATCCGCATTATCTGCATTTTCATAATTCTCATCTACATTTTCATATCCGTCCGAATTACCATGAACAGTTTTCTGCTCTTCCTCATTATCCTCTTCTGCTTCCGAAATAAAGAGTATCTCGGGTATTCCTCCAATATTAAGCCCTTCATCCGAAAGAGGAAAATTATTTAAATAATCTTCTTCCGCCGGAGTCTTAAGCTCTGCATCACTGTCATATTCGATACGTCCGGATTCGCGTGTCATCAGCTTCCTGAAAATGAAGTTTGTTCCTTCAAGGATTTCCCGGCGGGATCTGTAATTCATGTTCAGGTTAATAAGTCTTCCCGGTGTTTTCTTCTCTTTATAGTTTTCAAACTTATCCATGAAAAGGGTCGGCTTCGCAAGTCTGAATCTGTAAATACTCTGCTTAACATCACCGACCATAAAGATATTGTTCGGATAACCGTTCTCGTCCCGTCTTGCTATAGAAGTAAGGATTTCCTCCTGAAGATCGTTACTGTCCTGATATTCATCTATATAAATATACTTATAATTATCCCTTAGTCTCTCAGCCACCTGAGAGATATCTCCTGTCTCATCATCATGAAGTATCCTGTATGCAAAATGTGCTATATCACCGAATTCATATTTTCTGTTCTTTGTCTTTTCCGAAAGAAGTGCTTCCGAATACTTCTCTGTATATTCAATCAGTTGAAGCGTAAGCTTTCTGTTTCTTTTCATTTCCTCTTTCAACGCTTCTATATTCGGAAGAGACTGAAATGCAGGTCGGATAGTCTTTCTCAGATCATCATAAATATCCACATCATCACCGAAGGCTTCAGTACATTTTTTCTTTCCGTTAAATCTCTCCAACGATCCGGAAGCAAATTCGAGAATCTTCTCCACTGAATCAAAAGCTTTCGCTGTATCAATATAATTTATATCCGCATTCAGCATCTTGATCATTATTTCCGCAGCATCTTTATACTCGGATAAAAGCTCCTTTGTATAATGCTCTTTCAGCTTACACAGTTCTTCCCTGATACTGTCTATACGGACAAAAGCATCATGAATAACGGACTTGACCCATATTTCGTTCTCTACGGCATCTTCATCGATCTCGGCTTCTGAACGAAGCTTCTTATAAAAGCCTTTTTCATTTGCATAGCTTTGGGATACCGTAAAAATCCTCATAATGATCTCTTTAAGGGCGGAATCATCTATACCTCGCTTTATAAAAATCTTTGAGAGCTTTGAAAATTCAAAGTCATTATTATACCATTTATCAAAGCAGTCATTGAGAACATCCTCATGGATCATCTTTGCTTCTGCATTGTCATATAAATCGAAAGCAGGATCTATTCCCAGCACGCTGAAATTATCTTTAACAACTCTCTTGCAGAAGCTGTCTATGGTATTTATATCAGCTCTGTCAGCAATAGCCAGCTGTTTTATCAGCTGAGCATCGCCTCCGTCGGCACAGAGCTCCTCCAGCGCTTTGATGATCTTAGCCTTCATCTGCGCTGCCGCATCCCTCATGAAGGTCACGACAAGCAGCTCGTCAATATTACATTTTCCTTCACGGATACTTCTTATTATCCTTTCAACAAGAACCGCTGTTTTTCCTGAACCCGCAGCTGCCGCAACGAGAACATTAGTGTTTTCCTCCAGGCTGTCCAGCACCATCTGTTGTGCGTCGTTCCACTTTGTCATACTCTACCTCTTTAACGATCTTGTCCTTCATGGCTTTGATCATTTCTATATCAGTATCTGTCTGATTAGGTATATAGTTTACACTTCCACTGTATACGCCAAATCTGCATACCGTCTTATAATCACAGAATGAACATTTCTTTTTCCTTTCCGTATAATATCTGACAGGATGCTTATCTATCTTTCCGGCAAGTATATCTTCGGTAATCTCAACCATACGGCTTCTTCCGAATCTTCCGAGCATTTCGAGCTGATCCGTACCTACCGCGGCCGTTCTTGCCGTATATGACTTATCCGGATACTTTCCTTCTACAGATGCCTGAACAACCGTAGATCCGTTCAAACTTCCCTTATCATCTATCATATTGCGGTCCTGAAGCTTCAGATACTCATGGTTTTCACTGTCATCATCATTGATCACGCCTTTGAGTCTCAGTGCCTTCCTCTGCTCTATAGCAGCAGCCTTCGCAACATCATTTTCCGCTTCTTTTAATGCACCCTTCGTGATCCTGTTCAGATCAATATTCGGGTTGGTAACATGGTAATAATATAGTCCTGCGGGAATAACCTTATCATGCTTAAATTCCTTTGCAAGAATTTCCCTTATTATATCCATATAAACCGTCAGCTGAAGATCTGTACCCTGAACTATATGGTCCGGTTTAAAGGTCTTATCACCGGTTTTATAATCCACTATCCTGAAGAAATGTCCCTCTTCGTTATCCAGACCGTCTATACGGTCTACAATTCCGTTAATACTGATCACCGCATCCTCACCGGTTGGTCTTTTAGCCTTAAATGTAGCAGTGAATCTCTGCTCAAAATCTTCCGGAAGAAGGCTTCCCATGCTCAGCTGGTATTTTATTGTATCAACGGTTCTGTGGATCAGATCACTTAGTTTATCGATTATTACGGAATTCCTTCCCTGCTCGGTCTCATCCTCATCGATAACCTTCTCGCAGCCTTTAACCGCTTCAACCATTGAATCATCGCATATTCTTCGAATGTCCTCATCAGAAAGCTCCGACCAGGAATTTTTATACTCTTTCTTAATATGCGAAAGTGCAAGTTCAAGCGACTTATGAACTATATTTCCCACATCTCCGTAGTTGAAATTTCTTTCTTCTCTCTCGGCGAGTCTGAGTATATACTTCATGAAATACTCATACGGACATCCCGCATAAGTTTCTATCTTTGATACGGAAATCTCAAGTCTCAGATCCTTCATTATTTCCTGCGGTATCGTCTCGGCCTCATTGCTGAAGAAAAGTGCATTTCTATAATCCTTGAGGCTTCCGCCGCTATATTCCGAGAATAGTGCTATATCATGAAGTGCCTCACCGGATCCGAGTCCCTCCTCGTCCGTATACCATTTATCATTTTTATCCTTTAAATGTTCAACAGCCTTTCTCAGATTATCTGTAAATCCGAAAATGTCTGTCTTAACAGTACCCTTGAACATAGCCGGAGCTTTTCTCTCAGTTACAAGCTTCGGAAACATTCTCCTGACTCTTCCGACTATATATGACATTTCAACGGGCGTACCGTCTCTTGATGCATCTGCATATGTCATTACAAGCCTTTCGGCAGGCCTCGTCATCATCTGATAGATAAAGAACTGCTCCATATAACTCTCAAGCCTGTCATTCGGCGCAAGACATTTTCTGATACCCTTATCCTGGAAAATGTGCTCTATACAGTCCTTATCTCTGTCTGTCAGTATCTTTCCGTCCTTTCTCGGCGAAGGAATGATACCATCATTCATATTTATGAAATAGAGCGTCTTTACGGTACCCAGCCTGCTTCTTTCCGAATCCGCAACCGTTACCGCATCGAGAGTTGGCGGTATTACTCCGAGTTTCAGATCCTCTGTTCCTGTGGCAAGCATTTCCGCAAAGGTATGTATATCAACCTTCTCGGAACCGAGCAGCTCTTCCATACTGCTGAGGATATCATTCAGCTTTTCATAAAGCTGCTTCATCGCCGCTGCTTCCGAATACCTTTCAATCTCCTCATAAAGAACGACAGTCTCAGAAATCCTTCTTTCAAAGTCCAGATGCTCCGGATCCATCATAACTCTTAATGCAGCACAGATATCTCTTACATAACTGCTTTTCTTATCGAGATCGGTCATAGGAGTAAGAAGCTTCATTACATTTATACGCGCTTCTTCTGCACGTCCTATATCTTCCTTTATCTCATCCTCTATTTCCGATTCAAGCTTTCCATATGGTAAATGGAAATTCTTCGACCAGCTGTTCCTGCCTCTTATTCCGTATTTAATGCAGTAATTTTCCAGAACATCGATACACCCCGGCATATCCTCGCCCATAAGTCCGAGCTTGAGAAATCCGAACATTGTTTCATAGCTGAAATCCTTATCAATTATCTGTGTAAGTTTGAGAAGTGCTTCCGTATAAGGATTCTTACCTATACTTCCGTTCTCATCCATGAATACCGGAATACCGTAATCATCAAATACTGCACCGGCATATGCCGAAAGCGAGCTTATATCACCCGTAACTATTGCAAAGTCTCTGAATCTCGCACCGTTTCTTACCTGACGGATTATATCTTCCGCAACTACGCTGAGCTCCGATACGGGATCTGACATGCTGTATATTTCAATATCCGTTGGCATCTCGGGATATTCTTCAACCGGAAATCTGAAAAGCCCCTTCTCCAGATGTTCGAGCCCGCTTCCTTTTTTAAACCGTGAAATGTCTGTTCCGCGCTCAAAATATTTAATTACGGAATCCGGACCTAAGATTTCCTTAAGTGTTTTTATCGTGAGGTAGCTTTGATAATAGAGTTCATGTTCCTTTACCTCTATGGACTTCCTGACTATCTCAGTATCTATGGTTATACTGAATATCATCTTCTCAGCTCTTGTCCTAAGTGCCTCAATAACACTGAACTGGTCGGGAGTAAAGCCTCTGAATTCATCAAATATTATGATCGATCCGTCAACTGTCCTGCTTTCTCCGGGTCCGAGCAGGCATCTTGCCATAACCTTCATTTTCTCTTCTCCCGGATGCTTTCCTCCTGCAAAATAGTTTTCTCTTACATCCTCATATATGAGTCCGATATCATGCAGCTTGCCGGCAAGCGAATCCTGTCCTGAGCTTCTTAATTCATCCTCAAGAACATTTATATCCTCACCCGTAATCCCATACTGAATAAACTCAGAGATAAGTGTCTTTGCCTGGCTTATAAATCCCTTCTTATCTATGCTTCTGCCATATACCTGAAGCTTTCCGACAACTCTTGAAGCAGCTGCTCTCACCATCATATTTCTTTCAAACTCTTCAAGCACCTCGGCTTCGGGCACGTCAAACTCCGCAAAGATATTGTGGGATAGTCTGGACATTCCGACTATATCCACATTAAGAAGTCCGGGAATCCCGAACAGATCATTGTTCATAGAAAGAAGCCTCTTCTCGAAGACGCTTGCGGATTGATCCGGAACAATAAGAATAAAGTTCTTATCCGGGTTCAAATGTGCTTCCGTAAGAATGCTCTTCATAAGGGCTGTGGATTTACCGGCTCCTGACGGGCCTATATACATTTCACTCTTAAATGACATTTTGCCTCCGTATCTTTTGACACTTAACGAATTTACGGCTATAATTATATCAGTTTTTTTGTAAAAGGGACAACAAAGGGGGTACTAATTATGCAATCTTTTAAAATTGATTCACCTTACAACAATCAGATTAAGCTTAAGGTTTCTCAGGGTCATTTTGCTACAACATCTTCTCATATCAATTATTACATCGATCTTGCAACCCTGAAAGCCCGCTCAAGTGAGGCACAGGCTGTTGCAAAGTCAATGGCTTCCGACTATATGGCATCTTCGGTTGTTGATACGATCGTATGTATGGATGGAACAGAAGTTATCGGTGCATATCTCGCCGAATATCTTACTGCTTCAGGTATTGTAAGCATGAATCAGCACGGAACAATATATGTTATCAGACCTGATATCAATTCAGTCGGCCAGCTGACCTTCACTGATAATATGATCCAGATGATAACCAACAAGCATGTTCTGCTTCTTCTTGCTACTGCAACAACCGGACGTACGGTTGAGAAAGCCGTTGAATGTATTGAATACTATGGTGGAAAGATCAGCGGAATCTCTTCAATCTTCTCGGCTGCTTATGCGGTTGAAAACCATGATGTTCATGCGATCTTCCATGCTGAGGATATCGAAGGTTATGAGTCATTTTCGTCTCATGACTGTCCTTACTGCAAATCAGGTGTTCCTCTTGATGGTATTATATCCGCAGGAGGTTTCTCTGAATTTAAAAACAGGCAGTAACTTCCATATATAAGAATCTGAAATTCAATTCAATATCTATAAAAATAGGGAATGTCCGGTATAATACCGAGCATTCCCTTTCTTTTATTCATATAACCTTTATTGGATTTTACTTCTTGCAATGTGTTGCTATAAAGAAGTCTACATGCTTTTCGATCAACTGTATAGCCTCATCTTTACGTTTAGGTTCTCTATCAACAAGCTGAATAAGCAGTGATGTCGGACTCGTATATTCAAGTGATAACAGTCTCGGATCAACATCACCAATAGCATCATTCTGCTTCATATAAGAAAATACTCTTTCAAAAAGATTTACTATATTATCAAACTGGAACTGTGTAGCAGTCTGTGCCATTTCTTCATTTCTGAACTGATTGATAAAACCTAATCTTCTGTACTTTGTTACATGTTCATCATTTATCGTATAATTCACCTGATGCATTGTAAACTCTTTAAGCTCAGCACCGTTATGAATCCATACAAGCGCATTTTTACCAAGTCTCATATTACTTTCATATTCTGCAGTAAAGGCATGATTCAATACATTCAGTATATCTTCCTTACCACTGAAATAATTATAAATTATCGGCCCTTTCATGCCGATAGCTTCAGCAATCTCATCTACAGTTGTAGCATCATAGCCTTTCGTAGAGAAAAAATTCAGCGCTGAATTCAACAATTTGTCTTTTGTCGATAATTCTGATTTAATTACATCCATCATCCTTGCCCCTTATCTTGATATGTAACTCTTTAATCTTTGAACAGCGATACAATATACTGTAGATACATATATACCGCCCTCTCGGTTGTGAATTTTATCAGATAAATAAGAACAAACAAAGAACAAAAAGTTAAAAAACTATTAATAAATGTTTGTCCATTTTCCCGGCCACATTAATGGAACGTGGTAATCTCATTAAAGTAAACTTTTTCTCAATTAATTCAAAGAACATCAACGTTAAATTTTTAAACTATATCTGTTAAATATCAAATCTTTCCATCGTGGATGAACTTGATTATCATCAAGTGCAATATGCACAATAAATATCTATACATTTGACTAAATTGACTTTTAACACCTATCAATATATAATATACAGTGCATTAAATTAGATAATCACTCGGTTTTATTCATTATATGACCAATTTACACAAGGGGAAGGCGGGATTAATTGACCGGTAGTACTTGTTTGTTGATTATTTATACGGTTTAATGCTCGAAAGTATTTATTTAATTTCACCAATTACACCAATTACACTTATTAAACACTTAAAACACTATTTTTCTTTTTTGAAAGAGAGGAACCAAGACAAATGAATAAAAAACTAAAGCGTATTATTTCCGCTCTTCTGGCTGTATTTATAGCTATAGTGGGAATTGTACAAATAGGTGGAACTGCCAGTGTCAAAGCTGCGGGTAAGGTTAGCTACGGCGATCCCAAAACCTACGGTAATGAGAAAACCGGTGACTATGGATATGTATACAGTCCAAATGAAAAGGGAACATATCCTTCAGTCATTTTTATACACGGATTGGGTGGTTTCAAACCTGATGAATATGCTCCGACTATCTTAAGTTGGATGACAAACGGCTATCTTGATCCGATGGTTGTTATCATGCCGAAAATCAATCCGAATATTACCGACCATAACGGTTATGTAACGCTTACGGGAGAAAACGAGTTTCTCGGCAAGCTTATCAATCGCATAGAAAACGGTAAGCTTGATACAGATGCCGCAACGATTGAAAAAGGAAACGGCTATTCAATTGCCGGATACTCTATGGGCGGCGGTGCATCACTTCTTGCAGGATCAAGATATAATGATGTATTTAAAAATGTCGGTGGTTTAAGCCCTAATTATCATTTTCTCATGGAAAACGGTACCGGCTGGATCACTCAAAGTCCTTTGGTAAGCGATTGTAATTTTTCAGAGAGAGAGGACGGACATTTATTCATAACTTCCGGAAATTCAGGCGATGAACAGGGTTTTTATGATGTTTCAGACAGATGCATGGATAAATTCGGTTTCAAAAAGGGATTTGTAAGGACCGCTTTTGATTATTCAGAGCATAAATCGCCCCTTTTCTTACAGGAATTTTTCAGCTATCTGTATTTTATTCAAAATGACAGATTACCGGATTCCGATACCATGAAAAATGTATTCGGTGATGGTGCTATACCGTACACCGTACTTAGTGACGGTTCGTCTGATAATCCTAATATACCAAAGATTGATTCTGTCAAACTGTCTCTCAGCGACAGTCTTGAAGGAAGCGTTTCAATCGGAGAGAATTATACGATCAAGGTTA
>CAMJHQ010000035.1 GCA_946405625.1 uncultured Lachnospiraceae bacterium | reverse complement strand
CATCTGAAGAAAACATTTCCGCACCGGAATAATTGATGCATAGCTCTCCCACCAGCGCATTACTTGTTCCATGTAAAAAGATTAGCAGCGGATATCCTTTCTTTTCAGGATAGCCATGCGCTGTCGGATCATAGAAATAATATTTCATTCCTTCATAGCTATCTTCAGTAAATCTGCTAAAATATTTACCTGTGGGATAAGTCGGATCATAGGATACAAAAGCACCTTCCGGTAATTCTTTTGCCCATGGCGGAATAGGTCTTTCGGAAATGTTTTCCATGTTCGTACTCCTTCAAATATGTAAAAATTTAATGCAGCATAGTACTACTTTCCAAATATAACATATTATTGATACTCTGAACAGAAAAAAGCGTCCATGATTTGAATACTCATAGACGCCCTATCACTATATAATTATTTAAACATGCTGTTTTTCCTGTCCTTACTTCATCTATGTCTTAAGTGTCGGAAAATGTTTCCTTAAAAAATTTCATCTCATTTCCATTACCAATTTACCTTTTCTTTAACAATTGCTGCATAATTCTTATATATCTTTACGTTTACTGTACTGTTGATCACATATTTCATCGTTGTTGTTTCTAAGGGAAGCATAACAAATCTCTTACCTTCTTTAGTTTGAACCAGAATTTTAATCACCTGCCCATTCACACCGTTGTACGCCACTCTATCATCCATGTATCCATAAACAGTACCTCTAAGCTCAACTCCGAATATCCTGACTGCAAGCCACCGATATATACCCTTACACATAATGAGAAATGCAATAGCGCCAATTAACAAAAATGGGATTATAGTACTCATTTCAAAAGCTTTCACTTGACCAAAAAATTCAGCATCAATGCCCATTAATTCCTTATCTAAAGTAAAAATAGGTAAAGCTTTATACAATGGAATTCCTATACAACATGCAGCAATTATTGCAGGTAATATGACCCTCCAAGTATCAATCCTCGCACTCTTACATTCGATCATCGGATATTCTGCTGATAGATCAGCTGTAGCAACTTCGCCAATATAAGTCCCACAATACTGACAGACTTCTGATAAAACATTCGCCCCGCAATGAGGACAAGTCCTGGCATCCTTGTGCTCTTTTTTCTTTAGATTATTTAATTTGATATCTCCCATGTTTACTCCTCAATGATTGATTTCTATTTCCACGATTTGTTCTCTTTGTTTTATCTGATAATCGAATGATACAACAACCTTTACACTAATATAGGAAACCTGTCGCGAATAGATATTATAATGTTGCAAAATGAAAATTCCACTATATTCTTTCAATGCAACGATAAAACATATTCTATTTTTTCATATGCCACTGATCTATCTGATATATAAAAGCAGGCCATACATTTCTCCATCTCAGAACCATCCGAAATATTCTCCTATCATAGTGAATACTTGAGGCAAATTCACGAGACCGGCTAAAGTAACGATGATAGATATGATACCGAGAGGCCCGAATACCTTGCTCTTTCCGCTCTTTACTCTTTTGATCCATATGGTGTCCATGATGATCGGAACACCGATGCAAAAAATGCAATATAACTCCCATAAAATTCCTCTTCTATATCGTATTATTAATATCGTTATTGAAAGGGCGGGAACAATCTATGAATAAAAATAAAAAATCCATCGTCATTGCCATATCTGTACTCATTGCTGTATGCATTCCTTTCGGCATTTTTCTGTATAAGTCCGCCGGACAAAAGGACGGAATAAAGATAGGGATTTCAGCTGATGCTACAGAATATATACAAGCGTATAAAAACATCGACGCTTATGCAGAACATGTGAAAGAAATGTCCATGATTGTCTATGAAGCTGTTGATTACACAGCCGAATCTCCGAGCTCAAACAGCCAGCCGGATTTTACCGATACAAATGTCCGTACCGAAGGAGTTTCCGAGCCTGACGCTGTAAAAACAGACGGTGAATATATATACATGACAGACAGCGAAGGAACACGCCTCAGCATCTATAAGGTAAAAGATGGTGAGATAAAATCCATGTGTAATAATCAGATACTTGAGAAAGATTATTCTTTCAAGGATCTCTATATCTCCGGAGATATGCTTATTGTTCTCGGAAACATTAACAGAACCAGTGAAACATTTATAAAATTCTATGATGTCAGTGATAAAGAAAATCCTAAACTTGAGAAAACATTACTTCAGGATGGATTTTACTCATCATCTCGAGTAATCGGCAGTAAGCTTTATACATTTTCATATAAAACAATTGACCTGGATAACTATAGCAAGAGCAATATCGGATCATATGTTCCTTCAGTTGATGGAGAGGTCATTCATCCGGAAGATCTTATAATATATGAAGATACAATCGGATCATATCTGGTCGTCACCTCAGTTGATACTGATGAGCAGACTTTCGAATCCAAAAAAGCCGTGATGGGGGGTTCTACTTTACCTTACGTAAGTGAAAATGCTATATATACACAGATAAATCGCTGGAAAGAAACCGATGATACCATTCTTATAAAAATAGAACTCGGACAAGGAAATCTTGCGTTTAAGTGTGATGGTACATTTAAAGGCAATCTCCTTAATGATTACAGTATAGATGAATATAATGGGTATGTAAGATTCGTTACTACATATCAAAACGACGGTGGGGAACTGAGAAACAGCTTATATGTGCTGGATGAGAATCTTGAAAAAGTCAGTGTTATAAAGGAACTTGCGCCAAATGAAACTGTTAAATCTGCAAGATTCATGGGTGATATTGCTTACTTTGTGACCTATAAAGTAGTTGAGCAGTTCTATGATCCGCTCTTCGCAGCAGATCTTTCAGACCCCAAGAATCCGAAGATAACGGATTATGTGGAACTTCCGGGCTTCTCAGGATATCTTCATCCGTATAGAGAGAATAAGCTTCTCGGAATAGGATATAACACAGATGAAGCAACAGGAATGATGCTGAATGTTAAGTTTACCATGTTTGATACTACAGACCCATTTAACATTAAGGAAGAATGCACTTGTAACTTCCGTGAATGTCAAATGGCCGGAGTGTTATCCGACAGAAAATCATTTATGTATAATCCGAAAGACGGAACCTTCGGATTCGGAACATTTATCACTGAGCCATACATCGCACCTGATGAAGAATATGAATATACGGGACCTGTTCTTTCCGAAAATGCAGCTCCACTCGAAAAACTATATTCTTATATGGTATTTGATTATGATGAGGAACTAGGGTTTATGCTTCGTCTGAATGCAAATCTCGGAAAGAATGCACGTGCTTATGACGTTTATAAATCGCGCGGTATCGTTATCGGAAACTATCTCTATATAGCTAATCCGCATAAAGGACTCAGCTCCTATGATACAACAACATATGAGCTGGTTGACTGATCCTATATATCATTAAGCGGCCTGCTGACATCGTTGATCAGCTATAATTCTGCTCTTTATTAATACTCTAAATATATTGCGGGACGGATTGCGATATTACTGCTATCATCACCAAACACATGTTTCAATCTCCAGTCATCAAGCTTACCATCCTTGTAGACAAGCGTCGAGTAATATTGACCGCCCCCCGGCGAGCGAAGCCACCAAAGGGTTGCGCCTATGATTTTTTTCGAATATCCGTCTCCTCTCCAGTAACGGTTATATTCATCCACAGAAACGCCGCCTGCACCACTCATGAGTGCCTGCTTGGTCGGGTAACAGATCAATAAATCATTCTTGTTATTCGTGCTGTAAGTCAGGGTTGCTCCGAAGAATTGTTGAACTTCATGTATGCTTAAGAGGAACACCCTGTCCTCTGTATCATTGCCGCCTTCTGCGCCTCCTTCATCTTCTTCCTGTGGATAAAAGTCAAAACTATCCGCATTTTCATTAACATTTTGAAAGATCAACTCCTGTTCTTCTGTGCTGAATGCACTGTTACAGAAGTCATTATTCAACCAGGATCGCAAAGTACAGTTCTCCCAGGTGATCGGAACAAATGTATCATTGTATGCTCTCGCATCCAAAGCATATCGCGATAGTAACAGTGCTTTCCCGTCATTCTTATCTATGACAATCCACTCTATTTCTTCGGGGCCGTTCAAATCGTCACTGTCCTGCTCATATTTTCCGAAGCTGACATGATCACCAACCTCAGCATTGGCAAGTACGTCAGGTGCGTACCCGATGGATTCACTCTCCCCGCAGTTAACGCTGAGTGCTTCTATTTCAGCATTAAGTTCTGCCTCTGCTTTCTCAGCTGCTTTACGTTCTTTTTCGGCTTTGACTTCTTCGATTCGCGAGTCAATATTCGCTTCCTCATCCTTAAGATACTGGTGTGCATACGAGCGGGCATCATAAAGGATCTCCACTGCCTCGTCATAATCCTCATCTCTAAGCAGATCTTCTACCCATGTATTATATACACTCAAAACCTTTTCTTTCTCGTTAAGATTCTTATATGTCCATATAGCTGACCCGTAATCTTTAATTCCCAGGTATGCCTCTGCCAGACCGTTTTGAGCATCCACGTTGTGCGGTTCAATCTTCTCAGCCGCGCTGAAGGCTTCAATTGCCTGATCATAGTCCGACTCTGCAAGACATTTATGTCCAAGTTCAAGCTGCTTTTTAAACTCAATCTTACTTCGAATGTGAGGGTACAACAAAAGACCCATTCCCACAAGCAATATGATTCCAAGCGCAATCATACCTATCTTTTTCAGCTTTGCATTATTCGACATACTAACTCCTTAAAAAATGGTCTTACATCCGTATACAGTTCTTATTATAGCAAAATAATTAAGCATCAGAATAGATATTTAAGTTGCTCATGTATAATAAAACCGCCTATCCAATTTACTTGAATAGACGGTAGAATTATTAACTATAAAGATCAGCCAAATTTACCACGCTAATTTTATTGATCATAGTAGACCTCTGGTATATGAAAAATTTTTTCTACCAAATATCATTAACCCATGATATTAATTCTTTCTTCATTTGAACTCTATCTGCAACGCATTCCTTAGGATATTTCCTCTCGGATTTAAATACCATCTTGATTCCCCATGAAACTTTTGTAATTGCCGCATGACTCATATTTTCATAAGATATATGCTTATGCTTAAATCCGAAAGACGATTCACTCAGCTTTTCTTCGATAATACATGCACTCTCATATGATGGCCATACTTCATCATGTTTTGAAGAAATCAGCAGTATCGGCCCATTTATCTTCTCAACAGGTATTATCGTTTCCGGTGTTATATCTTTGTCGCTGTTTATCGTCAGTAGTTTTAATTCTTTTTCGTGTTTCAATATTTTGAATATATTTATTATTCTTGTTTTATATGGAGCGTATGGAATATCCCTGCCGCCATAGCTCCAGCAAGAAGTTCCAGACGGTCCTCTATTCTTACCTTTTCCGGATAACCCTTCGCTTATAAAGTATGTCGGAACTCTGGCTATAACACATGTGATTTCCGGAAACATAGTTCCCGCAAGCAGTGCCATCTCACTTCCTTTTGAGGTCCCATCTATACCTATTTTTTCATATCCCAAACTTTTTAGGTAAATGATTGCCTTTTCTACATATTCAACAGGAACACTTACAAGATCTGATGAAGTCTGCTTGGTTTTAAATAGTGCAAGTGCCAGTGCAGGTATACCGTTATCATGATAAAACATTGCTTCATTTTGGGTAATCCGCATTCCTCCATTTGAGCCGGACATTACAATAACAACCTTCTTCTTACTCCCATTTCCGGGATACAGTATTCCTTCAAAGCCTTCTGAACTAACTGATGTATGGATGATCATTCTAATTCCTCCAGTCTGCTCAGTTCTGAGCTGATTTCATTTATCAGATTTAGAATTGAATTTTTCGATGATTCATCCATTTTTTCAAACAAAGAATTCACCTTATTCACCATAGGCTCATGAAGTTTAATATGTGCCTGATACGCTGTCATCCCCTTATCTGTAAGGATCAGATAGACTTCATTTAATCCATTTCCATCCTCTTTACTGATCAGATTCTTCTTTATAAGTTTGGATGTTATCTGAGATATTCCACCTTTGGTGATTCCCAGTTTCGTCGCAAGCTTCGTAGTTGTCATATCCTTACTCGTACCGATACCATCAATCACATGGATTTCCGAAGGATATAATAATTCGTCTGTTCCATATGGCCTTACCTTTTTGTCCAGGTTATTATACCTATTGATTATCTTTAAGAATTCTTGAAGAAATTCGTTATTCATTTCAGCCTCCTATTGTTTAGTTGCTAAACAACAGATTAGCACTTTATTATTTTCATGTCAAATGAATTCAATATCAATGTAGTAATGCCATATAAAATAAAGGAACTGTTTAATACCTATTTAAACAGTTCCTTTGATTCCTTACAAAAATCATCTTATTCCATATTAGCATAATTTCATTAATCCATAACTACCTATTGCATGTATTTTTCAAATATTCTATATTGCATTTCAATTAGTCTCCTTATAGCGTTTATCCTGGAATACAAAATCTTACACTTTAACATATCTTTGATTTTTGCTATTAGGTTTATCAGGTATTGTCATACGTATCATTCCTAATTCAATCGCGGGATTAATATAGTTCTTTCGAAGTGTTTCTTTAGACTTTAGTCCAAGTCCGGCCATAATATCATTTGATGTGTACGGGATATCATATTCCATCAGATCAAGCATCTTTTTCACATATTCACTGGTTTCAGCATTTGCTTTATTAACCTGTAATATGACGTCATCTAAAACCTGATTGATCATATCAAGCATAAATTCAATAAAGATGTTGGAATTACCTGACGTATTACACTTGGCAATTGCATCATAATATTGTTTCTGAAATCGCTCTATTTGGCTTTCTAATGGAATATATTCAAATACACTTCTCCAACGATATAGCAAAACCGTATGCAAAAGTCTTGCCATACGCCCGTTTCCATCAGCAAATGGATGTATAAACACAAACTCATAATGAAATACCGCCGCCATTATAAGAGGGTGTACTTTCCCTTCGTATTTTTTCACCCATGAAAGTAAATTTTTCATAAGTTCAGGTACCATATTTGGTGGGGGAGCAACAAATATGCACTTATCTCCGGAGAATACTCCCTCATCACCTTTGCGGAAAACACCTGATTCTTCAACAGTCAGATGCGTCATTATCCCATGGATCTCTTTCAATTGTTTTGCGCTTGAAGGATCGATCTCAGAGATTTTTTCGTAAGCTGCGTAAGCATTCTTTACCTCCTGAATCTCCTTCTGATCTCCTATAACCAAATGACCGTTTATGACATCCCTAACCTCGTTTAAAGAAAGCGAATTTGCTTCTATCTTTAGTGATGAGTGAATCGAGCGGATACGGTTGTTTCTTCGAAGATGCGGTTTAGATTCCAACTCTCTATGACCGGTAATCTTTCCAACTTTCTCAGAAATAGCAGATACCTGCTCCAGCATTTTTTCTGAAATTGTATAAGGTGGAATATAATTCCCCATATGCTTGGTCACCCCATTTCATCTTGCTTATTATCTTGCTTATTATCTTACATATTTCTTTCTTGAATGTCAATTCGTTGTATTCGTTTAAACTGGAATAGAACTGACATCAATTCTCCAACTCTCTTTCGCTCTTTTCTCTGATTTCTTTCTTTATAAACTTTGAAAATAAGAAAATCCGCCCTTGGGCGGACTTCTTTATAATAGGTTTTTATATTCGGATAAATCATAGTTTGCACAGTTTTTCTATGTATCCTTTAGCTTTTTTTCATAATAATCCTCTATACAAGCTGTAAATATTCTTTTATATTATCGATATTTTGATTTGCATCATTATAACCTAACCAGTATAGTCCCCCTAGTTTTTCCATATCACCCTCAAATCTTGTTACTTCTACCGGTTTTGAAGGAGCTATAACGAAAAGCTTTCCTTCATTATGAAGCTTATACAGATCATCTGTCATTTTATTAAAGTCATCATTTGCTCTATTTATGCTCTTCACAAATTCAGGATATCTTCGATACATTGTCATAGCAACTTTATTTGGTGCGGTATCTCTTCTATATGACCATTCTCTGGTTTTTATTACAACGATTTTATCCGCACCTTCTCTAACTGCATATGGATATGGAATCTTCGTAGAGCATCCACCGTCAAGGTATGGAACGCCTTTTATTACAACTGGACGTGACACATAAGGGACTGTTGCTGACGCTCTGACTGCAGCTGACAGATTGCATTTTCCTTTTTCCATATATTCAGTTTCTCCAGTCAGCATGTTAGTTACTCCAACAGCAAGATTTCTGGAAGGATCCATCAGTTTCTTTTTATCCAGAGGTAATCCTTCAACTATATCCTTATAAAGATAAGAAAAACCTGTGACACCATGATCCTTTATAATTGCACCAATTCCACAGTACTCCTTATCATGTCTATAGGTCAGATCTATCCTTGCGCCCCAACCAATCTGCCCTGACACATAACCTATAGCCGAGAGTGCTCCAGCTGATATCCCAACTGTGCTTCTCATATTTATTCCATTTTCCATAAATGCATCAAGTACTCCGAGAGTGTATAATCCTTTCCATCCACCACCCTCAAGTACCAGGCATCCTTCTGTAATCACTTCACTTGCTCTTCCTGTTGGAAGATTGTCAATACCACTATATACTTTCATGTCTTAACCTTACTGTTCCTTATCTATTTTTTGTTTATTGCATTCCAAACTCTTCACAAAGGCTCTAGTACCTAGCCTTTTCTTTATCCTTTATCGGCTTTGTTGGATCTTTTAATCTACTCATACTTCAGTTCTACAAAAGATTTCCATGCCTATTACTTCTGGCTTATTTCAAATCGCCACTTTACCAGAGTTCGTCCAAAATACTCTCCACTAACACGATAAAAATGTAATAAATCATAACCATTATATAATGCTATTAATCCTTTAGGATATTTCTCTGTCGGATAACTTAATTGTTCACAAATCTTATAGGATTGAGTAATATTTACCGGAATTTCCGTTTTCCAAATTTGTCTATCTCCTTTGAAGTTCATTAATGATTTGGTTATCTTATCAATTACATATATGCCTTCTTCATCGCCCCTATAATAAATCTGATCTGACGAATCAATATATGCCACTTTTTCACCGCCTATATAAACCTCAGATTTAATAACAGCATATTTTATATATAATGGACTATTCCTTGCATCTCCTCTGGAAAAAGCTATATCAACTATACCCCACAAAAAACCTATATAGCTTTTATTATTCTCATCCAAAATAAGAATTTTATTATTTCTTTTATCAAAGACACATGATAATTCATCTCCTGCCTTTTCCTTCAACAACTTTATAAATTCACAAATGGACTTATTCTGATTTTCAACATTCATGTCAACAGTAATGGAAATATTATTACGATATATATACTTTAAAAAAACCTCAATTTTTTCCTTTTGTTCACTTTTAATCATACTCATAATCCTTCTTCCTTTTCTTTATAACATTGTAAAAGCTGCGAAACCTTACAATAAAACTAGTTGTTTGCTTGTTACATCCCGATGGAGCAGCCATTCCTGCTTACAGTATTTTTATTAGATCCTCTTTAGGAACCTGTTTTGAAAGATACTTTCCTCTATAGCTGTGCCTTTTATTTATTGTTTCTACTGCATTCACCCGGGTAATCCTCCATTGATTTTCGATATAACTTGGCATCGTAAATTATCTTGGAAGTTTATTTGCATCCACAAAAGATCATACATATTATCTAAAATTTTCTTGAAGTAAGATCATCCATCAGACATATACATTCCGTTGCATTTTTCAATATATCATATACACATTATTCTGAATAGATGAAAAAACGCCTATAAGTACTTCTACTCATAGACGCCTTATGAATCTATAATTCTTCAAGTTTGTTTTTCTGCATCTTCATCATGTGGCGGTATTCTCAAAACAACATCACTTTCCATAACAAACCACCTCAAGTCCATTCTTGGTGGCATAATCGATTGTTTTCTTGGTTCCGCCCGGTGCTCCCGTATAAACAGCAATCAATCTGCTCGCATGATCGACCATCCATTCATTTCTCTGAATAAAAGCTGCCTTTCCCGGATAATTAGAAATAATATGATCTTCAAACGCTGTTCTTCTGGTCTCGAGATATAACTGCATCCAATAATCATCCCATCCCTTATTCATACCTTCAAAAGCTACTGCAGCAATGATTCGGACATTCTGTCCTTCTTTTTTTAGGCGAAGCAATATTTCAGCAGCCCAAAGATCAACACCACGCTGCATACCGGTAATAAAATCCGTATACCCGGCATCAATTGCATTTTTAATCTCTTTTTCCAACCATGTTTTCACATCTACTTCCGATGCATTCATTTTTTCTGGTCTGTGACCGGTGAAAGTACATGCATGTTTAATATCAATCTTCGACATAAGCGTTCTCCTTCCTACTACTTAACTAAATACCAAAGTTAACTGTTTTTACTTACATCTATTACTATATACGTCTATATGAGACATAATTATCACATGCCCCCGTTGCCATCTCTATTCACTTGCTTTGAAGTTATAAATCGGTTTTAAAACTTCGATTATATCTACTGACTCCCTTATTACATCAATAATAGCATCCAGTGATTTATAAGCCATTGGTGCTTCGTCCAATGTAGATCTGCTTACAGACGTTGTATAAATTCCTTGCATTGCTTCATGAAAATCCTCAAGCGCCAGGTTATTCTTTGCATCCTTTCTGGACATAACCCTTCCGGCTCCATGCGGTGCAGAATAGTTCCACTCAGGATTTCCTTTACCCATAGCAAGAATACTTCCATCCTTCATATTTATCGGAATCAAAACCTTCTCTCCCGCATGCGCAGCTATAGCACCTTTTCTAAGTATCATCTCTTCGGTATCAATATAATTATGTACTGTATGAAAGCTGTCACCACCGATAAGTCCGGTTCTCTCAAGTATTATTTCTGCCATTTTCTCTCTGTTCCTTCTCGCAAATGCCTGGCATTTCTTAATATCATGTATATAGTCTTCCATGTACTTTCCTGACAGGAAGCAGAGGTCATCCGGAATATCATTTTCCTTTTGTCTATGAAAATGAAGCTCTGCTATAGCTTGCTTTATTTCATCCTTTCTGCCCTGTTCTTTATACGTTCTTATAATTTCTTCTTTTTTATCCAGATAGTCTCCAAACCCAACGTTTAGATTAATCGCAAGCCTTTGATATAATTCAGCAACCTGCTTGCCCAGATTTCTTGACCCTGAATGAATCACCAGATAGTTCGTCCCGTCCTGAGCTTTATCAATTTCAATAAAATGATTACCTCCGCCTAATGTTCCCATAGACTTTTCGATTCGCTTTGTTTCCTTCAAATCCCTGTAACATTTCAGTTCGGATATATTAAACTTTTCTTTTATCCCATCCCAATAATTTCTTCCAGCTGGGATAAAATGTGCTGCTTCATCAACCTTCTCCAGATCAATATCACCTTTTCCGAGATTCACAGTATACATACCGCAGCCTATATCCACGCCTACTATATTAGGAACTACCTTATCCGTAATAGTCATCGTTGTCCCTATGGTGCATCCCTTTCCATAATGTACGTCGGGCATTATTCTAATCTTCGCCCCTTCAGACATAGGGTAGTCACACATGCGTCTGATCTGTTCGATTGCATCATTTTCAACTACCCTTGCATAGCAGACAGCCGTATTCACTTTTCCTTTAATTTCAAATCTATCCATACGTTATTCCTCTTTAATTAAACTCATAGCGTCTATATCATATTGATAATGCTTTGAATTGTCTGCAATCCACTTTATCTCTTTTTCCCGTTCCTTCAATTCAAACGTTTTTACAATCATTCCTTTGGCTTCTTCGTCACATATTATTACGGGATTTGCATATATCTTTATCTTTCCTTTATTTATTTCAACTCTTCCTCTTGGGTAGTAATTATATGGATGATTATTTCTATTATTTTCTGATATCTTATCCCATTCAATTTTATGAACAAAATTATCTCCTGATTTACTGCTGAAATCGGCTTTCTCCAAAGGATTTCCATCTCCATCACAATGCACTTTCACGGTTATCAGATTATGAGTATACATATCAAAATCAAAACAGATAACATAGCACCAAAAGATTCCTTTAAACATATCTATTTCACCACCATAAATCAAAGAAATTATCACGCATCTATCTTTTCAATTACAGGCTTAGGAAGTAACTTCTTATCTGTAGATTTAGTTACAAACTTTGTGCCGCTTATAAAAAACTTCATATAGGTATTACCTCACTCTCTTCAATGCCTCGTATATTTCTCTTCCTTCATAAGCAAGATTAAATATACTTTCAGCAAAAAAATCCATTTCAGCACATACAGTATCAATAGATAATTCTATAGTATAATGAGATGCTTCACTAATATAAGGCGAGCCATGATATTCTCTCCGATGTTCTTCTACTACATCGATTCCTATCCTTTCTGCAGATATATCATCCTTATCACCACTTTTATACTCTATACAATGATGTAGTCCGTTAGCAAATTGACGGGCCGCATCAAACTCCCATGGCTTACACCCATCAATATCCTTAGGTTTTTTATTACGCATAGCACCTATATTTTCTATAAGCGTAATATCTCTACGATAAACCTTCTGTTTTGTCACTCGCGGAATGATATACTCCAATGTTTCTTTATACAGATTCTTAAATCCCGAATAATCGAAATAGTTGTTTTCAAGCTGCTTATATAAAAGATTCCAATAAAAATTTAGTTCATCACATTTTTTCTGTTTTATTTCATAAATTACACTCTCTTTATTCGGAGATTCTTCCTGATTATATAGTCCGATTTCACATCCGGAAAAGAATTGTTTATTATCTTCTTTTCCAACAAAAATGATATCTGATTTTTTTGAAGCAAATGCTATAATCGCCTCATACATTTCATTTAAGTCCCCAGAATCTCCAGAGAATGCTTCAATATCTTCTATGACAAGTACTATCCATCCACAGGTAGGTGGTAAATTATTTATAATGTCTATCACAGAATCTCCGTCATTTGGCGGATTCATATATAGTTCAGAAATATGAGAAAAGTATTTATGCATATTCTTATAAAAATTATCAGCCGAATATATCGAAATAAACACCTCACCATAAATGTCTTCCTTCATTAATTCAAACATTGATTTTCTAATTGTTGTATTTGTAAGCTCTCGATCATGGCTGTTTACAAATATAATATTTTGATTTTTAGGTCTGACAGCTTCATGATGATCACACCATTTTTTCAATGTTGTATACAATGTTTTATCTATTAATGCCATTCTCTATTCCTCTCATGCAACTCACAAAACGTAGATTATTTCATTGCATTCATACTTTATGATTATTATATGCCGGGCAATGTCCGCTTTTTGTCCCATAAAAATAAGAAGAAGCAATTAAATTGCTTCTCCTTATCAAGAATTTTATCCTCTTCATCTATCCAGAAACTTTTTAAATAATTCTTTTACTTCATTAAAGCTAATATCTTTATGGTAGCTTTTCCATTCTTCCAAATTCGGCCAGTCATTCCATATTCTGGCATTTATTGATTTATCATCTTTAACAAATTTGATTAGTTGTAGCAATTCATCATCTTCATCCTTCATTTCATTATAATTTACAAGCTTCAATCTGTATAAAGGTGACAGCATCGGATAGTATGATAAATCAGGATAGACTGATTTATAAAATCTTTTGTACCTTAATTCAGCAAGTCTCCACTCTTCTGTATGAGGTATTCTAAAAACAATATATGGATTGCCAAAACCATTTGGCATCTCCAAAATCATTGCATGAAATGCCGGACCAAAAGGCGTACAATCAATATTGACTATATCTCCGCTCTTATACGGAGTAGAGAAATCCAGTTCTAAACCATTACCGGTATATTCATCACTTTCTGCTACATTTATAATATTGCCGTTTTGCTTCTTAACTTGTTTTATTTTGTTAAACCAGCAGATGTTTTCGCCATAAGTATAATACTCGTACTTTTGAATCATTTGAAAATCATGACTTTCAAATTCTTTCGGCTCCCAAACTTCAAGTCTATAATAATATTTATCCGAATCATCTTTCCTTTCATTTTTTATATATTCCATGACGTTTTTAACGGAATTAAAAATGCCTATTCCTGATGTTTCTTCTTGAAACGTATATTCATTGTACCTCTCTTTATATAAGTATATTATAGCTCCACATGTAGGAGAAATATCCAATGATTGCAGAATAGAAACCGCATCTTTTATATCTGATCTGGCATTCTCAACATCGAACCATATAGAATCTATGAATTTTCTTTCTATATCTTCATTTATAATATCATCTTTATAATTCCTTTTTTCTAAAATCAATTTCAATAAGTTTTCTTTCTTTTCAAGTGAAATCGGAGCTTGACATAAAGTATTTATTTCATCTACGAATTCATGTGAAATCAAGTGTTCTACCATATCATCAGCCAAACCACATTCATTCAATATTAACTTGCGATATTTATCGCTTAAAAATATATCTTCATTACAAATAGTATTCATACATATCTCCATATTGTAATTATCTCGTCCCCACGATAAATTATGATGATAATCAAATCAGCCGTATGTCCAATCTATATCATATAATTTTTTATACGCATTTCTTTGATATAGTTCATCAACTGAAGAATATCTTACTTTTCTTTTCGCAAACTTTCGAAATCTCTTGATATTAGTATTAAATCGATGCAATCTCTCTGTATATATATCACGATCATAATCATATTTTAAATAATATCCCCTGCAGAAACGATACTCACAGTTCCTAAACTTGGTAATGCGTCTTCTTTTTTTCTTATATGTTTCTTTTCGGCGGAGGCAATGCATCAGTTTACGTTTATTAATATCATATAATTCACCTTTAACCTTAGACATAACCTATTTCTCCGCAATAAAATTATCAAAAATATGAAAGATATTTTTACCAATACTCTGAAGTTGATTTATCAATTTCTTCAACAACATTGTCGAGTGTATCTCGAATATCACAATATTCCGCATAACTATTCTTTTCCGGTTGAATCCTTTTCGCAAATTCTTCCCAGTTTTCCAATTCCCAAAGGAAACTATTCTGACATCCAATTTTTTGTTTTATTTCATTATATGTTTTATCGTAATTACCTGAATCCAGTTTACTCCAAGCAACATCATCTATATTTGCACCTTTTAATACATATGAATCGATCGGACATATATAATCATCAACTGAGGTATCATTCAGGAATACATTTATTTCGTCAAGTCTTCCATAATCATTTCCAAACAAATGACAAAAAACTAAAATATATTTAATTGTCATATTAAGCCATTTT
The DNA here is from genome assembly GCA_946405625.1 of uncultured Lachnospiraceae bacterium. Taxonomy (GTDB): domain Bacteria; phylum Bacillota; class Clostridia; order Lachnospirales; family Lachnospiraceae; genus Eubacterium_Q. Next base: position 18,261 of record CAMJHQ010000035.1, on the reverse strand, counting down.
TGCGCTTGTCCTTCTGTCAAATTATGATTCCCGTAAACATTTTTCATTTTATCTATAATATATTTATGCCAGCTATCAAAGGTGTCATTATTCAAAGGATAATTTCTCAAACCATCACCTATCACGCAAGATGCATTGTATCTACAGCACCATTTTTCTTTAATCCCATCCTTATCATCCTTAAATCCATTGTATTGTAATGTATGCGAAGCCATGTCAACATAAGCGCGATCAATTGCTGCTTTTATCAAATCCTCTGATTGTCCAAAATAACAACAAACCAAAAACTTCTTTGATAATAATTCCATACAATAAGAAATGCAGTTATTATATGACACATCTTTCAAATAAACCTTTCCAGATGTATCAGAAAATGTTATCTTCGCTGTATTTAAATATGGATGTGAGCGTAAGAAATCAGCTATTGCTCCATGCCAATTAAAATCAGTTGAAGCATTTCTGAATGTCAGTTTATTATCTTTCCAAAGTCTTACCCTACACCAGTTTTGATTATATATATCAAGTATTGCTTCTTTGGAAACTTCCGATTTAGTATCCTTCCAATCATTGCAATAGAATTTATCCGGTCCGGTACTGTAATTTGAAACTATATCTACGATACTGTCGAACTCAAATGATTCTGATGGGTGAGCATACACCTCAATGCAATTTCCAGATCTATCAAGTAACCAAGCTTCTCCATATTGATTCATTCCACTCCCTCCTGTCATCTTTAATATATTCTATCTATCCTTGATAATCCTAATAATCTCCTCAAGTTGTTTATTAAACTTAACATCACTGTTTCTCTTTTCATCAAGCATAGAAATTGTCCTGCATAATAATTGTTCATCTCTTCTACCTACGGAATAACCTATCGCCAATATCCTTTTATTGGTAAGTAAATGTCCAAGATAAATAATTACGCATCGTGCTTGATCTATATTTCCTTTTCTTTTTTTTGACCTTATATCTTCAATTGAAACATCATAGTATTCCGAAACTACCCACATTATCATTTCAAGTGTAATTCTTGGTCGTTCCACAACAAAGTCTGCTAAAAGACTTCTTACTTGTTCAATTGTCAGCGTATTCTTTTCTCCGTCACAATAAAACTCTATTTTATTAAGCATGCCTTCTATCAATCTAATATCATACGGAAAATTGTCTGCCAAATAAGATACAATATCATCTTGAAGATTACCTAACCCCTTTATCGCAGCTTTCTTTCGAATTATACTCAAACGAGTATCATAATCCGGAAATGAAATTCTTACCGGAATTCCCCACATAAATCTCGATTTCAGACATTCATCTAATATAAAGAACTCTTTTGGAAGTCTATCCGAAGTAAATATCATCTGTATTTGATTGTCATATAGATAATCTACTAGACGTAACAATTCATACTGCGTTCTTTGCCTTCCAACTATATCCTGAATATCATCAATCATTAACAGGTCAATTTTTTTGAATTTTGATTTAAATTCATGTTCTTTATTATTTTTAATCGCATCTATCATCTGATTTACAAACATTTCTGAAGTTATATATATAAAAGGCATTCCAGGATTATGTTTCTTTATATGATGAGCGATTGCTTGCATAAGATGCGTTTTTCCTAATCCGGTTCCTCCGTATAAAAATATTGGATTATATTCATTCCGACCAGGATGTTCCGCTACTGCAACACAATATTCGTAAGCCTGTTTATTATTCTCACCGGTTATAAAGTTATCAAATGTATATAACGGATTTAGTGTATCTAGATTATTCATTTTCTCTCTATTCGACTCCTGTATACTAGATTTGCATATTTTTGACATTTCCCTATCCAAGCAAGTTCTACAAGTCCACATGGCCCATCATTATTTTTCGCAACTATTATTTCAGCTATTCCAAGTTTCTCTGAATCCGGATTATAATAATCTTCTCTGTAAATAAATAAAACAACATCTGAAAATTTAACTACATCCAGCTCTCTAAAATCACATAGTAATGGATGTTTATTCTTACGATTTTCCATAGCGTGAGAAATTTGTGACAAAACTATTATCGGAATATTTAGCTTTTTAGCTAATAAACTCAATCTACGAACTATACATCCTATATGTTTTCTATTTTCCGATCCAATCTTGTTACCTTCAGAAATAAGCTGAAGGTAATCTATTACTATCAACCCTTCTTTATTATATTTAAAATACTCCTGACTCTTTTCTTCTATATCGTCTATGTTAAAACTATCATCAACCACTACAAGCGGTGCGCTACTGATAGTACCAACAGCATGTTCCACCTTCTCCAAATCAGAATCGGTTAATTCTCCTGTTTTAAATGCACAAGAATCTATCATAGTATCTATCGAAAGTAATCTGGCAAGTATCATTTGAGTACTTTCTTCAAGAGAAAAAATCAAAGTTTCTTTTTTCAATTTAAGTGCAGAATGAAGAGAAATGTTTAACGCAAATGCAGTTTTCCCCATCGCAGGACGAGCCGCCAGGCAGTATAGTTTCCCACCATGAAGACCACCAAGAATACTATCCAATTCAGTATATCCTGTAGATAAACCATTCATTTTTCCTTTGTTATTCATTTTCCAATCCAGATCACGTAATATAAATTTCAAAGTTTCCTTTGTTCTCAATACATCACATTGAATACTATTAGTCATTATCGACATCCTCCTCCATAAATACCTATATTCCTCACACAACTATCCTTGCCACTTTTCCCCAAGGTGGATCAACTTCCTCGTTATTTAACAGCCAGAGCACAGGAATTCCCATGGCTAGTTTTTCTTTGGGAAATGAAGCATTGCTTTTTGTTATCTCCGTGTTTCTGAGTCATATACTATACGGATGCATGAGCAAAAAATGTCACATCAAATATTTTATTATTTATTCAAGATGTGATCTGGGATCTGGGAGGGTTATTAAATGCATATATTCAGTTCTAATTATGAGGATCTAAACTTCGACTTTTTGATATATCTGAATCCGCTATATAACGACTATGATAATGACGATCAGGATATATATCACCCGCAATATTACAAATATCTTGAAAACGAGTTGCCTCTTAAGTATTCCTATGAAGCCGATAATTATATTGACTACATTAATCATGTGCTATTTAAAAATTTGCATTTAGAAAAAGATAATGATAATACCAATTCTCCGGATTATAATCCCGATGATACTAATATATGGATCCATTACGGTTTTAAGCCGAATAGATACGGTTTAAAAAATTGTTATATCAATATATGCTACAAAGATATCCGTTTACTGTATTTTCGAAATAACGGACACATATTTGATAACGAATTAGAAGAAGCCAAGTATCTTACAAATAACTATGGAAAGGTTGAACTAAACGGAGAACTATATGATTTTGATACATTTTGCAGCGAACTATATGATCAAGCAGATAATATAATGTTCACCTATTTTATTAATTCAAGGGATATACGAAATTATTTACGAGAAATCTCCTACAAATTCACTCCGCTTGAAGTTTCTTGGCTGATATATCAATGTCGGAGTCTGTCACTGAACGAAAAGCATAAAGAATGGAAATACTTAATTGATAATACAAAAGATATGGCCTTCGATACATCTGAATCAAAGGAAGACAGTCTTCATTCATTCCTAAATCGATATATGGAAGCGCAAATGAAATACATTGAAATCTTCATGAACCCGGACAATTCATTTTATAAATATGAAGTTGAATATACTGAGGCTGATGATCAAACAAAAAAATCGACAAATAACAGTTGCTTCTCCACATATGACAAATGTTTAGAAGCTGTCAAAGATGAATGCAAAGAATATATCCCTGATTGTAAAGATTTCACTGTACATATAATTAAAAATGAAATAGATTCCGTATCGACATTAGATCATGATAATCATCTGGAGCTATATCTGAATAACAAATATAAAATCATAGAAATTGAAACCTATAATATTCCTGACAATGATATCACTACACTAACCTCCTTCGAGTTCATGTGGTTCTCATTCCCGACGCCATTCAAAAAGGGTGATATTATAGCCGGAAAATACACTTCTCCCGGCATATGTCGCGGACCTATGGTATTAAATCATTCAGCTCCGGAATGGTACAATAAAAAGGACAGAAAAGGACGCGATCTCTCTGATATGTGGATGAACGGCTACTTTCAGGATTCCAATACAGGAAGCCTCTACAACGAGACATCTAATGATAACTATATGGATTTCGAATACTGCCCTCCTGAATCCTTGACAGGAAAACAGCGAATTCTTATTGCCTTAAGCAATTATTTGAAAGGTCGAATCGACATATCCCTCATGCTTAACGCTTATCACCTTATCCTGCTTGAAGAAGCCGCTAAAGACAGCCGTCCTTGGAATATTACTGCTAAGGCATTAGAGCTGGCTGGGTTAGAAAAATCAGATAAATAAAATAAAAGGCTGCAGAAACGCAGCCTTTTATCTTATTTTCCATTGTTATATTAAATTTTTATTGCGTCCATATTTTTCATTTGCATATCAACATTTATTATTTAGATTCTTCTTTTTTATAATGTCCATATACCCATAATGATCTATCTAATTCTCTCTCTATATTATGATATCCAAATACTTGATTAAGCAGATACACATACTCTCCGTACATGGCAATAACCTTATCTAATTCCGTCTTATCTGGTGCTCCCCCTACAAAAATCTCATTAGGTTTCTTATCCAAGTACAAAGCCTTTACTGCCTTATGAGCAAAGTAATCATAAATAGGGTATTCTTTATTGCTCAAAAAGAATAGTATAGTAATCAAATAGACCGCTCCGACATTCTTTAGATCAACTTGTTTTGATATTTCCAGCAACTTCTTGTAGTTATCTTTAAAGCTATCTTCCCCCTTTACTAACGCCATATTTCTAATCTCATTTATAAATATCTCCGCATTTTCTATCTTATGGCCTCTTCCATTTAAAACTTCAATTTGGCTGATTTTATTAGCTTCTATAAGCTCAGCTTCATCTTCAGTCAGCCTTCCTGCCTTCCATAAAAAAACCCTCTTATCCAGCGGAATTATATTATTCAAGACATTTTCAGCATATTTCTCAACAGCATCAGATGACTTATTTTTCAAAATAATTCCCAACACATTTTTCTCATCTTCGGTATATTCACTTTTATTAAAGTAAAACTGCTCATACGTATCAATAAATGATTTCTTTTCAGTTTTAGTTAAACTATACACTTCTAAAGTTCCCATATTCATCCTTATCGTTTAAATCAAATAAAAAACATATAATCATCGTCAATATTTTATTATTTACATTACTCCGGATATTCCTCTATCCCCAGCGAATATCTAACTTCCGCCTCAAGTTCTTCCTTATCCAAATTATATGGGAATGGCTCTGCGTCATCGCCTATGGTTTCTATTGAATCTCCGAATGAAAATACTATGAATGGACCAGACGGCAGATAGTGATGTTCTACCCATAAATACTCCTCGCCAAACTTGTATATCTTCATCTCAACATTTTCCTGAATGACATGGTCTTCTCTCCAGTATGTAGTAAACTTCTCGGTCTTTGAACATACATACTCTGCCCCAAGAGACACAGCATATTCCTGTACAAATTCAATCACCTTATTATATTCCTCTTCTGAATGTTTTTTATACGGCCACATAACTCACCTTTCATATACTCATTTCCCGATGATATCAGTCTTCATAACCATAGTCATCATAATCGTAATATATTCTCCAACATTGCAAATACCACCTTCCTCAAAACTTAAGCATTATTTTCAGAATCTCGTTAGAATAATCGTCTCATATTTTATATTCATCATATTTGTCTGAAGCATGTCCATATACCCATAATGCTCGGTCTAATTCCCTTGAAATAAACATAACACTTTTATCTTTATGTATCTCTTCTTTAAAAACATCATTCAAAAGCCATATATATTCAGAGTACATATTTATAACATCAGGATTTGCCTCTATGCATTTATCTTTTACTATTGCCTTTGATGGAGCTTCTCCTACATATATTTCACTTGGCCGTTTATTCATCTTAATAGCTTTTATTGCTTTATGTGCAAACTTATCATATATAGGCCATTTTCCTTTCGATAAAAAGAAAATAAGATTAATTATATAGACACATCCAAAATTATCCGGAATTTCCTGAACGGCATCTATGATTGTATTGTATATTTTTGCAAATTCCTCTTCTTTATCCAGATTATGTTCTTTCCAATTCTTACTTACTTCATCTAAGTAATCAAGTAAATGATTCTTTTTGATTTTTTTACCATATCCATTTAAGTAATCTCCATCCTTCATTTTGGGTTTAAGAATATCAGCTTCCTTTATTAGTCTACCTGCCTTCCATGCAACAACAGTATCATTAATAATACCATTATTTAAATACCTAATAATCTTATCTTCATCCTCTCTTTTCAAATTATTCTTTATCTCAATGCCTTTAATTGTTATTTCACGAAAATATGCTTTTTCAAATTCATTTCTATGCTCATTAAATATCTTAACATCCATCGCTTATTACCTCGTATAGAACTTTTTTATTTCTCATACGCCTCTACGGCATTCCTCAATTTTTCCACTATCTTTTTCCTAAGCCTTTCTGGTCTGAGTACCATTACATCCGGTGCGAAGTTCAGTGCGAACTGCTCCATGGCACGTTCATTTGTGGTAGTTGATACTGTCACCCCGGTTTCATCTTTATCTGAGAACCTGACATCTGTTCCGAACATATCTATCACATCACCGATCATCGGAAGAACTACTCTGAAAGATACCATCACATCATCACTTGAATACATATATGGATGCTTCTTCATATAGTCTGCCAGATTAAGTTCCGCTTTATTTGACCATTTTAATTTCTTAAATGGCTTTATAGGTTCATCAGTAATCACAATATCAGTAATGCGATCCAAACGATAATTGGAGATATCATCGTATTTGTCATAATTACATATGAGGTAGTATTTCCCCTCCCTTGCAGCCATTTGATAAGGTGAAACCAGATATATCCTTTCACTTCCGTCTTCACGCTTCTTTACATGCATTTTCTTATCGGTGTCATATTCCAGATATTTAAAACTGATCTTTTTCTTTTTGCTGATTGCTTCATCTATTAACTCTATATTCAGAAATAAATCCTTGTTATTAGATTTATCATTAGGCAGCGTTGAAATGTACTTAACCCTGGATCTGAAATATTCACTGGACAGTCCTTCAATCTTCTCCACGAGCTCTTTACATTCGCTATACGGAATATGCCTGGAAAAGAGCAGACCATCTATCAAAAGACGAAGTTCATTGTCTGTAAAATCCCTCACAAGATAAAAGTCTGACCAAATGATATTTTCTTCCATGACTTTCTCTCCTGTCTTAGGATCGATCACATTTTTCCCGGATTTATCTTTTACCGGCATCATACGAATCGTTTCCTTATAATCAATATCATAACCACAATCAATAAGATTAATTATATTTCTTCGGATACTTTTTCTATTAGCTTTGATATCATATTCTTTAGAAAGCTTCTCAGTGATTTCTTTCTGACTGAGTCGATGATTTTCATCAGAATATTGTCTCAATATTTCCAGAATATTCATCATAAGTTTTTTGGGTGGTCTTACACTCATATACTAGTTCTCCTTTGCTGCTTCCCTAAGTTTCTCCAGTACCTTTACCATTGCGTAAGTATCAAGTCCGCAATATTTCAGTAGATTCTCTCTGGTCTTTGCTCTTTCCTCCGGAGTGAATCTTGTCATATATTTAAATGCATCCGATGCCTCTCCTCCATGATGGATTCCTTCAAGGTTGTGATAATCAAGAGACGGATCATCCGGAAATAGCGCAGGCAGCACATACTTGATGGAATAACTCCCCTCCATAGCTGCTGTATAATAACTCTTCTTTTCAAATGGAATCATAAGATCCGATATATGATCATGAATATTCATCAGATGCTCGGCCAAATCGCCATACATCTCAGCCAGTCTTTCAATAACTCCTTTTTCAAAAGACATATTGAATGCAAGAATACATGAATCTTCAGGGATATCATTTACGAGTTGCTCCGCCAATTTTCTCCGCGGATCCGTACCCTCTTCTCCAAGAAACTCTCTATGCTCCAAGGTTCCATCCTCCTTCTCTATATGAAGTGAATATTGAAATGGAATCTTTTCATAAGGCTTTAAATCGTTATATTCAGGTACTGCCATCTGAAATGTTTCAAAATCCAAATGATATACCGGATAATATAGTGTATTTATGAACTCTCTGATTTCTTCTCTATTGATCACATCCGGTTTATGATAATATGCTGTTTCAACCTGTTCCATCTGTTTTGCACCCATTTTAGGCCGCTTCTCAATGATATCCTTAAATGTAACTATCCCTTGATGATATAGCTCATATTTCCTCTTAAATCTCAAATCTTTTATGTCAAATACAGACTGTTTCGGAATATCTCTGTGGCAATAGCTGTAATAAGCACATTTATAAGGATTTTCGCAGTATATATTTATATCTCTCTCCGGTTCATCCTCAGTATCGATAAATGTTCTTATCTGTTCAATCCGATCTTCAATCTTTTCCTGCCTCATTTTCACTTTATCAGTGCATTCTTCCATCACAAAAAGGCTCTGCAAGTCAAGTTCGCCCTGCCGAACATATTGATTGTTTATATGCATTATATATACGTGATTTATCGGGATTCCCGAATTGATAAGGACATAATACTGATAACTTACATCCTCTATATGAATTTCTGAAACAGACGTTGAACTCTTTACTTCGATAAGATCATAATCAGACTCGCATTTTCGTAAAATGTCAACCGAACAAAACAAGCCGTCATAGAGAAAGCTTGCTTCTGCTATGCACTCGCATCCGCTGTTCATCAGCTTAAATGTATCTTCTACCATCACATTAAGATCGTAGTTGAATTCGACAAGCGAACAGCTTCCGAAATACTCTCTGGCAAGTTCACCGACCCTTTTACCTTCCTCAAGTACCGATTTATTATCGGATACATATGCGAGTTCAGGTCGATGCTCATCCAGCCAGAGAATCTTCGGACATTGTAACCCCTTACAATACTTAGATTTGCTAAGATTCTTCCCCATACCACATACCTCATGTCACTGAAAATATATTATATCTTACTAGTCATCATGCGATTTTTTTGGTACATATACATTATACAATTAACGTTCGTTACGCACAAGCAAATCCCATTTTAAAATGCTTTTCTACTTTCACTTTCGGAAGCTCTATATCCTCAGCTGAGAAAGTCAGGATATCTTCTTTGGTTATATCATCTATATTCTTAGATAACAGCCTTGTCGACTGTGCCATTCTCGCCTTCTCGATTACATTTCTCACATATCGGCCATTACCGAAATCCGGCTGCTCTATAGCAACTAAGAATACTTCTTTCAGCCTTTCCATTGCTTCGTCAGTAAAATGCATTCCTTTCTTATCAGCAAAGATCTTCGATATTTCACATAATTCCTCAACATTATAATCATCAAAAGAAACGTGAAATGCTATTCTCGAGCGAAGTCCCGGATTCTTATCCAAGAATTCTTCCATCTTATCCGGATAACCGGCGAATATGACCACGACCTCATCTCTATGATTTTCCATTTCCTGCACAATGGTGTTTATTGCTTCATCACCAAACATTCCATTTCTGTCATCGACCAGAGAATACGCCTCATCTACAAACAGTACCCCACCTTTAGCATCATTGAATCGATCTTTAACTATGGTTGCCGTCCAACCGACATATTTTCCAACCAGATCTCCTCGTCCTACTTCAACAAGCTTACCCGTAGATAGAATTCCATTATCTTTCATGATATCAGCAAACAGTCTTGCAACAGTCGTCTTGGCAGTACCCGGGTTTCCTGTAAAAACCATATGCATCGATGGATGATCCTGATCTATACCTCTGTCTCTGAACACTTTCTGCGCTTTATAATAATCCAGTGCCTGATTTATCACTTTCTTTGCATTCGTAAGACCTATCATTTTACTCAGTTCTTCATATGCCGTCCCCTTAGGTGCTTCCGTACTTTTCTTCATCGATGCCGTTTCTATACATTGATACTGTGGATACACTGTACGTTTAAGCTTTTTACGGTACCAAAGATCAAAATCCTTATCCAGATCTCTTAACAGATATTTATTATCGTCCGAGATATGTGCCATAAGCTCCTTATCAGTTCTTACATGATGTTCAGAAGCCTTTTTACTCAGGACATTCCTTGCTTCCGTGCCGGATACGAATTCTTCCTTCAACTCGACCATGCTCACATCACCGAGATATTCGTAATACCATCCTTTGATCTTGGTGCATTCCTTCGGAAAACAATAAATTGTAAGAACATTGTTACTATACTTATTCATGATCTCTGATAACATTTTTATTGTATCTCTATGAGTACTTGCATATTCTCCTTCAGCTTCCTCTTCGCCATGGTAATCTATAACTACAGCTCCACCTTTCCCGGCTTTATAGAAGCATTCTATTTTCGAACGCATATCTCCTCTTCTGAATCCCCTGTTTTCCTCGACATGAACTACAGTCATTCTCTTACTGTTAATTCTTTTGTTATCATAAAGTGCCTGATACAGTAGATTTATTGTCTCGTCTTTTAACTCATTATCATTGGCCTGTATCATATAGTGTACCGGATGCCCTTCCGCTTTCTTTATCTTCTTACCTTCATATATACGTTTTATCTCCGGAACGAGTGTGTTCCCTATATACATTTTTTCCGCCTTAGAAATAATATGTCTTTCTTCTGCATCTTCTAATATTTTTTCATAATAATCATTGCCCCATAGATCATATAATTCTTCCATTCCATACTCATTACATATATTTCTCGCATTTTGAACAAAACGATTAGAATGTGCATCATCCAGCATATCTCTGAACTGTCTGATTATTACTTCTTCATACTCAATATTGCTTAAAGAAATATTTAAAGATGATAAGAATCTCCTCAATCCGCTTTCTAGATCTTCAAGCCTGTCAACTAACGCCCCAATAGTTACACTTCCCTCATCTTCATCAGCGATAAAGTAAAATGGTAATCCTTCCGGGATTTGCATATTAGTGACTTTCTGAATACTACGCTCAAGTTCTCTTTGTTTTCTATGATCGGTTTCCGCGAACTTCTGCATAATCTCTTTATCTAAGATTTCACCTGTACATTTAACTAATAACATATCATTCACCTCCCGCATTCGTATTCAGCAGACTTATTGCCTTTTCAGCATTTTCATCCGTAAGACCTTTACTATAATCAGTTAAGATCAGATGTGCTCTGATTTCCTCATCAAAGTCTGAAAATGTATGGTCATCTATAACTACATAAGTTTCAAGATTCTGAATCTTGTTCAGGAACTTATGGATTCCCTTCCCCCTGTCCTCAAAGTAAGTATCATATACATGCTCATCATAGGTTTTAGATGTAATCTTGATTCCCTGTTTTTTAAGTTTTCGATTAAGATACTTTGCATCTTCAGAGCAGCAGAATTCGAACTCCTCCCATTCAATCTTCCAATCACTCGTAAGAATGATCTTTGCATCCGTTTCTCCAACAATATGTGCCAGTTTTTGTACAAGTTTATCCTCAATTCCTGTATTTCCGCTCGGCGTTCTGGCAGCTGTTTCACAGGTATTTAATACACCATCAATATCTAAAAAGATCAGTTTCATGCTCTGCCTCCTGTCACACATCCGATTATCTTACAATGCTATCATATACGGGTAAATGAGACATTTTTAGGACATGTGTGTTCCGTGAAGTTTTTTTATACGTTAAACTACCGGATTTCATGCTAATAACAAAAAAAGGCCGGAACTCATTTTACAAATGTGTTCCGACCGTAAATAATTTATAGTATGTATCAATCTGTTCCATTGTATGATACATTTACTAATTTTATATCTCACTTCTCTTCAATAATCTTGCTCTCTTCAATATCTACTGTTTTTTCTTCAACTTCTATAGGAGCACTGTTCTTATTCTTCTTAAAAAAATCAAATATTCCCATAATCCCCCCAAAAACATTTCATCACCCGAAGTACTGTATCAATCAATATTATCATTTAACCTCTCTGATAATCTCCAAACTGTCTTTTTCAACATGACAAAGAAAGAATAAAATTTCCACTCCTGCCTTCTTAGCATCATCCATAGCTTCTCCGAATTCCGGATGCATCTCTCTATACGGACGAACTTCAGATACTCCGTCCATTTGTATTACAAAGGCTATTGCGGAATTATAGCCATCCTTCTTGGCCTTTATCAGTTCTCGAATATGCTTTACTCCTCTATCTGTAGGTGCATCCGGGAAATAACCAATTCCGTCAAATTCAAGAGTACATCCCTTAACTTCCATCAGGTATTTCTCTATACTTCCATCCTTACCGGTTTTCTCCATATAGAAATCTACTCTTGAATCTCCATATGTATATTCCGGAATCACCTTACTGTAATCTTTCTTATCAAGCCATTCCTTTACAACCTTATTTGGAGCCTGGCTGTCTATATTAAAAAGAACACCGTTTGATTTCCTAACTGCCACAAGATCATACTTTGTTTTTCTGTCCGGTGTTCCCGGCGCCGTAAGCCATACCTCACATCCGGGGATAAGCAGTTCCTTACATCTTCCGGTATTCTTTACATGAACTATCTCTGTTTTTCCGTCTATTTCAACCTCAGCAATGAAACGATTAGGCCTTTTTATGAACTTTGCTTTTGTTACATTCTTATAATTCATCTCATCGCCTCAAAGTTTTTTAATACATATATATTGTAATAACTGACCACTTTTATATTATACCACTGATACCTTATTGAGACACCTGGAATTGCTCGAATTTCTTGCATTATTCTGTATTATTTACTCCACATAGAAGAGCTTCTCATCCTCTAATCTTATACATCCCAAACGTCCACCGGGATGGCCTGCTCCACAGTCTGTCATTATGACTTTTCCACCGCTCTTCATGCATATGACAGGAGCCTGAATATCAGGCAGATACATTGTCGGAACATGGCCTACACACATGACCTTATCAATTCCTTTTGTAATCCATGCAGGTGCATCATACTGCAAATATCCGCTTATAAGATATTCATATTCATCACGTCTGAGAGCTGATTCTATAGACTCGATCACATTTATGGAATCGTCCACATTTTTCACTATATGATCTTCATGAAGCCCTGAATGTACAATAATCATATCCCCTCGAACAGGGGATATGATTTCTTTATATACAGGCAGATTTCTTATTATTTCGATCAATTCCTTTTTTCTGGCATAATCCAGTGCCGTAAGCTCCCGGATAGTATCCTTTCCGCCAAATGAAGAATATAGATTTTCCGGCAGATATCCCGACAGATAATAATCTATAAATAGCTCATGATTACCCTTTATGATCACTATATGATCACCGTGCTTCTTCTTCATTTCAAGGATCTCATAGAATAGCTTTAGGGAATCTTTTCCTCTGTCCACTATGTCACCGTTGATATACAGATAATCCTTTGACCAGTCTATCTGTATAAGCTTTAGCATTTCATAGAATCTTTTGGAGCTTCCATGAATGTCGCTCATTATATATGTACTCATTTATTTCCTCCGTCATTAACTATTACAAACGATCACTCCGATGATTATTACAATTATAGTTGCAAGCAGCTCTCCGCCGATTGCAGCTATGGTATATCCTATAATACATAGTATTGATATCATGATGATGAACTCTATACGGCTCCATTTTCCGCTTGTATTAGGTTTACTCGGAGTATATCTGTTGGTAGATTTTGTTGCTGTAGTAGGCTGTGTATATTTGCCGACTGATCTTAACGAAGAGAAATCATAATCATCAGGATCAAGTCCTGCATCTTCTATCGCTGACCTTCTTTCGTCATCATCCATACTATCCAGTTCATCAGGATCAAGCCCGAACAGATAGAGATCATCTTCAGGGTCATCTTCGATATCTGAATCATCAAATATACCGGTATGATTCATGTAATCTATGTAGTCCATGCCAAATACACGGTCATCATCGTCGTAATTGAAATCATCCCATCCCATAAGGCCACCTCCTGCATTTATTTTTGTATCGCTTCTGATTCAAATTATACTTGGTCAGAATGTTGTAATTCAATACAGCATGTTACGTTTCGTAATCTGAATATTGGGCTGAAAATACAAACTAAACAATCATTTAACCCAATCATTTAACCAAGCCTATCCCAATTCCAATCTCCATATTTATCTCTTAATATCATAATCAGATTTGCAAGCTCTTCTAGATATTCCTGATAGATAACATCCGGACCTGGGTGTATTCTCCATTCATCGCCTTCTCGCACATCATCAAATACTATTTTTTCCAGATCAGCGATAGATTATATGTCTCGAAAACAAAAGTCGATAATTATCATAAATTGCCTATTTTTTGCCCTATTCAAAAAATGACCTCATAAAGCCGAGCCTGGATATGATATATCCGATATGCTCTGCCTTACGAGGCCGGAATGTTTTACTGTTTCTTCTTGTCAGGAAGCGCTGCGACTATACTAACGATAATCAGTAAAATTCCTAAACCCAGAGACGCAATGAAAAGAATGTTATCAATCTGATATTCTGCGTCTGAGGTCGTAACTGCTGCTTTGTAGCTTCCGTCCTTTGAATGATAAACCTCGAGCTTTACTGTATCGCCCTTCTTGAGCTCGTAATCAAAGTCTTTTATGGCACTATACTCTTTTCCGTCAATTTCATAGCTGAGCTTTACCTTCCAGTATTCTCTTCGTCTCTCGTTCTTTCTCTTTTCTGAATGAATATCCGAGTTTACTACCTTCGCTTCTACAGTACGGACATCATCTGAATTCTTGTAATCACTATACTTTGATTTACTTATCACGATTCCAAGAATGCCCATTACCAAAAAGAATAAACCAAAACAGGCGACTAATATCGCATTTTTTATGGTATTCTTACGTTTCTCTCTTGCTTTTTCCCTTCTTCGTTCTGCTTTTGAACTCATACGCGCCCCCTCTTATTCTTTCTGTTAACCTTCTTTCTATACCTTCTACAAATACTACTAATCTATGTTGGTCATCTTACTTACAGCGCTATAGAGTTTTTCTCATCTTCACACACTCAAACACGCCGCTCATATAAACTTCTTCACTAGTCTTTTCGTAACCGAGCTTCTCATAAAAACCAATGGCTACTGTTCGGCTGTCCACGATGATCTCCTTATATCCTAGTTCTCGAATCCAACTTTCAGCCTCACGGATCACCCGCTCTCCCAAATGCTGCTCACGATATTCAGGAAGAACCACAACCCTTCCGATAGTTACCGCATTTCCGCCGATCTCATAAAACCTGCAGGTTGCAATGGGATAAACCTGATTAAGAAGAACTATATACCTTGTCCCTTCTCCGTCATGCTCATCAAACTCATCCCTCAGGGATATATGATACTGCCGATTCATTCCCTGAATTCTTACGCTATAAGCCCCCGCGCGCTGCCATTCCTCCTCGGCACGCATCACTTCTAAATCTTCCATCGCACATATACCTTTCCACTAATACACCTTGAGCTTCCATATATCTATAGGCTTATAATTCCTATTGCCAGTAATATAAATCTCCATAACTTATTCAGCAGCCACAGTGCTAACGAAACCAGCCATGTAACTATGATTATAACTAAAAAGATTATTATTCCTATCGGCCATCCCCAGTTAAGGAATCCGTACCAGTCGTTGGTATCCGGCCAGGTTCCGATGCCTCTGAAAAGAATATTGAGTGCATAGAAGAGCCCGTATACAGCACTCGGGATCATCGTAAGCATCGTTCGACCGAAGGACAGCATAGACGCTGCGTCACTCGTAAATACGCATTCAGCTACCGCAATTACCGGAACTATAAGATGGAACCACAGATTTGATCCCTGATACATATTCAGATTCGGATAGGTCGGCTGTAAAAATGCCGCAATAATAACAGCTGTGAGGCCGGTCACAGTTGCTGCCATAAACTTAAGCATGGTAAAGTCGAATTTACTCTTTCGACTTATATGCGCCACCAGCTCCGCAAGGGCAACTATTCCACAGAACAGGTTAGAAAGTACAGTGTAATACTTCAGATTCTCCAAACCTGAAGAGATAAGTCCTGTACCATCACCGCCACGGGTGAACATCAGCCACGTACCATATGCTACGCATATGACGATCAAGCTATCTATTATTATGATTCTTTTATCCCATTTTGGCATATTTCGCCTCTCTAACTATCCAATTCCTTAAATGATACAACATAATCATAATATTCATATCCTTCGCCCCAGCCGTCCATAAGATGGCCCTTCAGGAATTCATATAGTTTAGGTTCAACTTCGTTTTCTCTATCTCCTAATCCACAACATACTTTGCGACTGCATAGCAGTCCTCCCCTTCAATCTGTCCATGTATAATAAGCCTGTACTCTCCCTTCGGAAGCATTCCTTCTCTGGAAATCCTCACAGAATACTTGATATCTTTTCCCGGACTGACAGACTCATTTAAAGTATATATTCCATCCGAGCTTGAAAGAATCGGCTCAAATGGAACTGCATATGCCGCTCCATCCAGCATAACTTCGCATACCGGATATTTATTATAATTCCATGATTTATCGGTATTATTCGTGATATGAAGCCTTACCGATATGAATCCGGAATCCACTTCTTCCGATACAACCTCAGCCTCAACACCTGAATTCATATCAGATTCATTATAAGGCGATGTTTTCATGTAGGATGGATGCCATTCAAAGCCGGCCTGCTGCAACGACCTGAACCATCTATTCCCAATAAACAGATCCGCATCAGCTTCAACCTGAGTATCATATACATTTACTCCCGCATCCAGATAATCTGAAAAATCAAAATCGCATTTATATACCTTCCCAGAGGAAAGAATCATATATCCGTTGCTCCATACTACGGATTCTCCATAATAATTATCTACAGGATATATGGTATTGATTGTAATAGAATATACAGGATACGTAACCTTATCGCTTGACCAGTCTGTAGCCTCCCTGCCCTTCGCCGAAGCAATATCCTTCAGCAGCTGCTGAGATTTTTTTATCGTTTCCTCCGATGAGATGGAATCATACCAGAATATAAACTTCTCACCATCAAAAGACGCGAAATATATATCATAAAAGCTCTCTGATATGGTTTCAAGCTTTTCCAGCTCAGGAATCCTCTTTGCTCTGAACCCCAGATAAAAGACGCAACATAAGAAAGAAATCGCTATAACAATCGCTGTACCCAGAATCATCTTTTTATGTGGGGTTCTCTTCATATACTTCCCTCTCCGATACTAATCTTATTCATCCCACATTCTCTCTTATTATTCAAAGTATTTTTCATAAGCGGATCAATAATCCGAAACGAAGAGAATATCTCCGTTATCATCATAATATACATGTTCGCCATTCTCATTGTAATAGATTTCTCCATCGAGAACCTTCTGATAATCGTCATAATAGCTATCTTTAGAGTCTCCCCAGATTTTGAATCTATTACCATCCTTGTCAGTAATGACCCATTTATATACATAGCCCTCGTAATCAGGAAGTCCGGCACCTCCTATTGTTTTTTTATATTCCTGCCATACCTCAACCTTAAATGTTTCATCCGGATAGGTTTCCTTCAGATATTCTTCATAGGCAGTTTTCCGGCTATTTATCTTCTTATCGCTTATTTTCTTATCGGATTTAATAGTGCATGCACTTAATGACGAGATTAAGCATATACACATGCATATAAATATTATTTTATTCCTCATAATCCACCTCGACCCATGTACATATAATCACTTTGATAATATGATATTAACTGTATTTTTCACTTTTGTCAAGGTGTTATTATCAATATGGTTTTATCGTGGTTTTGCCGCAGCTTTACTTGTACATTTTAAACTTGATCGCATCATTCTATGATAGCTTTTATTTGTCTCACAAACAGTAAAAAAACGTCTCAATATTGTCTCATTTTTGTCTCAGATTGTGTTTTATGAATTTCTGAGTGGAATCTCCGAGTCTATATATGTATCTTCCGGTATAACTTACAATGCGTATTATTTCTTGACTCTCAAAAAATAATGCTCCTCATCC
>CAMJHQ010000034.1 GCA_946405625.1 uncultured Lachnospiraceae bacterium | reverse complement strand
TAAATTATCGTTTATTTTATTGTTAATAACTTCCTTTTCACACAACAAATAATAGAATTCACCTATTACTTTCTGTATATCCATTGGTGGAATCGGAATTTTAATTTCATGTAAATGTTGTTTCTTAAAATGAGGAATTACATCACCAATGGTTGTCGCAGCAATTTGAGATTGTATTTTATTACTCCTTAAAACTGCAAATAAATATTTATTATTCAATATCCCAGGATTGACCCTAAACGCCATCATATCCTGTGCAATACAAAAATCCACCGGATCAGGTACCATACATACTCTTCCGGGAGTTCCTTTATTTACAAAAATAATATCTCCAGGTTCCGGATGGGCTCTAAACCATGTTTGGTATGTTTCATCGTTTAAATATCTAACCTTATCATAAGATGGATAAAGATACTCATTTCTTATACAATTTGTCGCAATTAAAATGTGTTTCCCATTTTCATCTGTTGGTACAGTCTTACCTCTATTATCAACTATGAATGACAACACTTCCGGCAATGATAATTGCTTGTAATCTGTCCATATATTAATACCCATATAACCACCTTCTATTTTCCAAAGCCAATTGCTTCGAGCTTCCCGCAGATTTCGACTTCCAAATTATGAGACTTTTCAAATAAATCATAGAGGTCAGAAGTTAATCTGTTCATTTTCTCCTCAAACGGTTCACCATCATCCTCTTGCTCTTCAATTCCAACAAATCTACCTGGTGTTAATATGTAATCCTGCGCCGCTACTTCTTCCTTCGAAGCGGCCTTACAAAATCCTTGAACATCTTCATAATTCTTTCCTTGACGCCAATTATGGTAAGTTGATGCAATCTTTTGAATATCTATTTCAGAAAGTTCTCTTACTTTACGATCTATCATGTGACCAAGTTTTCTAGCATCAATAAATAGTATTTTTTCTTTTGTATTGTCATTTTTCCCTCTACGCATAATCCAAAGTGATACAGGAATACCAGTAGAATAGAATAACTGACTTGGAAGCGATACTATACACTCAATCACATCACCATTTATCATGTTAGTTCTAATTTTACCTTCATTAGTTGTGTTAGTACTCAACGAACCATTAGCTAATACGGTTCCTGCAACGCCCCCATTTGGATTAAGATGATAAATCATATGCTGAAGCCAAGCAAAGTTAGCATTACTAACCGGAGGCACTCCATACTTCCAACGTACATCATCCTGAATCTTTTCTCCTCCCCAATCAGAGATATTGAATGGCGGATTTGCCAGAATATAATTTGCCTTCAACGTTTTATGCTGATCATCATGGAAGGAATCCGCATTGTGTTTACCTAAATTAGCTTCCAAACCTCGTATAGCAAGATTCATTTTTGCGAGTTTCCAAGTCGTAGGGTTGCTTTCTTGTCCAAATATGGATATATCCCTAAGATTTCCTTGATGTTCTTTTACAAATCTTGCAGACTGGCAGAACATTCCGCCTGATCCACATGCGGGATCAAAAATCTGTCCTTCAAATGGTTCGATCATCTCAACCAACGTACGAACTACACATGATGGAGTATAGAATTCTCCACCATTTTTGCCTTCAGCAGATGCAAATTTACTCAGAAAATACTCATAAACTCGCCCTAACACATCTTTTTCTTTTGCTGCACTTGATCCAACCTCAATATTAGTAAACAAGGTAACTAATTCCCCAAGTCGAGTTTTATCAAGCTCTGGACGAGAATAATTCTTTGTTAAAACACCTTTAAGGGAATCATTTTCTTTTTCAATACTCTCTAATGCCTTATCTATTACAGTTCCTATATCTGTACTTGTAGCATGTGATTTTATTTCATTCCACCTTGCTTCTTTAGGCACCCAGAAAACATTTTCTGCCGTATACTCATCTCTGTCTTCTTCATCACCATATCCCTGAGCTTTTAACTCTTGATATTTTTCTTCAAAAGAGTCAGACACGTACTTTAAGAATATCAACCCTAATACTACATGCTTATATTCCGCAGCATCCATATTAGATCTCAACTTATCAGCTGCAACCCATAATTTTTCTTCAAATCCAACATTTGTTGTTCCTGTCGCCATTACATAGCCCTCCAATTAAGTCAATTTTTTTATAATGTTTCTCTTTAATTCTATCTATATTTCAGGTTCAATTTCAAACTCAGCATCAATAATATCTTCATTATCCTCTTTGTAAAAATCGGGATCACATAAATTATATGACATCAGGTTTTTTCTTAACTTCATACATCCCGGCTTAAACATCGCATATGTCAAACCTCCAGAGAGAGCTCCTCCTGCCACCGGTATAAATGATGCCACCGCATCCGCATACACCTGCTTTGTCATATGAATTCCAATCTTTGTAGCTATTTTTTTTACTATAGGATAAACTACACCCTTTGTTAAAGCCTTCTGTGCTAATTTCTTAGATATATGTTTAGCATAAACATCTGCGAATTTTTTTAGTACACTCGACGCCCCTTGAACTCCAAACATAACTCCAACAAATAATAAAATATGGTTCATTGTCTCAGAATCCACATCATCCTCATTCAGATCAAATTGTTCAAATCCATACAGATATGCCAATTCTTGCGCAACCCTTAGAATAAAAGCAAAATATGTAGTTATATCTGCCGCTGCTGCTCCAACTGCAGCAACTCCCCCAGGAATGCTTGCAGCTATTGAAACACCAGTAACTTTAGATGTTTCATATTTAATCACTTGCATTGATAATTTATTAACTATATCTTTTGATATTCCCGCCTTTGCAGGATTACTATCTATAGCCTCTTTTATAACTGATTCTGAACAATACTTTTTAAGTTCTTTTCTCAAAAACTTCGCTCTATTAATTTTCACCCCTGGCGTTTTAATCGCCATAGATAACACATTATTAAGTGTCAGTTCATCTTTAACTTTTTTTACTATATTTGCCAATATCTATACCTCCTCATAGCTCCCATACATGTTATAAATTATAGCATATTCTCATGTATTCTTGCGAATATAGTTAGCTTTTTTATAAGTAAAAATGCCGCCTCTCCGGCGGCATCTTTAGCACATTATTAAGCCAACAAATATTTATCCTTCAACAGCTATACCATCTTCCATTTTCAATCACAATACACAAATCATCTCCCGATAACTCTATGAAGATATTGTCCGGATCTTCATCATGTACAATCAATTTATAATCTACTCCACAATAATGATTCAAGACCGAATCATATGTTGATACCACATCACTATGTTGAAAATCCACACACATATCAGCTACTATTTTACCATGATCAGGACTATCGTCATCAACATATATTATTCCTGGATAAAAGTCTCCTGTATATTCATAATCCAACAGCTCCTGAACGGTGTCTCCATGATACTTATGATGTCCCACAAACTCATTAAATCCCATAAACCCTTTAGCCGTATCAGCTGCTAATTGATTCAGATATCCTATTAATTTTATTGTCCTATTCATAGTATCATTTTCAAGTAACATATGCTCAAATAATTCCTCCATAAATTCCTCCTTATCACTTCTCAAAACTTTTAATAAATCTCTATAATCGGTTCCGAAATAAGCAGCCATTTTTCTAACATATTCCTCATCCCCAGGGCCATTCTTCCTAACAAACCAATTCTTAACCGCACCATCTGTAACCACGCACAATTTAGAAATCTCTTCATAAATTGTGTTCTTTTTTCGGTTATGGTCTTTTGCAAATTCTTCGAGAACACTTTTTGATTTCATAAAATCCCATGTATACTCTATACCATCTATTTTTAACGCTTTTAGATTATTCGCCATAATCATTCCCCTTTCGTACTTTTTATAAAAGTATATCTGTTTATTTTGCATAATAAAAGGGAGACGTTCGTCTCCCCTCGTTTATCTCTTCGCTTAACTACTTCTTTGATTTATCTCGTTCCATAGTTTCTCTTATCGCTCTTTTAATAAATTCATTTGCAGATTCACCTCTAGATGCTGCATGCTCTTTAATAACATCTTTTTCACCTTTAGGTACTCTAAGCTTAATTTCATCTAATTTATCGTTAATATACTTTTGAGAAGCCTTCTTCTGTGATTCACTCGTTGGCATATAATCATCCTCATTTCAAATAATAGTAATAATGTACATAAAATCAAATATATGTCCCCATATATTTGTGTACATTGTCAATTGTATATATGTCCCCATATATGATATTATATAATCAGAAAATAAATAACGGCAGTGCAAAGGAGTTGGCGCTCCGATGCACCTATGAGGGTGAAGCCAGCACCGACATAACGGAATGATCCGCACCGCTATTTGTATTATATGGGTTTAACCTATATTTTACAACTGCAAAGCTTGGATTATTATTTAGAGTAAATCTCCTACCGTGTAGTGCTATACCCTGCACGGTATTTATTTTTCTAGAAAAAATAATACAAAGGAGACGATAACTATGAGTGAAAAAAACTTTTTGACCGCATCTGATGTAGCTACTTACATGGGAATATCAGTTCCTACAGCTTACAAAATCATAAGACAACTGAATAACGAACTTAAGAAGGAAGGCTATATCACCATATCTGGTAAGATAAGCCGAATCTACTTCGAAAAGAAAATCTATGGAATATCTGCTTAAGGAGGTCTCGCATTATGCCAGTATATAAAGATGATAAGACCGGAAAGTGGATGTCCAAATTTAGATATAAAGACTGGTCTGGTAAAACTAAAGACAAGATGAAACGTGGTTTCCTCACACGTAGAGAAGCGCTTGAATGGGAAAATGATTTCAAAAGCAGAATCGCCGGAGATCTTGAAATGAAAATGCGTGACTTTATTGAAATATATAAAGAAGAGCGATTTCCTAGAATTAAGGCAGTTACCAGAGAACAGAAAGAATATGTTATCGAAGATAAAATACTTCCATATTTCGGCGACATGCCCCTAAACTCAATAACATCAAAAGATATAATCAAATGGCAGAATGAACTAATCAATTATAGAACACCTGAAGGAAAGCCCTACTCAAAAAGCTATTTAAAAACTATACATTGCCAACTCAATGCTATCTTCAACTATGCGAAGAGATATTATAATCTGCAAACCAATCCGGCTTCTATAGCTGGAAATATAGGTTCCGATAAAGAGCTTGAAATGAATTTCTGGACCACAGAAGAATATTTAAAATTCGCAGAAGAAGTAATGTGCGATCCACCATATTACTATTTCTTCGAAATACTGTATTGGCTTGGACTTAGAGAAGGTGAAGCTTTAGCTCTTACTAAGAAAGACTTTGATTTCAAAAATAAAACTGTGTCTGTTTCTAAAACCTACCAGAAAACAAAAGACGGCTACATTTTTACATCACCAAAGTCTGTTAAAAGTAACAGAGTAATATCTATGCCGGATTTCATTTGTGAAGAAATACTTGAATATTTTGATTTACTGCCTGAAGTTCTACCAGATTCAAGAATATTCTTTATGCTCACAAAATCAAACGTAACCAGAAGGATTGTATCCGCAGCAAAGAAGGCTGGTGTAAAACGTATCCGAGTTCACGATCTACGTCACAGCCATGTATCACTTTTAATAAATATGGGATATAGTGCAGTAGCAATAGCTGATCGCATGGGACATGAATCAATCCATATCACCTACAGATATGCTCACCTGTTTCCAAATGTCCAAGAGGATATGGCTAATAAACTCAACAACCTAATGAATAATATAAACACGGAGGGAAAATAATATGTCAGAAAGAGTTCTTGATGCAAGAGGTAATTGGAGATCAATTACAGTCTCATTCCAGGTATCCAAGGAAGAGGGTGACGCAATAAACGAGGCCGTCGCCCTCTCCGGATTAACCAAAAGAGCATATATAATTAATAAGCTTCTGGATCGAACCGTTGTCGTTAAAAGCAGTTCGAAAACATATAAAGCATTAAAAGATCGTATGGATACCATTATAGCTGAATTAAAAAGAATCGAATCCTCTGGAGAATGTACCGAAGCTTTTTTAGATACGATAAAATATGTTTCGTATATCTACACCGGCTATAGATTAACCGATGGTTAATTTATCTTTTATTACGGATATGTTATAATTCATTTGTGAACATTGAAAACTGAATAAGATTGAGACACATAGTCTAATTTTAATAATAATGGGATAAATTATATTCAACACATCAATTGATGTATTGGAATAAATAAGAAAAAGCATTCGGCTCGAACTGAATGCAAATAATAAATAATATGGGAGATTGCAATATGTATAGTTTACATATTGCTAAAGAAATAATAATATGTGGCTTTATTTCTTTTAGCTTAAGTATTTTCTACTATAAGCTTAGTTTTGGTGCAAAAAAAGCATAGCAAAACATAATCGTCTCGAACATAATTAATATTCTTGATATATTAAATTACTGCGAATAAAGGTTGATACATTTTAGTTTCTTCTGAAACTAATATATTGTGGATAATGAAATCATTAAGATTTTCGGAAAAGGAAGACTTCAGTTTACTGATCCTCATCCATTAAGTTTCAATCTTGTTCGCATTTTTTATTCAGGAGGCAGAAATGAATTTATCAAATGAACGTAAACTAATTAATCCGGATTCAGCTGTTAACGAAGCCAATATTGATGTTTCTGAGGGAAATTTTGTGGCATATGATAAGAACGGTATTCTCACGCATGTTGATAACGCTAACTTCCAGACAGATTATTGGTGCCCAATTTGTCGCGAATGCATAATGCGTTTAAAACACAAACCAAATAGTGACGAATTAATATTCGTCAAAAAACCCGATCAGATTCACACCTTACCTGGATGCTACCAAGCGGAGAGAAAGGGAAAGATTGCCACACCTCATGCAACAGATTTTTTAGCATTTATTAATAAGTTGTCACACGTTGCAGTATCTCGTACAGCCGGCGGCAATAATGGTGGTGGAAATACAAATGGAGGTGAAGGTGGAACAGCAATATCTCCTCCTATAGACGACAATGATTCGATAACAGAGGTTTCGTTTTCGTCACTTAAGCAGCTCCAGCCTTATCTTTCAAAGGCTAACGAAGCAAACCCACAGTTAATTCCTTATGTTTGGAATTATAGTTGGATCACAACCGAACTTGTGAATAATTTTCATTCAGGTGCAAAAATTATATGTGCCCGCTTAGCCAGTTACTCAACTAACCGGCTTTTGCTATACATCTTTTTTGGCGGTCAATCGGTGCGAATAGATGTATGCTTTAAAAGCAAAGATTTATTCTTAAACATCAAAAAGAAGATTGATAAAATTAAAGAGAAGAATGACTCAATTAATGAGCATGGCGCATATGTTGGAGTTAAAATCAACCTTCTTATCGCTTCAAACAAATGGATCTTTTGCCCAAATTCTGACTGCAACGGAAGCATTTGTAACTCCTCCAAATACTGCAATAATTGTTGTGGCTATTATCGCACCGTTATTGTTAAGGACAAGCAAATTCTCGCATATATAGCAGAAGATAATGAACTTTAATCCTCAAACCGGTGGTTGACATCCACCGGTTTTTTTATATACGCTATGTCATTCTTTTGTGAATTTATTATATATACTCAACCGGTACCTGCTTACTATAATCTCTTTGCATTTTATTCTTTTTCACAACTATATCTACATCTGTCCCCTTTGGTTTCAACAAAATATCTGTTTCTAATTTCTCATATGGTTCTCTACCACATATTATCACATCAGCTTGTTGATTAGGCATTAAATGTATATTTATTGTCTTTGATTCTAGACTTTCGTATTTTGAAAATAATGGCCTTTTCTTTATTTTTTCATGCATTCTATAAATTCTGTCTGGATCGTTATAATCATTTCTTGTTTCATATTCATTTTCAATATCATGCCCCATCAAATATTGAATCTCCGATATGTCAAATTGCAGAATATACAAATATGTTGCGTAATTTCTTCTCAACAGATATGCAGTAGGATCTTTTTCTCTAATAACTTCTCTCAACTTACTATCTCTAAGAGCTGCATCTATATACGCCAACTGTTTTGATTTGATTCCTATGGTTTGAAATACTTTTTTTGCTACATCAGTTATATCATCTGCAGAGCACCTCACCTCATAGTTCTCACCTTGGCATGCAATAGGTAAATCATCGACATTTATATCAATCCCTTGCTTTACGTAGAAATCATTTATATATTCTTTTCTTTCTTGAAGCATATTATAAAGGATTTCTGGAACTGGTATCATTCTTCCCGAATTAAGTGTTTTACCACTCGATTGCAGTTTGTTTGTATACGGAATAGTTGTTTTATATATTCTAGCCACATGTATCTCTCCATGTCCCTGTAAAGGAATTATGTCCCCATAATTCAGACCAGCAGCCTCGGCGTTCCTTAAGCCAAGAGAATACATCAAGCTAATCCCTACCTCTTCTCCTGAAAGATCTCCCTTTTTAAACAACTCATTAAACAACTTTTTATCCTGATCTGCTTCCAGCGATTTTTTTAAATATATATGCTCATTTATTATCTCTTGAGGTGAAGGTAAATCTAACTCATAATAAGTCCCCCAAAAAATATTATTACAATATCCCCAAACACTAGAGTAATAAATAACTCTATATATCATATTTCTAAAAGTGTTAATTGTGCTATCAGAATAATACCTTTGCTCACCTTTTTGGGTGTAACCTTTTTCTATTATACTTTGTATAGCATCATCAAAGTCTTCCACAGTATAGTCCTTTATAAGTTTACTATCATGATTTTTTAACGCCGGTAGAATTGTGTTTTCATAATATCTATTTCTTTGCTTGCGAGTAGTATTATTCCAATCAAAGCTTATATCAGTGTAACAATCTTCTAAAGCTCCAGCAAAAGTAAAACCTCTACTATATAAATCAACGTTATTCAGTTCTCTAACCCATTTTTCTGATAAAAACATATTATTCCCCATAAATATTCACTTTGTACTCATATCCATGATTAGTTTCAATACTTAATCCAACATCTATAGCTTTCGTCGAATTGTTATTGATTGATATCTCCGTATATGTACATGCACCATTATAAGGTCCATTGTGCACCTTAGTTTTTTGATCCCAATCTGACAATACAGGGGATTCATCTATATGTTTTTCAAGCATTGCTGTATAGCGAGATACCCATCTATTCATTTTAACTGCCATAATACTTTGCGATATATCATTTGTAAGATCACAATAATGCTTCCAAAAAGTCACCTTTGATTTGCGACCTAGAATATAGTCAATCTCACCATTTTCAAAACCGCATATATGATTAAGCTTTTTCCAAAAATTTGAAACAAATATATCTCCATTGTATTTATATAAATCCGTTGTTATTTCATTGAATTCATCCGGAAGAATAACTATGTCATTTTCTAGATTTAATTCATCAAGTGCTTTTTTACAAAGGATTCGTGCATCGTAAGTTCTTATCATTGCAGATTTCGCATTTACGGATTTCGAATAATTTTCTTTATTCATGATTATTGGCATATTATCTAGATTTCGATCATCTATTCCCTTTTCATTCAGAAATCTCTTTCTCAAATTCAATAAAGTCTTTAACGGTCGAGCGACTGGAATCCATCTATATTTATTTAAGTCTTCATTGTCCATATGTGAAATGACTTTTCCTTTGTCATTAACAAACTTTGTAACACTAATATGGTATTCTTCGCTATTGTTAATTTGCTTATAATCATTCCATGTCAATGCACATACTTCTCTTAAGGCCATTCCAGTAAATAGTCTAATCAGAATCAATAAGTATTTTGACTCAAATACACACTTATTACTCGATATAGCTTCCCCAACTGCAAATCTGAATATCTTAAATTCTTCATCTGCTAAAAACATCTTATGTACCAAAGCATCTCTAACTTCTTGTTGTCTTGTTGTCACCCGTTTACTGACCTTAGATATTATCGACTCAATCGGGTTATGATTTGTGTATTTCAAAGCAATCGCAGTTTCAAATAAAATATTTAATTGTTCATAGTACTTTAATGGAACATTTTCTGTATCAACTTCTAATTTATTAGAAACCATTTCTGTAAGTTGTTTTGGAGAGTATAAATATATATCATAATCACTTATTCCCTCATTTGATTCTAATAATTCAAGCAAAATATCCTCATTGTACTGTTTTCTCATTCTCAGATTATTCAGACATAAAACCCATAATGTCTTTAGGCTTATATGTCCATCAAATCTACCTGCAAAATGTCTTAATACATCTCCCCTCACGTAATTACATAATTCAGAGTTTATAATAGATTCATTTATTCTACTAAATACATCATCTATTGTTCTTCCTCGTCTTTCTATATATGGGCCAATACGTTTACCCCTTTTAATATATTCTTTACCCATCTCAGAAATTGAATTGTAACTTAGCACTATTCTTTTTCTGTTTTTTTTGTCATTATAGTCTTTATATCGAAAACTAATTTCGCGTGAAAATTTATACCATTTTTTCTCAGCTGAATATACATGCGTTTGTTCTTGCTTAAGTTTAATTCCTTTATATAGTTTTTTTATTGTATATTTACCCGATAATAACTCATTAAGACTTATATTTTTACCATCGATATATGATGTTAAGCATTGGGTTTTCGACTCATATTCTGAACAATATATGCAACAATCATTTCGATCCTCATTTTTTTCTATTCTAATTAGACTTTTATTTCTCGGTCTTGAATTAAAAGCTTTATTATCAACTAGCAAAATATCTGATATATAATGTTCAGTACACAAAAGCGCTTCTTTCCAACTATTGTTATTCTCTATATATGCATTTGGAATAAATGCCATTATTCCTCCGGAGCATTTACTCACCCATGAAAAAAGCATATCAGTCTGACTGCACAGATAATCTCTGTTAATAATAAGCATACTGTCCATTATTGGAGACATTTCCATATCCTCAAAAGTAATAAAGTGTGCATCTTTAAATTCATGTGAATAAAGAGCTGCGATATACTTATCTTTCACCACATAATAATTTTCCATTTCCTTCCTATATGACTCATATGATAGAATCATATCCGGAGACGGATTAACTATCATAGATTTTTCACTATTTGCAGACATCTCAAAAAACTCAGGAACAACCATTCCCAATTCTATTGCCGAATCATTTCTGCCAACATTATCATAAAATGCAGCTCGAATAACATCTGATGGTTTCTCCTCAGCAAGTTTTACAGCACCAAGATTAAAAACAGATTGCAATTTTGATATACCGGACTCCATTCCATTATTCAAAATTCCCTTGTTGTAATATGTATATGGATCTAGAGCCTCACATATGCTTTTATTCGAAACCACTATTGCATAATCGGTTATTAGTTGCTTAAATGGAACACCCATTTCGCTATATAAATTTAGAACCTTCCTAACTGTTCCATTCTTCTTTACCGGGATATTTTCAAGCTTATATACCTTCTCACTTCTCATAGTTGGCGCCCTCCTAACTATGTTTTACCATAATATTATTCAATTATTCAAGCATCTCTTATCTGTATTTTATGGCATTTTGCGGTCAATATGCGGTCACAAAGCACAAAAAAATCCCGCAAACCCTTTATTTATAAGGGTTTGCGGGAAATTGTATTTATTCATACTCTATAGTTCCCGTAGGTTTTGGTGTTACGTCGTAGAGTACTCTGTTAACTCCCTTTACTTCACTGGTGATGCGTTCGGTGAGTTTTGCAAGGAGATCATATGGGATTGGTTCGATGGTTGCTGTCATTGCGTCCTTTGTGTTTACGGCACGGATGATTACCGGCCAGTCAAAGGATCTGAGACCATCCTTAACTCCTGTAGACTTGAAATCTGGTACTACTGTGAAATACTGCCATACCTTTCCTTCAAGGCCTGCTGCTGCAAACTCTTCACGGAGGATTGCATCCGCTTCACGAACTGCCTCAAGTCTGTCTCTCGTTATTGCTCCCGGACATCTTACTCCGAGTCCCGGTCCCGGGAACGGCTGACGATATACCATGTTATCTGGAAGTCCAAGTTCTTTTCCTACAACACGTACTTCATCCTTGAAGAGAAGCTTGATCGGCTCAACAAGCTCGAAGTTCATCTCCTCAGGTAGTCCTCCGACATTATGATGTGACTTTACAGGGCCACTCTCTAAGATATCAGGATAAATGGTTCCCTGTGCCAGGAATTCGATTCCGTCCTGCTTTGCTGCTTCCTCAGCGAAAACATCTATGAATTCTTTACCTATAATCTTTCTCTTCTGCTCCGGATCGGATACGCCCGCAAGCTTATCCAGAAATCTGTCTGTAGCATCAACATAGATAAGATTTGCCTTCATCTCATCTCTGAATACTTTTATAACCTGCTCCGGCTCTCCCTTTCTGAGAAGTCCATGATTAACATGCACACATACAAGCTGCTGTCCGACTGCTTTTATAAGAAGTGCCGCTACTACTGAAGAATCAACTCCACCCGAAAGAGCAAGAAGAACTTTCTTATCTCCGATCTGATCTCTCATCAGAGCTACCTGCTCATCTATGAAAGCCTTTGCAAGCTCCGGTGTTGTAATACGTTCCATTGTTTCCGGTCTAACGTCCGCCATTTGTTCCCTCCTTTATTCATAAAATATCTTTAACATTAACGAGAAAAACGGACATTAAGTCCGTTTCTCTGATTTCCTTACATTTGCCATCTGGGCATCAATATTCGCTCTTATCGCCGCAAGATATTCCTTTCGGAGAGCCTGCTGTTCGGCTTTCTCGGATTCCGTGAGTCCGGATTTCTTTGACTTATGAAAGAGCTCATTTATTCTTTTGATTTTTTCTTCGTTCATCCCTCAGCCTCGTTCCTTCTTCAAAATACATCCGGAACTACTGAACGTCTTCGGAATGAATTTCTTTCTTTTCGTTTCCTTCAATCTTTTCACGGCTGTCGCACTTCTCAATAGCCTTATCGATCATCTCTATGAAACGGTCGATATTACCAACCTCCATAGATGAAAGCGCCGCCTTAAACTTATCATATACAGGCTTGTCAGCAGTATAACCTTTCTCCTTGACATAACCCTTGGCAAGTGTAACCATGCCACGCTCTCTGATCTTATGGATATCGATAAGATAGATGAAGTAATCAACGATTTCCTTGTTGTCTTCAAAGAATCCTGCAAGAGAATCAATCTCACCTGTAAGAATAACTACATAATCATTCTCTTCAGGAGATGAGTTTTTAATGACCTCAACAAGCTTTGATGCCGTAACAAGTCCGGCATTCTCAATAATAAGACATCCGCCCTTAAGATCCTTCAGCTTCTCAAGACCGATCTTGTTAAGCTGCTTAGCCTTGATCTTTGCAATCTTCTCAGACTTAATAAGTCCCATAGCATAGAAACTTCTTGCGAAGTCTTCACCGACCTTAACGGTACCAAAACCGTTACGTCCAAGGACTACTATATTTTTAGGCATATCCAGATGCTTCTGGATAGAGTTAAGTGCTACTATAACATCATCACCGGTTGTTGAAAGTTTCTCGTATTTCTTAAGATATGTAGCCTCTGCAGGAAGTGTTCCGAGTGCTACTGTCTCGCCTGTAACAGGATCTACAACAGTCTTTCCGCTGGAGCTTGACTGATCTTCCATCTGACGTCTTGCAGCACGCTGCTCAGCCTTCTTCTCCTCAGCCTCTCTCTTTGCGGCTCTCTCAGCTCTCTTACGAACTTCTTCATCATATTTCTTCTTAGCCTCGGCTTCTTCTCTAGCCATCTCAGCTGCAACACGTTTCTCGGTCTCAGCTCTTTCCTTGGCAGCCTTCTTTCTTGCAGCGGCTTCCTCGTCTCTGGCCTTCTTAGCCTTAGCTTCCGCTTCTTCCTTGGCTTTCTTTTCCGGATCCTCTCCGCCGGACTTCTTCTTAGGTTTGTCCTTCTCTGCAGGCTTTTTCTCCGGAGCCGGCTTGGCCGGTTCAACTACCTCCTGCGGAATCTCCTCAAACCCCTGCTCAGAGTCATCCGCTTCCGGTTCTATAATATCATCAACTACTGTTCCTACCGGTGGTTTAACATCTTTTGGTTCACCCTTAAAACTCTTCTTGATGTTCTCAAGTAACCTTTTTATTGCATCATACGCGTTCTTAAATGGCTTCATGTGTGCAATCCTCCTCGTATACAAAATGTTATCACGTTAGGCCAAAATATTCCATATCTTTTTTAAGATTTTTACCAATTTTTTTCGTTAATTTGCCGATTATTTAACGCAATTCAACAATTTTCACAAATAAATCAGCCTAAATTAGCTCTTTTGATTACATTACCTGCCACATTTTCCGAATGACCGCAGATTCTCTCATATGCATTGAGTATATCCAGCAGAGAAACGCCTGCCTGAATACTGCATTCACCGGTTTCAAGTCTCTCTATATGTCCCGCCTTAGCCTTATCCTTCATCTCATCGATAACGGCCTTCATAACTTCGATTCGAGAGGCAATTACAACATCTTTATTCTTAAACGCCCTGAAAGTATCGTTGATACATTGAGTAACCGGTCCCTCCACAGCAAGTCTTTCCGCCTCGCCCTTATCTGTAAAGCCAATTCCCGATTCCTTCTTCTCCTTTGCGATATATGCAATTTTAATCGCATAATCACCCATTCTCTCTATATCACTTATAGAACTGAGCAGCTGTGAAACCTCTCTTCTTCCGTCATCATCGAGCTTCTTCTTCTCTATACTGATTATGTAATGAGACAACACCGTTTCGCACTGATCTATAAACTCTTCATTCTTCTCAAGTTCCGCAAATACCTTTTCATCATAATCCGTAAGCAGTCCGACAGCTGTATTATAATTCTCGATAACACGCTCAAACATTTTAATGACCATATCTCTCGACTGACGTAAAGCCACTGCCGGAATTTCAAGAAGTCTGTCATCAAGTACCTTAAACTCGGATACTTCACTCTCTTCTTCTTCGTCCTTGTCACGAAGGATAACTCCTGTCAGCTTAGCGATAGGCTCAGTGAACGGAAGGAATAAAAGACTTGGAATAAGGTTAAACAGAAGATGAACATTTGCAATATCACCTCTGTTCACCGCCTTTGAAAACCAGCTTATTCCGACCGTGTAATAGATGCCGTATACAACAGCAGTAATTATTATACAGCTCAATATATTAAACAGAAGATATGTGAATGCCACTCTCTTCGCCTTCTTATCTGCTCCGATTCCTCCAAGGATTACGGTCGCACATTTTCCGATATTCTGTCCTATGATGAAAGGAACAGCTGTAGCAAATGTAATTCCGCCCGTTACAGATAATGATTGAAGAATTCCGACTGCAGCACTCGAACTCTGTATAACCGCAGTAAGCACTATACCTACAAGAATTCCGACTATAGGGTTGCTGAAGGATACGAACAGTTTCTGGAAACTCGCATCCTCTTTGAGCGGTTCGAAAACCTTCTCCATTGCAGTCATTCCGAGGAAGAGCACTCCGAGTCCGATAAGCAGCTCAGATAAATCCTTCGTCTTCTTTTTCTTTCCGAATACATGCATAAGTGCACCGATTGCTATCAGCGCAGGTGCAAAGCTCGATGGCTTGAGAAGCTTCAGGATTATAGTTCCCGAACCCAGATCTCCAAGTCTCAGGATCTGTGCTGTAAATGTACTGCCGACATTTGCTCCGAAAACGACCGGTACTGCCTGGATCAGCTTCATGATACCGGCATTTACAAAACCTATGAGCATCATCGTTGTTGCAGATGAACTCTGGATTATACCCGTAACAAGAGTTCCGAGTCCCCATCCTTTGAGTATTCCGACTATTTTAGATTTTCCTGATGTAAGCTTTTCAAGGATACTCTGCATTCCCGCTCCTGCGAGTTTCTTGAGGGCAGACCCCATCATACTCATTCCGTAAAGAAAGAATCCTATTCCTCCGAAAAGCTGTATTACTCCTATTATGTCCATTATTTATCCCTTCTGTTTGATATGGAGTCTCACCAATTTATCCTTTACTCTCATATCGGTTATTATATCCTTAATAAGACTTTCAAGAGGGCTTCCTTCACTGTAATTTGCCGTTTCGGCATAGTTAACTCTATGATCTCTCATAAGCCCTTCCGCAGTCTCTTTCTTTCCCTGCTGATAAACCGCAATCGAATATCCACCGTTATTCTTAACCAGCTTCATACAAGGAACATCCGTAAGTCCGTCTGCGATATAGATCATATTTCTGAAAGGAACCCTTCTTTCATCCTCCGGAATATAATCATTAAGGGATCTGTCATCGGAAAGATCCGATACTCCCTTGTTTATTCTAAAAAGAAACTGCGTTTTCGTCGTATAATTTACTACATTTTTCGGCCAACATGCAATACCGTTTACATCATACATATATTCACATGCAAATATCTCGGTAAATTCCTTAGCTATCGCCGAACCCTCTATTATTTCTTTAAGTCCCGAAGAAATGATATAATGCTCAATCTGAACTCCCTGCTCCTGTCCGAAGCTGTTGATTCTTTCAAACCAGGTCTCAACACCCTTGATAAACTTCAGCTTTTTACCCAGCTCAACGAAGTCCTCTCTGTGAATGCTCATATCATTTTTCTTGGCAGCATCTATCATCTTATACATATAAGCAAGAACCGGGTCCATCTGTTCTTCCTTTGCAAGCGAGTTCGACTTGCTCCAGAACTGATCCACCGACATACCTACACTCTTTATAAAAGAGTACTCCTGCATATTCTTCGTACACAGTGTTTTATCAAAATCATACATTATGGCGATTACTGGCAAATCTTTCTTTTTCATGAACCCACCCCGTTTCAATTATTACTCCACTTTTTAAGCTCCGATATTGCAAAAGGAAGTGAAATGAACATCGTCAGCAGATCAGCGATACTCTGTGTAACTTCAACACCTCTGAGTCCAAACCATACAGGAAGAATCAGGATCAGCGGTATAAAAAAAATACCATTTCTTGCCGATGCCGTTATCGAAGCCTTGAAGCCTTTTCCGATTGACTGAAGCATCATATTTGTCATTACAATAAATGCATTAAGCGGCAGTACGATTGATTGAAATCTAAGTGCAACCATTCCCACAGCTATAACATCTGTATCATCTCTGAAAAATCCGATAATTTCCGGTGCGTATATAAAGCAAAGCACCGCAAGCAGAAGAAGCAGCGCAGTTCCCCACTTCACACAGAACCAGAAACCTTCTTTAACTCTGGATTTCAGTCCAGCTCCGTAATTAAAAGAACATACCGGCTGGAATCCCTGTCCGAAGCCTATCAGTGCAGAAGAAAGCAGCAGCATTACTCTTGTCACTATCGACATACCCGCTATCGCCGCTTCCCCACCGAAGCTTCCTGCAGCCCTGTTCATAAGTATTGCCGCCAGAGCCGCAAGTCCCTGCCTGAAAAGGGATGGGATTCCACCATTTATTATCTCCTTGATAAAATGTCCGTTTATATGGACATTTTTCAGACTGAGTCTGATATTCTCTCCTTGTCTGCTTCCGATCAACAGTATGAAAAAACTTGTAATCTGACCGGAAATTGTTGCTATAGCCGCACCTTTGATTCCCAGCCCCAGTACAATAATCATAAGAGGATCAAGGAAAATGTTGATAATCGCTCCCGAAATCAGTCCGATCATCGCATAGACAGCGCTGCCCTGAAATCTGAGCTGATTATTTATAACAAACTGGCACATCATGAAAGGTGCACCGATCAATATTATCCTTCCGTAATCAGCTGTCATTGCATATGTCTCAGGAGAAACCTCTCCTGTTGCAAAAAACTGAATCAGCTGATCAATAAATATATTTCCCAAAACTGCAAATACTGTACCTGTTATCAGCGCGAGCATAAATCCGGTGGAAGCCATTTTAGAGGCTTCTTCCTTCTTATCCGCCCCGAGCATTCTCGACAGATAATTCCCCGAACCGTGTCCGAAAAGGAATCCGACTGCCTGAATTATTGACATCAACGGAAATACAATACCTACCGCAGCAGTTGCACCGGTCGCATTTTCAGGTATCCTTCCAACGAAATATGTATCTGCCGAATTATAAAGTCCCGTTACCAGCATGCTGATGATCGTAGGAATAGCAAGCATTGTAATAAGCTTCGGAACCGGTGTCTGTGTCATATATTCATATTTGTTTTTATTCTTTTGCGTATTACCAAACATCCTGTCACTCTTTCACGTCAGCGTATTACGCCTTATTATTTTACTACCGGCATTTCAAACCCTATATCGATTTATTAACTGATCATGCTTTTATTATATACTTTGCCGCTTCAAGAAGATTGTCTGCCCTTTTAACAATATGCTTCCAATCCTCTTCATCAGGCTCCGTCATATCCGGAATCATAATAACTCTGCACCCTGCAGCATCTGCAGATTTTACACCATTAGGTGCGTCCTCAACAGCAAAAGCATCGGATGGTTTTACATTCATCTTACTGCATGCGTAAATATATACATCAGGTGCAGGTTTTCCCTGAATCACAGAACGTGCACTGATCAACTCATCAAAATAATTCCGAAGTCCGGCTCTATCAAGATACTCTTCTGTTCTGTCAAGCCTTGTGGCAGTTGCAACTCCGAGCTTTACTCCGTTTTCCTTAAGAAGTGACAATGCTTCATGTACGGTCGGCTTGATAGGAAGCTCAATCTCCTTCATTATCGGATCCATAAGTTCTTTTCGATGATTTCTTATCTCATCATAAGCATCCTTTGAACCCGTCAGTTTCTCTGCGAGTTCAACTGCAAAACTGTGTCCGAGACTTCTGAACAGAAGCATCTCTTCCTCTGTAATCTTATAACCCAGATCCTTTGCGGATATATTCCAATACTTCTGATAGATACGCTCCGTATCCAGCAGCGTTCCGTCCATATCAAATATTGCAGCCTTCACTATTTTGTACCCACCTTGCTGTCTTTACGCTTCTCATCATCATCCATCTCATCATATTCGATAAGGTCATGATGCATTTTACCGAGATTATTTCTTGAGCTCTTATCATGCGAACCGCTGTAGATATAACCCTCCGAACGCATATATGCATTCCATCTGCGGTGCTCGAGTTTCTCTATAGCAATCCTCTCTTCTTCAGTCATATCTTCATCGGCCTTTTCAGCGCCTTTTATATTGCAATGGATTCTTGCCTTCATATGTATAGCTGACGCAACCGAAGACTGATAATTATATTCATATCTCCAGAAATCTTCTTCCTTGCCCCACTTGAGATGCCTTAGGAGTGCATCATTTTCAAGTTCGGAATTGATTATAACATCCTCGGTATATGAAGATTCTACATCCCCTATAAAGTCTATATCATAAGGCTCACCGCTATAATTGGTAATGCCCTCCAGCGCTTTCTTCTCATATGAACTTCTGACAACCGCCTGAATAAGCGGCTTAATTCCTATACGTTCAAAAAGCATTCTGAGCTTTACGGCCGTACGGATATTTGCTTCATCAGAATCCAATGCCACATAGGCAAATGTAGTCTTTCTGAGCTTTGCAATCTCGTCTGAAAAGGTTTTGGTTGTAACATCAACTCCGGAATGGATTGTTATATCATAATTTGAGAGTTCCGGCATAGCCCCGAGGAATCTGTCTTCCGCAAGCGGATTCTCATCAAAAGCGTCAATCTTAATCCTATATCCGTCCATCTGACAATACCAGATGATGCCCTTCAGCATCTCACTTCCGTGAGTTCCGAGCCCTACAAATACAACCGAGATTTCCTTTATTCCATCATCTCCCGGAAGTGCAGTATCAAAAATCTTTCCGCCATCATCATAAAGACTTCGGTTAACAAGTGATCTGATCTCGTTTATACGTCTGACTTTCATCTTGCCATGGTCAGTCTTTGCAAGCAGAAGCTCACTTTCAACACCTGTTGAAAAAACATAAAGCCGTACATTTTCACGTTCTCTGTATTGCTCTATAATTTTCAGGCCCTGGATCATGTTGGTATTCTCATCCTCATCTATTGAGAAAAATGTAATCCCGGCTTTCCTGTAATGACTTTTGAAATTGATCGCAAGGATATCCTTCGTGAAGCATATTGCCTTGACTGACTTTGCTCTCTCTATATACTCGGACTGTCTCTCATCGTCATCATCTGTGAGACCGGTGTATACGATAAGCGCTTTGCTGTGCTTATTCTTAATGTCCCTGCCCAGTGCAAGAGTTTTTTCACTGAGTTCAGAGAAAATGTATGTATCACTGAAATAGTGATTGATATACTTAATAAACGACTTTGCATTTCTGAAGAAGGAAAGCAGGAATACGAATGACAAGATAGGCGCAAGCACATAATATACGGAAATCATAATATAATATGTATGTGCAAGCCACTCTGTCGGACATCTGAGTGTTTCTGCGATAAGTTCGGTATCCCCTTCAATTACGAATATCTGAATCGTACTGAAGAGCGAAAAAAGAAATGTCTGAAACGGTGAATGGACCTCCGAAGAAATAAGACTGTCCTGCACCGGAATAAGGAGCATCAGGGCAGAGATAAAAACACCTCCAAACAAAACATTGAAAGGTGTCAGAACTCTTCCGCTCTTATATTTTCTGCTTCCTACCATAAGGGCAAGTACAATGCTAAGAGCGATCACCGTTATCGAAATTATAAAGCAGATTGTCCACGTCATCTCGATAAACCTCCACAGTAGATTATAGGCTTTTCACTTTATTTTGTAAATAAAAAGAGCCCTCCTGTTCAGGAAGACTCTCCATATTCTTATATCATATAATCTGCCGATCTATACTGTTTTCATCAAGTCATCTGGGCATTGAAAAGATTATAGTATATGCCCTTTCGTTCAAGCAGCTCTGCATGTGTTCCGATTTCAGCGATCCTGTGCCCGTCAATAACCATGATCCTGTCAGCATTATTAAGTGTTGAAAGCCTATGAGCTATCGCAAATGTAGTCTTGCCTGATGTAAGTCGCTCCAGGGCTTTCTGGATCATAAATTCACTTTCCGTATCAAGGCTTGCCGTTGCCTCATCAAGTATAAGAAGCCGCGGATCCGGAAGTATTGCTCTCGCAATTGCTATTCTCTGACGTTCACCACCTGAAAGAGTGTATCCCTTCTCTCC
Source organism: uncultured Lachnospiraceae bacterium (assembly GCA_946405625.1). Lineage (GTDB taxonomy): Bacteria > Bacillota > Clostridia > Lachnospirales > Lachnospiraceae > Eubacterium_Q. The sequence goes on along the minus strand of CAMJHQ010000034.1, from coordinate 13,767 downwards.
TACGTATGTATTATATCCGTCAGGAAGTTTGCAGATGAAATCATGTGCATTTGCCAGCTTGGCCGCTTTAATTATCTCAGGAATAGTAGCATCAGGTTTTGAGAATCTGATATTTTCCAGTATTGTTCCTGAAAACAGGAACGTCTCCTGAAGCACAACTCCAAGCTGCGAATGATATGAATGTCTGCTTATTTCTTTCATATCAGTTCCATCAACAAGTATCTGTCCGTCATCAATCTCATATAATCCCATAAGAAGGTTAATGAGTGTAGACTTTCCGGTTCCCGAAGCACCGACAATTCCTATCATTTCACCGGGCTTTACAACCGCATTTATATCTTCAAGAACAGGCTGGTACGACTTATATCCGAAGGTGGCATGATCAAAAGTAATCTCCCCCTTGATATCTACATCATGAACCTTATCCTTATCCTCTTCTTTAACATCCTGTGCCAGAACATCATAGATACGTTCAAGGCAGCTTGTAAGCCTCGATACCTCTCTGGGAAGTCTGCCCATCCATCCTACATACTGGAACAGCAGGAGCGTATAAGTGATAAACTGATACAGTTCTCCGTAGCTCATTCTATCAGCAAAAACATCTCTGCCTCCGAAATACACCACAACTACGACACCCATTCCCATAAAGAATGATACAAGGAAATCAAACAATGCCCAGAAACGGTCATTTCTTTTCTGGATGGAAGCATATTCTCCCGCAAGAGCTTTGAAACGTCCGGATTCCTCTCTCTCCTTACCGTAGCTTTTAACAACTCTCATTCCGGATATTACATCCTGTAGGTCACTCGCAACATCATCATTCTTCTTAAACTGCAGATGGAATATCCTGTCTATAGTCTTCCGAAGTCCGATCATTATAACAAAAACGATCGGAACAAAGATAAATGTAAGCAGCGCCAGCTTAACATTCAGGAGCAGCATAAAGATAACATCCCATATGAAAATAAAAAGTATGGCAAACAGATTGCAGAACACGTCCTCCATGAATTCCCTGATAAACCTCGTGTCCTCTGTTATCCTGTTGAGAAGTTCTCCCGGTCTTCTGTCATTTATAAAAGATAACGGGAGCCTCTGATATTTATTAAACAGCTCAACTCTGAGATCCCGGGATATTCTGGCTCCCAGTCTGGCAGAAGCATTGCTCTTAAGTACATTTACTATAACAATTCCGACACTGAGGAAAAACATCAGAGCAAGGAACACAAGTGCCTTTCGCATCCCGCCCCCTTCTCTGAGCACATCATTGATAAGATGTTTCTGAACCTCAGGATTCAGCAGCGTCGTAACCGCTGCCATGATCATCAGAAAAAATACTCCGAAGAATTGCTTCTTATATGGCTTTGCCATTTTTAAGAACACACTCAGAAATCCGCCTTCTCCCGAACATTTCGGACATTTCCTGGTTCCCGGTATAACCCGGCCGCACTTCGGACATATCTTTTCATATTCGTTGCTTTCAACTTCCTCATATCTGCCTGATATAAGAATATTGATTCCTCTCGCAACATATGCATACCTTCCGAGATGCTTTGAAGAATAATGCACCAGTACAGTCTCCACATTCCTGTATCTTCCTGTCAGAATGCCGCCGCCTATTCCGGGTTCAGCTGTTACAGATTCAAAATCTCCGATATTATATATTTTCTTTTCTTCACCTCTGAAAATGTATATCTTCCGTGTAGTAACAACGAGATAATCTTTATCCGTCCATTTCCCATCCTCGTCTATATCAACGGGAATTGCATAATAGATTTTCTCATCTTCTTCCAACGACACAGCTTTCTCTATATTCAGAGGCAGCATATAACGTAGTATCATATATAATCCTCTTATCTGATTTCTTATTAATTACAGGAAGAGATCAAGCATCCTTCTCTCCTTATGAGACAGAGCATCAACATCCCTTATCTCAAATCTGTTCTCATCAACATCAAGAATAATAAGCCTCGTATCCGATAGCTTACTTACGGCATTCGATCCCATATTGATTGAAAACTTGCATTCCCCTTTATCCGTAAGAACGTGAAAATATGCATATCCGTATTCGTCTTTGATGCTGTAAATCTTTTCGATGATCGGTGTAAAATAGGTAAGTCGGAGCTGACGATCCAGAATTTCTCTGGTCTTCTCGGACATTTCATTCATATCCTCTATGATTCCGATCTCTCTTCCTCCGTTTCCGTGCTCTCTTACGGATATATATTTATCCGCATCCGAGAAAGGAAACAGCCTTACCACATTTACTCTTTCATAATGGACTCCTTCATAATCGAGACTTACAAATCCTCCTTCGGTCTCTTCGAATTTATCCTTCGACGTGATCATATGTATGGCTGTCATTTCCTCAGCCTTTTTCTCATATATATTTACCAGATTCTCTGACATCTTATCCTCCTCAATTTAGCCTAGAAGCTCATACTCTCTGTCATTGATTCCTTCTGAAGCGTAAGAAGATTATGATATACTCCTCCTTCTATCTTCGCGAGTTCCTCTTCTGTTCCTTCTTCGACTATACGGCCTCCGTCAATAACAATAAGCCTGTCGGCATCACGAAGTGTGGATAACCTGTGTGCTATCGAAAGAGTTGTTCTGCCCTTAACAAGCAGTTTGAGAGAGTTCTGTATTGCCTTCTCCGTTTCCGTATCTACACTGGCTGTTGCCTCATCAAGGATCAATATCTTCGGATCGGCGAGAATGGCTCTTGCGATAGAAAGTCTCTGTTTCTCTCCACCCGAAAGCTCCTTACCGGCCGCTCCGATCACGGTATCATATCCGTCAGGCAGCTTGGAAATGAACTCGTGTGCACTTGCCAGCTTAGCAGCTCGTATAATATCACCTCTAGTTGCATTTTCATTTCCGTACGCTATATTCATTGCCACGGTGCCCATAAAAATGTATGTATCCTGTGATACCATAGCTACATTTCTTCTTAGATCCGACAATGCCAGATCCTTTACATCAGTTCCGTCGATCCGGATCGAGCCCTCATTAACGTCATATAGTCTTGATATCAGATTAACGAGAGTGGACTTGCCTGCGCCGGATCTTCCGACTATTCCGAGCATCTCTCCCTCTCTTACCTTTAGATTGATTTCCTTGAGCACAGGCCTTCCGACCTTGTACCCGAAAGTAACATTATCGAGTTCTATCTCACCCTTCGGAGCATCAAGTCTTACCGGATCATCCTTCTCTCTGATGCTTGGGATCGCATCGATGATCTCAAAGAGTCTTTCCGCCGAATTAATGCTCTCCGACCACATTCTGAATACCCATGCGAAGAAATTCATCGGACCGTTAAGCTGCATCACATAGCCTACAAATGTTATAAGAACACCAAGATCGATCCTGTCCGTCTTCAACACGAAGAACACTCCAACAATCCATATCCAGATACTGGATACTTCCTGAACAAGATTATAAACAATCGCAAATCTGTTTCTGAGTTTAACTATATTTATCTCCGCGTCACAGAGATTCTGATTCGGATGAAGGAATCTCTCACGCTCTTTGTCCTGCTGTCCGAACGCCTTTACCACACGGGCTCCGGTAAGATTATCGTTAGCCTTTCCCGTAACAGCTCTTTCGGCACGATGCCTCTTTCCTGAAAGTGTCCAGAGTCCGGGACGAAGTTTTACCGTCATAAAAACAAGAAGCGGCAGAAGAATACACGCTATAAGCGCCATCTGCCAGTTTAGTCTGTACATTACAATAAATGTAACTATGATAGTAATTCCATGCACAAAGATCATCGGAAGTCCATCTATAAAAAATGAGTAAACCTTCTCCGAATCACTGAGTACCCTGGTCATAAGACCTCCTGTCTGCTTATTTACATAGAAATCCAGCGACAGTCTGCTCATCGAATCAAAAACATCTGTTTTTATATCTCTTACAGCCGAACTTGATACGTTGGCCATAACATATAACTGAATATAACTTGCAAGTGCCTGAATGAGTCTTACGCCGACCATTACGGCTACAAGCAGAAGAAGCGCAAGCATATATTCACCGCCCACTCCGAATCTCGCAAGATATGCATCATCCTTTTCAAGGACATGATTAAACAGAACTTTACCGATGAGATATGGCCAGAATATATTCATAATACCTGCAATAAGATACGTCAGTGCAAGAATCATAACCTGTATTTTATATTTCATAAAATACTTGAGCGTTCTTCTAAAGATTGAACGTTTATTCTTTTTATCTGTATCCTCTTCTTCGGGTTCTTCCTCGTCCTCGCTTACCGTAATCTCTCCGCCCTTGATGAATGATTTCAACTGACGGAAGAAAACATTCATTTCCTCCTGAAATCTGTTCGTAAATGCAGCAAACTTTGCGGGAACTCCTTCATATTCGCCATAAAGAACATTTGTCCCTATATAGCTGTCAAGCCGGATATGTTCGATCCCTTTAATGTCATAAAGCTTAACATCATAATCTCTGAATTCTTCATCAGACAGATCGTCATCCCTCTTTACGCCCTTAAAATATTTAATACTATCCTTCGGAAGAGTCATTGTGCATATACCAAGCTTGTCCTTCGTGATAAATGCATATCCGCGGATATATTCACCCTCAAATGACAGATCAATGGGACTGTGAAGAAGAATATCATCTTCCTCGATATTATAGGTCTTAAGCTGCCCCAAGACCCTTTTTGTCATTTTGTTTTCCTGTTTCAAAGCAGTATTACTCCTTGGTGTCAAAAAACTATTTCTTATTCCGCTGCTTTCTTGTTACTGTAAGGTAATGAAATTTAGCGGCAAGCCGCGGATTGGAACGCGCCTTGGTCATTTCGAAAGAAGATGTAAGCAGCTTAGGACTTTCTCCCGCATATATTTTATTGATCATCTCCCTTGTTACAGGAGGTGCAAAAGGTCGCTGCCTACCGTAAATACCTATTGAATCGATCAACGATCCTATACATTCCGAAAGAAGCGGATCATCCTGATGTCCGTTATAAAATGTAAGTGCAAAATCAAAAAGCTCTCTGTCGAGTCGGTCTCCGTCAAGGAACTTCGTTCTGCAGTACTTTCTTGCAAACTCCGGCAGGAGCTTCTTCATTGCCGCATAAAGTTCCTTATCCATCGAACGTTTGTTCTTAACCGGTTCGATCACTTCACCCTTTTTCTCATATTCTTCAACCGTGTTATACGGCATATTAGCAAACAAAGCCTCAACAAATACAAGTGAAACAGCCTTGCTCGCAAAGTTGTATCTGATATCATGTCCTATCGAAGGATAGATGGAACGGGCATAGAAGAATATATCATCTTCATCATTCCTTCCTGCAGCAAGTCTGAGAAGTCTTGTAAAACAGGTCTGTGTATAACCGCGGCCCCAGTATTCAACAAAAGCATACTTCTCTGAGAAATCTATCTCCTGTTTCAGATAGTCTATGACAATCGGACGTGTCTTCTCTGACTTTTCAAGAAGAAATCTCTTGTAGTCCTCATTTCCCTTTGCGGCCTCAACTACTTCATCTCTTTTCTTTGCAGGTATTATCGACGCCTTTCTAAGTCCGTTATATTGAGGAAAAAGCTCTGAAAATTCCTTATCATTCAACTGAAGTGCATCAATAAGCGCATGATATGTATTTACCTGCCCGAAGTTACCTACTGTAGAGAAAAACTCATCATCAATACCATCCACAAAAGAAGGGATACGCCATGCGTTTCTCGAACCGTAAATATACTTGGTTTTAATAGGCAGCTTTATCTCTGAAATAATCGCATCGGCAATTCTCTTCAGATGATAACCGTCTCTTGATATAAAATACAACGTATTAATACCCAGCTTCTCTGCGCGCTTTATAACCCAGTTAATATATGGAACAAAACAGAGTGCCACAAATGAATAGACAAACTTTTCCTTATCACTTGTCAGCTTTTCTCTATAACGGCAAAGTCCTGCAGCAGTAAGATAGCTGTCATAGCTATTCACTGTATCAACCAGACTTTGCTCATAATCATTAAACTTCGGAATCTCATGCAGTACCGGAGTGATTCCCATGTTCTCTGCACATTTTCCATCTGCAAAAGCGTTATCTCCGAAATGTATCCATTGCTTATACTGATAAGGTTTTTCGGAAAGATAAGCTTCAAGATAAAGAAGGCTTGTGGTCTTCTGTACTCCGTAATCGCTGGATAAAAAGAGCGGAAGTTCTGCAAGCTCCGGATCTGCCTTTTCAAGGAGCTTCCTGATAAAATCCTTTTCAAGATACATATCACTGAGAAGAATTACCCTATCTCCCTTATGTTTTCTTTCAAGGACTTCTTTGATCTTATCTTTACAAGGAACTACATTTTCAAGTTCCGCATCACACTCCCACTTCTTGAGAAGCTCACACTGCTCATCCGTAATCTCATAGAGGTCCTGCATTCTGCGGAAGATCATATCATGAGTTATCTCTCGTCTGTTGTCCTTTCTGAACTCCAGAGATTTGCTGTAGTATTCTCTCGCATTTGACTCACAGAATTCCCTTACCTCAGGATAGTTTGCCGTAAGATAATCCGGGAAATGTATCTCGGAATGTCTCATCATGTAACGTACCTGAAAGAAGATTCCCCTTGGCTGAAGTACCTTTCTGGCAATCAGCGTATCGAATATATCATAGGAATACAGTGTCGGAAGATCACTCTCCTGCTTCGGAATAAACGCAAGAGTCTTTTCGATTATCTTCTCAAAAGAATCAGGTTCCGCATATTTCCAGAACAGGTCATAAATCCTATCTTTATCCGCCTCTTCGTTTTCTTCAAGATGCTCCAGCGCAGACAGGAGCTCATCAAAGCTTTTACACATGACACCGCTTGTCATCTCTTCAGGATCATAAACGAAGTCTCTTAAATTCTTTTCCTTATCCTCATAATCAAAGAAATACCTGATGAAATGATCAACTCCACCGGCAAGCATGTCATAATATATCGATGAATAGTCCACGATTCCGACATCGATTTTCGGAAAGATCTCATAGAAATCATTTGAATTATCCCAGAACAGAATATTCTTTTCCTGCTTATATTTCTCTTCAATATTCTTGTAAACGGGATCATCTATCATCTGCGGATGAAGCTTGAATATCAAAAGAATATTCTCATTTTTTAATGTCTTTATCAGTGCGTCAAAATCAGGAACTGCATTCTCCCAGAAATTGAAACCTTCATCATCTCTATATGTCGGGACATAAGCTGCAATCCGCGTATTTTCAGGCAGTCCTCGCTGTTTGAGAATGTCACCGTCAAATGTAGCTATTGGTTCATATTTATTCTGATACATACATCTCGGATATCCTGCTCTGATCAGATTGGCCTTATCCAATCCCATCTGCTTTGCAAAATGCTCTTCCATCAATGGTGATGTCACAAGAAACAACATATGAGTATAGTAATAGTCATTGTAGGTTATATATTTCTTTGCAATTCTCTGAGTGAGAAAACCGAAGTCAACAAACTTTTCAATAGTCTTACATCCTACACCATGATACAGATTAAGCAGAATCACATCCTTCGGCATATTTGTCGGAATCTGCTCCTTAACCTGTTCGACACAGAATACTCCTGTCCTTTGCTGAAGCTTGACAGCCGCATGGGAATTAAATGTATATGCGTTATATCCCAGATTCCTGATCTGTTCAACAGTCTTATCACTGTCGCAGATCCAATATGCTTCTATATCAGGTCTGTATTTGCATATATAGATAAACAGCCACTTGGGATTTCCCGAAAAGTTATTACCTGAATTAAAAGCCCATGTATGCTTCAAACCGGAAATATCCTTACGCTCTTCCTTTACCTGATGCGGTTTATTTACCTTCTGCCATACCGCACTATCCTTTATACTGTCCCTTGCATCCTGATATTTGTAATACATCTCATGCGCAATAGGATTTAAGATTTTTGAATTCTTGATTGTTTCCTTCAGCTTTGACATTATCAATCCCTCGCAACGATCAACAATGATATATATTTCTTTATATCATTCATAACCGTTTCCGCTTTTCATATTATATTGTTTATATCTGTAAATTCATATATACCCGTAGTTTAATTATCTTCCGCAAAATTACAATGTTACTTTTCCCGCTAATATATCCTTGTAATCTGCGAGATTCTTTCTCAAAAGATTTGGAGTATCAAGTCCGTATGGGCATCTGGTCTTACAGAGCCCGCAGTCTACGCAATCCTCGATCTGCATCATATTTGCCTGCCACTCTTCCGATAAGAAATTTTCCGACGGAGCACGGCGTATCAGCTGTGACATTCTCGCACAGTTATTTATCTTGATTCCGACTGTACATGGCATACAATATCCGCATCCACGGCAGAAGTCCCCCATAAGGGTCCGTCTGTCTTCTTCGATAAATGCAGCCATTTCATCTGTCATAGTGACCTCTCTGTCAAAAAAACCGAGCCACTGGGCAAGTTCCTCTTCCCTCTGGATTCCCCATATCGGAAGTGCACTATACTGACTCATAAATGCCATGCAGGCATCGCTGTTTGTAAGCAGACCTCCGGATAGTCCCTTCATAGCTATAAATCCCATATCTGCCTTTTCCGCTGCCTTTACAAGTGCTATATCTCTGTCTGTTGCAAGATAGCTGAAAGGAAACTGCAGAGTCTCATACAGGCCGCTCTCAACTATTTCTTCAGCAACTCCGATAAGGTGTGCCGTAATTCCTATATGTCTTATCTTTCCCTGACGCTTTGCTTCCTCCATCGCTTCGTACATTCCCGTGCCGTCACCCGGTCTATAGCACTGCGATACACAATGGAACTGATAAATGTCCAGATAATCCGTCTTCAGATTCTTAAGCGTAGTTTCAAGATCTTCCCAAAACTTTTCGGGAGTTTTCGCCATAGTCTTGGAAGAAATGTATATCTTCTCACGCATTCCTTCTATCGTACCGAAAGCTTCTCCCATCTTCTCTTCGCTATCCGAGTAAGCACGTGCAGTATCAAAAAATCTCATTCCTCCTTCGTAAGCGCCGCGGAGCAGTTTAACGGCGGTATCCATATCAACTCTCTGAATAGGCAGTGCTCCGAATGCATTCTGCGGAACTTTAATCCCTGTTTTACCAAGTGTAATTTCCCTCATAATCATAAACTCCCTTCTATGAAACCTCACACAACCGATATCGCATGCTTCCCATCAACAAATTATTCCAGCCAACGGATTTACCTCAGGCTCCGGCCATGCGGCAGATAAACTCTATATATCGGTGATATTTGAAGCCCCACACTAAGCAACCGGTGTGAAGCTGCAATCCGGCAATAAATTTATAAATAGAATAATATTTCATCCTTCCGAAGAATACAACCATAAAAACCTTGAGATATACCATAAAAAACCTTGGGATTCATATAGAATCCCAAGGTTGATCTGTTATTTATCGACCCTTTCGACAGAGGTCCGATTTATTATATAAATTACGCTGATAATTCATCAGATTTAATATATCCGATTACTGTATGTCTTAGATTCAGCACATTTTAAAGAACCAGATTGATCAATACGCCGGACATACAAGCATATACTATGATAAAGGCCCAATAAAACAGGAAATGCTTAATCCCGAGCACCACCTTAAGAGCTCCGAGATTTGTGATCTTTGTCGCAGGTCCCGTTATCATAAATGCAGCCGCACTTCCGAGACTCATGCCGTTTGCAAGCCATGTCTTCAGGATCGGTATTGTACCTCCTCCGCAGACATAAAGCGGAACGCCTACCGTAGAAGCCATCAGGACTCCCCAGGCTTCATTACCGCCAAACATAAAGGTCACAGCCTCCGCGGGTACATATCTCTGAAAGATTGCCGAAAGAAGTATTCCTATAAGAAAGTAAAGTCCTGTCGCCCTAAAGTTTCTGTAAAGATTCTTTAGCAGTCTTTTGAATATATTCGGGTCCGTATCTCTGTTCTTCGGTTCATCAAAGCTTTCAAACCTGAAGAAATTTTTCTTCTTGAAAAAGAAACGGATAACCAGTCCTGCCACGATTCCACAAAGAAAACAAGTAACTATACGGACCACAAGCACCTTCACACCAAGTGCCGCACTGTAAATGATAAGCTGCGGGTTAAGAAGTATAGAACTCATCATGAATGACGCAAGCCATTCATCTCTTATTCCACCTCTCGAGAAAGAAGCCGCTATCGGAATCGTTCCATACATGCAAAGCGGAGAAGCAACTCCCAGAATCGACGCCGCTATAATCCCGATTATGCTGCTGCCGTCACTTTTCATATTTCTCATAAGGTTATGGATCTTATCTTTAAAGAATACCGAGATGATCGAACCGATCACCATTCCCAAGACCCAGTACAGAAATATCTGACGCAGCTGGACCGTAAAATAGTACCATATATAAATAATTTCTCTTCTTAGTATCTCAAACACTTATGACTCTTCTCCGTTTATCACACATCGCTGTTTTTTCATCTTCTTGTGACACGATTTCATCCACTTACTGCTACTCGGCCTCAGCATCTTCTTGTGACTCTACTTCATCTAAATTAACAATCTCATAAGCTCTGTTTCCAAAGCCTATTTCTTCACAGTGAGTCAGAATATGAAGTCCGTTTTTCTCCAGTATTCTGTTCTGAAGTGACTGACCGTCCTCAGATCTGAATACAAGATCCACACACGCCTGATCAAGTGCAACAGGATCGGTTGACGCCAGGATTCCGATATCATGCATATCAACATCTGCCGGGTGCGATACGCAGTCACAATCGACTGACATTCTGTTCATAACACTTATATAAACAATATTCTGTCCATATCCCTCATAATCCGAGACAGACTTTGCAGCTTCAGCCATCGACTCCGTAAAAACATCCTGATTTGTAAGCAGGCTTCCGATATCGATCGGCGGTTTTGAGAATACTCCACCTGAATGAATTCTGGTCTTGCCTTCGCTTGATGCAATTCCTATTGAAATATTCTTGAGTGCACCTCCGAATCCTGCCATAGGATGCCCCTTGAAATGTGTAAGTACTATCACATAATCATAATCAGCCAGATTCTTTCCAACCCAGTTTTCCTGAAGATTAACTCCTCCTTCAACCGGGATCTTCATATATCCGTCCCTGTCCATAATGTCCACATCCGCAATTTCAGTGAATCCGTGATCCTTTGCAACCTGCATATGCATTTCGGTCTCTGCTCTTTTAGAACCTGAATATGCGGTATTACATTCTACGATTGTTCCGTCCACGCTTTGAACCAGATCCTTGATAAGGTTCGGATCCAGATGATTCGGATTACCCGCTTCACCTGTTGAGAGCTTAATTGCAACCTTTCCCGTCGGAGATACATTTAATGCTTTATAGCATGCATCCAATCCTTCAGGACTTATATCCCTCGTCATATAAACCACGGATGACTCGTCGTAGCTTCTGCCTTCTGCCTTAAGGGTTTCCACATCATAGAATTCATGTGCTTCAATATCATAGTGCATGTGGTTTATATACCAGACAGTTGCTATACCGATAATCGCAAAGAATATTCCAAGACCGATTAAAAATCCGCGGAGTTTTTTACCTTTTTTCTTTGTCTGTTTCTCACTTTTCTCTTTCATGATAATCCCTTCCGTTCTTTTCGAATTTAATCTATTTCTTTTCTCCTATATGTGACTAATTGTTACTGGCAACTACTTCGCATCAAATCCGAGTTTTTCCTTTATTCCGTTAAGTCCGAGATAATGATATGAGACCAGCAGCCTTAATCTGTAACTTATTTCATCTTCGTCACTATATTTGAGCAATATATCTGTAAGACCCATAATAAGTATCGATACTATCTGAATCTTAAACTCCTCATCCTCTATCGGACATGCTTCAACAAAGAATCCTGTCATCATTTCAGTAAGCATCGCCCGATCTTTACTGCCTACGGCCTTAAGCATAATAAGAAGTCCTTCGCGATGTTTACTCATTACCTTTGCGAGTGCCGTTGATACATCTTCTATCTTATCTACCGTATAATTTCCCGCATAATCCTTACTTCCGAAATGACCGATTGCATCGATTACATTCTGTCTGGCGGGTCTCACAAGAGTTTCATAGATTTCTTCCTTGGATCTGAAATATCTGTAAATGTTGCTCTTACTTATAAAACATTTATCAGCGACCATGCGAAGAGATGTTTTCTCATATCCTTTATTTATAAAAAGTTTTTTTGAAATGCTCAGAATCCTTTGATATATCTCATCTTTTTTAATCTGCATATCATTTCTCCGTCAAAATCCAAATCCATTAGCGACCGATTACTATTTACATGATTATCATATACGTTATATATTTTCAAGGCCTTCTGTTCAAAAGCGTCCACTAATTGTTTTCGTTCACGCATAACAAAATAAAAATACGACTATACTGACGTGTATAGTCGTATCATACAAATAATAATCCGAAAAATCTTTGTCTATTTTTTAATTATTCCTAAATCATACAATTAATTAAAAGTGACTTGATTAACGATAAAATATTCACTTATTTTCAATAACAATTAACGGGATTATATATTCTTCCGGTGTGAGTCCCGCATGTCCGCCCGGCATTATCTGCGCTTCGAAATGTGTATTGAATATTGATGTTTCGGATATCGCAAAGGCTATATAATCGCCAAGCATTTCTTCGAGTCCGTCTCTCGAATTACCGGTTCCGAATACTTTATGTTTCATAACTTCTTCTCTTGTAAGCAGCAGAAATTCATCTCCGAAATTCTTCCTGAAAATCTCCGGAAAAACCTGTATGTACTCTTCTTTCACAAAGAGATTAAGCGTACGCGGTTCGATAGACGGAAGTCTTTCGAGACAGTTCATGACATCCGGGTAATCCAGTATACACAGATTCTTACTGTCCATATGGCCGTGATCTGCCGTGATTATAATGAGTGTGTCCTTAAGTTTGGATACATACTTCTCTGTAATCTGTTCCAGTCCCGTTATCATATCATGAGTTTCTTCACTGACTGTTCCGGTTCTATGCATGGTTCCGTCAGGTTCATTCCAATAAGCATAGATATACTTTTCTCCCGGCTCATTACAGAGATCCTCAACTCTTTTCAGTATGGCCTCATAGTCCTGAGGAAATGGGGGCATGAACGGCATAGAGTAATATGCCTTTCCTCCTGCATCATTGATCTTATCTACTACTGACCTGTATGGTAAGTAGGTAAATCCAACATTTACATCTGCCGCCTCACGATCCTCCCGAATGGAATTCTCTCCCCAGATGCTCTTCCCATTCAGATCTGTATCTATCGGTTCTGCGTTTTTCTTCTCAACCATCTGTTCAGTATTTCTGAACAGTGTCACATTCTTATCCAGATCCGAAATATATACATCCCAGCCGAGCCAGCCGTGTTCATTCGGATAGAGTCCACTTAACAATGATGTTGTCGCAGCAACGGTAGTCGGAGGATATACAGAATTATATTCACCTGCAAGATGAGATCTGAAGAAACCCTCTTCCTTAAGATGCTTCTCAAGTATGGAGATGCCCATAGCATCAAGAAGAAGCACGACTACATTCTTATATTTTTTGCTTAAATATTTATCAGCCAGAGGAAGCGTTTCTGCCGTTGTCTCTGCTCCGAATTTTTTCTCAATTGAATTTGCCAGGTTTACCAGACAGTTGCTGTAATCCGGAAATTCCGGAAATTTATTGTTATTCATAGTTACTATTCCCAATTTATAATCTTAGGGCTAACACTCGTGACTTTAGTCATGAGATACAGCCCTTTT